>DKFS01000030.1:0-16965 GCA_002452855.1 Sulfurospirillum sp. UBA6790 | reverse complement strand
CATCGGTATAAAGTCCAAAACCGCTCGAGCCAATGCCCTCACAGTCATAACTTCCACCAGAACCTAATGTGAAATTTTTATGAATAAACCTAAAAAACAATGCATTATAATAGCGCATTTTGACGTAATACAATGGTGAATAAACAACATTGCATGCAGGCAAATGCTCTGAAAGCTTTTTAAGTTTTTCTAATTCGCCTTTGAGTTCGAGGGGTACTTCATCAATTACTGCTTCCAGTTCATCAAGGGTTTGTAAACAGGTTAATTTCGTAAGCCATGGAATATTTAGGGCTAAAAGTTTTTGAAGTTCGCCTTTTTCAAAAACAGCCAAATCAAGCTTAAGCATCTCAGATAAGATTTTTGGAATATTGATATTACTTACATGTAAAAGTGAAGGCAATCCAAATTTTTCAAAAATTCCAAGACAGGTTGCAATACTTAAACTCAAATTTTCTTCACCAATCAACTCGGCACCAATTTGATGCACTTCATGGCTCGGATAGCGAAAAACAGGCTGAATGTAAAACCATTTTGCATGATTGGTACTTCGTTCAACACGCTTGGTAATTAGTCTTACCACGTCCATTGTACTGTCCGCACGCAAAGAGACAATATGATTTTCTTCATCTGAAAAACGCAATAACTCTTTTTCATCAATACTTTGATGTTGATGATAGGAAAAAAATGGTGTCACTATCTCTTCAAAGCCAGCTTCATGTAAAAGTTCGCTAGCAACTTTTTCGAGTTCTCTCTTTAGTTTCGCACTCTCTCCAAAGTAGAGCTTACTCCCTGTGGGTATTTCGTGCTCATAAATCATTTATCAACCTATTTGTAAAATTCTTGAGTAAAAACTCTATTGGCGGTGCCATCATAAGAGCGTTTTCCAAGTTCACTGAGCGCCATTTCAATGGCATTGAGCGTCCACGCAGTTTCATATACATTCACAAGACCCATGTGGTTAATTCTAAAAAGTGTCTCTTTGATATGGTCTTGTCCACCCGCCATATTGACACCATATTTGCTTTTCAAAATCTTGCGAATCTTCGCAGCGTCATCGTGCAATACCGCACTCATAGAAGGAGCAGGCACTTTTGGATAGATATGTAACCCTAAAGCTTTCAGTGCTTCGTTGGTTGCATGGGCACGTTTTTGCGTATCGGCATACAGCTTTTCAAGTCCACCTTCATCGTCAATCACTTTAAACATGGCAACAAGTCCTATCACCAATGTTGTAGCCGCTGTCCAAGCCGTTGTATTTTTACGTTGATTTTTCAATTCAATTTTGAGATTAAAATAGTACCCTACACCACCACTATTTTCGATGATTTCAAGGGCTTTAGCATTGAGCCCAATAAAGGCAAGTCCCGGGGGTAACATCAATGCTTTTTGGCTACCAGAAATTAGCGCATCGATATTCGTGATATCCACTTTTTCGACACCCACTGCCGTAATGCCATCGGCAATAATCATAACATCAGAGCGAATCTCTTTAACCGCTTTTGCAATCGCCTCGATAGGATGACGAAGACCGCCTGCACTTTCACACACTTGCATACAAATCGCATCAATACTTGAGTCATTTTTAACCAATTCAACAATGGCTTCAACACTCACAGGAGTGTCCCACTCATTCTTAATTTCAACAAATGGTTTATTGTACGCAGCACAAATTTTGCCAAAGCGCTCACCAAATTTACCAGAATTAACAACAACTGCTTTACTTTGGCATAAATGAAGAACACATGCTTCCATGGCACCTGTGCCACTAGAAGCCAACATAAGAACCTCTTCCATATCAAAAAGTTTTTTTAAATAACCTCTGGCTTGCTCAAAAATAGCCTCAAATTCTGGTGTTCTGTGATGAATCGTAGGCGTGCTCATTGCCATACGAACCGCTTCAGGAACCGGTGTTGGCCCTGGTGTCAAAAGTAACATAGATAATCCTCTAAAAGTGGAGTTTTAGAAGTGATTGTAACAAAATCTTGCTTGTTGTTTCTTTAGTATGAATACCTCAAACTTTTTTCACAAAAGTGATGCAAAAGTCATTTTCAAATCTTTTTGAATGAGTAAACTAATTCATTAATGTTTTGTGACACCAAAAGGAGAATGGATATGTCGTTCAAAGCCAAAATTATCTTGAGTATTTCTGCATTAATGTTTTTAAGCCTGAGTATCTTTAGCTTTTTTAGCTACATAGATACGAAAAAAAATAGCATTGCCCAAGTTGAAAAAAGTCTCACAATGGCGTCGCGTTCATTGACAGATTATATTGATTTGTGGATAGCTTCTACCAAAAAAAGTGTGGATGGTGCGGCGCATTCCTTAGACAATAGCACTTCTATGGATGAAAAAGAGCTGCAAAAGCAACTCAACAATTTTATGCACACTTGTGATGCACTTGAATCTTACATAGGATTTGAAGATGGGAGAATGATTTATGGAAGCGGTAAAGCACAAAAAGTAGGCTATGACCCGCGGCTAAGACCCTGGTACAAACAGGCGAAAGAGACAGGAAAAGTAGGCATTACCGATGCCTACATCGGAGCAACCGCTAAAGTCTTAATGGTAACAATTATGGCACCTATCATATCCAATCATCAATTCAAAGGGGTTATCGGTATTGACATTACACTAGATACGTTAGTTAAAACCGTAGGTGATGTCAATTTTAACGGTGGTTATGGAATGCTTTTGGATACGAAAAAAATTATTATTGCACATCCTGATAAAGAGCGCTTAAATAAAGAGTCCATCTTGGCATCTAAATTCGGCGATATGAAAGAAGGGTTATTGAGCTATGAGTTTAATAATGAGCATAAAATCTTTGCATTTAAAGTCTCTAAGGAGAGTGGATGGATTCCTGGCATTACATTTGATAAAGACGAAGCGTATCGTTTTTTAACCTCGCAAATCAAAGATTTAATAGTGCTAGGATTTTTTATGCTGGCATTCTCCATCGGGATCATGGTGGTGCTGATTAAAGCATTGTTAAGACCACTGGATACCTTGAATCATGTAGTAGAAGAGTTATCCAGTAGTGAAGGTGATTTAAGACAGCGTTTGAATGTATCTGCTAATGATGAATTCTCCCATGTCTCTCGTAATATCAATAAGTTTATTGAAAAGCTTCATGAAATTGTCAATAAATCAAAAACCATTAGTACCGAAAATGCTTCTATTTCAGAAGAGCTCTCTCGTACCGCCTCTGAAGTGGTTAAAAATGTCGATACCGAATCGAAGATTGTAGAACATACCAAAGAAGAAGGTATCGCATTAGTTAAAAATATTGAAGCATCGGTGGGTAAAGCAAAATCATCTCAAGAAGCTTTACGTAAAACACAAGGGGATATTGCAGGCGTAAAAACCAAAGTCGAGCAGTTGGAAAATACCATGCAAGCCACCGCAGCCAAAGAGCAAAATTTAGCAGAACGTCTTAATACCGTGAGCCAAAATGCTAATGAGGTCAAAGAGGTGTTAAGTATTATTCGTGATATTGCAGACCAAACCAATCTCTTAGCCCTTAATGCCGCTATTGAAGCAGCACGCGCAGGTGAACATGGCCGTGGATTTGCTGTGGTTGCTGATGAAGTAAGAAAATTGGCTGAACGTACTCAAAAGAGTTTAGTCGAGATTGATGCCACCATTAATGTCGTGGTTCAATCCATTATGGATGCCAATACAGATATTGCTGCTAATGCGGCAGATGTACATGCCCTTTCAACCTTGTCCAATGAGTTGCAAGAAGGGATGAATAATGTGGCGAATATTATTCATAAAACCATTGATGAGAGTCACTATAATGTGGATAACTTTATTGAGACTTCCGATAAAATCAAACTCATTGTGGAGGAGATAGAAAAGATTAATGCCATCTCTAAAGAGAATGTCGGTAGCATCGATAATGTCTCTCAAGCCAGTGAACATTTACATGTTATGACGGAAAATCTCAACAACGAACTGGGCAAGTTTAAGTCATAATTGTTTTTTAAAGCCAAGCATCTGCTTGGCTTTGTGTATCGCCTTCACTCAAATTTAGTACGCTTTTATACCCTATGTTTATCTAACGACTTTTTAACAACTCTTAAATGCTATAATGAAATGTTTTGTACATCATTAAAAAAGGAGTTGCCATGCACTTCAAAACGAAAGTAACCCTCATTATTGCGCTATTAATGTGTGTGAGTCTTACAGCTTTTGGAATTGTTAATTATATTGAAACAAAACAAAACAGTATCACACAAATAGAAAGTAGCCTACAAATAGCTTCAAACTCTTTGACAGATTACATTGACTTGTGGGTCGAGGCGAAACGGGATGTCGTGAGTGCAACGGCTATCAAACTTCAAGCACTTGAAACTATGAATGACACTGAACTAAATGACCAACTACTTCACTTAACTAAAAGTATTAACGGGCTCGATACTTTTGTTGGCTATGAAGCTGATGGTAAAATGGTGTATGCAGGAGAGAAAAAAGCACCTAAAGGGTTTGATGCGCGTATACGCCCTTGGTATAAAGATGCAAAAGAGAAAGGAAAAGCTGGAGCGACGAATGCTTATATTAGTGCTTCACTCAAAAAGTATGTTGTGGCTATTTATGCACCTATTTATAAAGACAATAAACTCATAGCCGTTGTGGCAACATCTGTTGCGCTAGATACTATTGTCAAAGCGATTGAGGATGTTCAATTTAATGGAGGTTATGGCATTTTATTAGACTCTGCCAATATTATATTAGCCCATCCTAATAAAGAGATGGTTGGAAAAGATTTAAAAACACTCAACCCTCAACTAGCGCAACAATTAGGTGGTCAAAAAGAGGCGATTATCAACTATACCTCAGATAGTCAAGAAAAGGTTTTAGCATTTAAACTTTCTAATGAAACGGGTTGGAAACCTTGTATTACGTTTGATAAAGCGGTTGCGTATCATTTCTTAGATATTCAAATGAAACAACTCCTTTTCATTGGAATTGGGATGCTTTTGCTCTCTATTATCGTCATGATTTTTTTAATTAAAAAACTATTGAAACCGCTAGAAGAGTTAAATGATGTCGTAAAAGACCTCTCTAGCAGTGAAGGTGATTTAAGACAACGTCTTGAAGTTCATAGCAACGATGAATTTGGTCAAGTATCACACAATATTAATCTCTTTATTGAAAAGCTTCATGAAATCGTAAAAAAATCAAAAACGATTAGTAATGAAAATGCTTCTATTTCCGAAGAGCTCTCTCGTACCGCCTCTGAAGTCGTACGCAACGCAGATACCGAGTCAAAAATTGTTACGCAAACAAAAGACAATGGCATTGCACTTACGCAAACGATAGAAGCCTCTGTTGAAAAAGCAACCATTTCACAAGAAGCGTTGCGTAAAACAGAACTGGATATCAATACGGTTAAAAATCAAGCAGAACATCTTGAACGTACCATGCAACTTACTGCAACAAAAGAACAAAATTTAGCAGAACGTCTTAATACCGTGAGCCAAAATGCTAATGAGGTCAAAGAGGTGTTAAGTATTATTCGTGATATTGCAGACCAAACCAATCTCTTAGCCCTTAATGCCGCTATTGAAGCAGCACGTGCAGGTGAACATGGACGTGGATTTGCCGTGGTTGCCGATGAAGTAAGAAAATTGGCTGAACGTACCCAAAAGAGCTTGGTAGAAATTGATGCAACGATTAATGTCGTGGTTCAATCCATTATGGATGCCAATACAGATATTGCAGCTAATGCTAATGAAGTGAATGATTTAGCTAACATTTCCAACGAGCTTCAAAGTGGGATGAATACGATTGATGCAACGATTAAAAAGACGATTGAAGATACCTACATGACCGTCAATAGCTTTGTCGATACCGCAAAGCAAATTAAAGGCATGGTGACAGAAATTGAAAAAATCAATGTCATTTCAAAAGAAAATGTAGGCAGTATTGACAATGTTTCTCAAGCCAGTGAGCATTTACATGTCATGACGGAAAACCTCAACAATGAGCTAGGAAAATTTAAATCCTAAACACTTAAAGCCTAAACCTCAGCGAGGAGTTTAATCACTTCGCTGGGGGAGTTTAAAAGGTATTTTGCTCCATGTTTTTGCAACTCTTCAGCATCTCTAAAGCCCCATAATGCGCCCAATGCAATTGCGCCTGCACGATTTGCCGTTTGCATATCAATCATCGTATCGCCTAGATAAAAACACTCTTCTACTTTTACATGTAAAAGCTGCGCAATTTCTAGTGCACTCGTAGGGTCTGGCTTTCTAGGAACCTCTTTACGCGCACCAAAAACAACATCAAAGTGCCATGCTCTTAAATACTTAAGCGCGCACATTTTTGTAAAGCTATCGGGTTTATTGGAAAGAATTGCCATTTTAAAGCCACGTTTTTGAAGAAAAGTCAGCATCTTACTGATGCCATCATAGAGTTTCGTATTTTGATAAAACTGTTTGGCGTAATGCTCTTCAAAAAGTGCAACAGCTTTTTGAATCGTCTCTTCAGATTGTGGGTCGTTGGCAAAAATATTTTCAAATAATTTAAAAACACCTTCGCCAACATAATAACGGTAGGCATCTTTAGGCTCTTGTTTAAAACCTAAAGACGTTAAAGCAAAATTTGCGCTAATAGCAATATCTTCTAACGTATCTAAAAGCGTACCATCGAGATCAAAAATAATGGTTCTATTCATACTAACACTTACAACCGGTATCGCTACTTTTTTGATAAACTACGCCTAATGTTGCACATATTTTTTCAGTTACACTATCCGCTGTTAAGCCAAATTTCTCAAATAAAAGCTCCGCAGGACCACTCGCTCCAAAACGTTTCATACCAATCACTTCATCAGCATATCGGTACCATTCAACACCAGCGCTCGCTTCAATAGCAAATGTTTTTGTTTTCGGATCAATAATGGTGTTGATGTACGCTTGCTCTTGCTCTACTAAGAGATCAAAACAAGGCACACTCACGATGTTTGTGACAACACCCATTTTTGTCAGCATGCACCCAACTTCAAGAGCCATATAGACTTCGCTACCACTGGCAAGCAAGGTCACTGTAGCATTATCGCGTTTTTTAAGCAAATATCCACCATTTTCAACATCCCCATATGCACGATCATCTTTTAAAGCTTTGAGTTTTTGACGTGAGCAAACAAAAGCCGATGGCGCTTGCATACTAAGCGCTTTTTGCCAAGATTTAACATTTTCTCTTCCATCACATGGGCGATAAACATAAAAATTTGGAAGCGCTCTAAATTGACTGAGTTGCTCAATAGGTTGGTGTGTTGGTCCATCTTCGCCGACACCAATACTATCGTGTGTCCAGACATAAAAATTCTTTAATTTCATCAATGCCGCCAAACGAACGGAAGGTTTCATATAATCACTAAAGATAAAAAACGTTGCCGCAAAAGGAATAAACAGTCCGTACAGTGCAAATGCATTGTTAATCGCACCCATTGCATGTTCACGAATTCCAAAGTGAATATTGCGACCTAATGGATAATCACCCATGCCATTGAGTTCGCTCTTATTGGATGGTCCTAAATCAGCACTACCCCCTAAAAATCCAGGGATTGCTTTTGCGATGGCATTCAAAATTTTACCATTACTATCACGTGTAGCAATATCTGCATCAAACACAGGCCACTCAATTTTTGAGAAATCAGGGTTCTGTAATGAGGCTAAAAGGTCTTTTTGCTCAGCGCTCACACTATTTTTAATCAACGCATTCCATTGTGCTTCTGCAAGGTCACCTTTTTCAAGAGCACAACTAAAGCGTGCTTTGACATCTTCATCGACGTGAAACTCTTTTTCAGGGTCAAATCCTGCTTTTATTTTGGCATTTTTAATTTCATCGCATCCCAAGGGAGCGCCATGTGCATGATGGCTACCTTCCATTTTACATGCACCTTTAGCGATGGTTGTATCGGCAATAATTAAATAAGGTTTTGTTTGTTCTTTTGATTTTTCTAAAACGGTATTGATTTCATCGTAATCGTGACCATCAATACGCGATACTTCCCAACCTTGTGCTTCAAAACGACGTTTAACATCTTCGCTCCAAGCAATAGAAGTGTCACCCTCAATCGTAATAGCATTGCTATCGTAAATCACTACCAAATTATCTAAACTTAAATGTCCTGCAAGCGAGCACGCTTCATAGCTGATACCCTCTTGAAGATCGCCATCTCCACATAAACAATAGACTTTATGTGTGATAATTTCAGCCGTAGGTGTATTTAAAATAGCTGAAGCATATTTAGAAGCCATCGCGAAACCAACGGCATTAGAGATGCCTTGTCCTAAAGGTCCCGTTGTGACTTCAACACCGGGAACGTCACCGTATTCTGGATGGCCTGGTGTTTTACTTCCTAATTGTCTAAAATTTTTTAAATCTTCAAGGCTTAAGTCATAACCTGTTAAATGTAAAAAAGAGTACACAAGCGCGGAGGCATGTCCACCACTAAAAACGAGACGATCTCGGTTCAACCATTTTGGATTTTTTGGATTGTGCGAAATATGACGTGCTAAAATAGTCACAATATCTGCCAGTCCCATAGGCGCACCTGGGTGTCCGCTGTTGGCACGTTGAACCATATCGGCTGCTAGAAAACGAATCGTATCCGCTTGTTTTTTTAACATTTTTAGATTTTCCATAATAATACTTATCCTTTAAAATAGTCAGTAACGATACCTTTTAGTCTTTCTGACAAAGCCGTATCTAGCTTATCTAGTTCTCTATCAAGCTCTTGTAAAAGCTTTTGTTTTTCGCTCTCTGCACCGTGTAAACCCAACAAATTCACAAATGAGTTTTTATGCCCGTCATTCAACGTGGGTTTGCCTGCTTCTTCGCTTGTCAATGTTGCATCAATAATGTCATCTTGCACTTGAAATAAAAGTCCTAATTTGAGTCCAAAATGATACAGTGCTTCTTGCGATGCAGCATCTAAATCACAGATAACTGCGCCCATCGCTAATGAAGCGGCAATGAGTTTGGCTGTTTTGTGCAGATGCAAGAAGGTAAGCTCATCCACATTAAGATGTTTGTCCTCAAAAAAGCAGTCAATGGCTTGACCTAGCACCATGCCGTAGATTCCGGCGTCACCTGAAAGAATCGAAACCAATTTGATTTTAACTTCAGCACTTAAAGGAGCATTAGCTAAAAGATAAAACGCATGCGTATTCAGTGCATCGCCCACCAATACAGCAGTCGTCTCGTCATACGTGACATGTAACGTAGCATGACCTCGCCTTAGTGCTGCGTTATCCATACATGGCAAATCATCATGAATGAGTGAATACGTGTGCATCATCTCTAAACCCAGTGCAACTGGCAAGGCGTTTTGTATGAGCAAAGGATTGCAACTTTCAACGACACTGAGCAATAAAAGAGGACGGAAACGCTTACCACCAACATCGAGCATCTCACGGAATGCTTGGTTAAAATATGGATGAAAACTTTCAATCTGTGGAATGTTTGTTTGTAAAAAATGCTCAAATCGAGCCAGTAATTCATGACGTAAAATCAACGAAACCCTTTATTAACGTTTTAATGTAACAAAAAACTGAAAATCATCACGGTCAAATAACAGATTGGTCTCAACATCATGCTTGTTATTTAAATAAGCATCTGCTTCTACAACTTTCCCAACAGGTTGCCCATTAATTTGCATGAGACGGTCCCCAATTTTTAGACCACTTTGCTCTGCGAAAGATCCATGTTTAATATCAATAATCTGCAAATCATTATTAAATGTAAACCCTTTTGTATGTAAATAACTCTCTTTTTTAGGCGTTGGTAATGGTACTTTCTTTTTAGGGAGTGGTACTTTTTTAGGCTCAGGTTTTGGAACGCGAATATTTTCTTCTATCCATGCACCATCCCGCTTAATTTTGGCACTTATTTTAGAAGTATCCTTGAGTGATTTTAAAATATCATTCAACTGTGCCAATGTTTTAATTTTTTGACCATTGAGTTCGGTAATAACATCACCGGCTTTGATTTTTGCTGCTTTAAAATTTGGATCCACAAAATCAACGACAACACTTTCATTATTCTCGGCAAAGCGGGCACCAAATTCTGGATAGGCCATTGATTTACCATTAATAAAACGCTCTAATTCTTCAGAAGCTATGAAAAATTGCTCACCGATGCCTAAGCCATACATTTCACAACACAACCCACCTACAATACTATTGATTTCGCCTTTACCAGCAAATTCAAAAAGCTCGCTCGTTGTTTGACCAATTTTTGATGCATTCACGACAATCAATGAATTGTCCGTCAGACTTTCCAACCACTCACCAACTTTTAATTCGCTGGTAGGTTTTAATTTAATAGGCATTAAAGGCTTAGGAGAGTCAAAAAGGTATAAATGGGAAAGATAATCATAACGTACATAAGGAACACTAGGTTTCTCTTTTGAATAGGCAACTGCTTGTTTTTCACTAATTGCAACAGCACGAGTTGTTCCAAAATAGACAATAGAGTGTTTGTTTTTGTCATAGCATTGTGAAAAATCTGGATAAACGAACTCTGCTTTTGAAGCAGGAGCAGGAAGTTCAGCATCAGCAGCCAAAACGATTTGAGCTATTAAAAGAATAAAAAAACCTATGTATTTCACATGTCACCCCTTAGCTTTTTGAACCAAATCCTCCAATGCTTGAAAGCATCTGAGTTGTGGCAAGTTTTTTATTATCTTCAACCATTTTAGTCACGTCGTTCATTGCACTGATTAATAAAATTTGTAAGGATTCTTTATCACTCATTAATGAATCATCAATCGTAATATCGATAACTTCATTATTGCCATTCATGCTGATACTAACAAGTCCTCCACCGCTTTTCGCAGTAAATTCTTTGGAATTAGCATCTTCTTGCATTTTTTGAGCCTGTTTTTGAGCCTCTTCAAGCATTGCACCCATTTTTGAAAAATCAAAGTTATCGAACATCAGATATAATCTCTCACTTCAACCATGGCATTTGTCTCATCCACAAGAACTACCGTAGGTTTGAATGTTTCAAGTTCAACTTCATTCATATGAGCATACGCAATGATAATAATTTTATCGCCAATATGTGCTTTTCGTGCGGCTGCACCATTGAGACAAATATCTTTTTGACCTGCTTTGCCTTCAATGACGTAAGTTGTAAAGCGTTCGCCATTATTAATATTGACTACTTCCACTTTTTGCCCTATTCGAAGATGAGCGGCCTCTATTAACTCTTTATCGATAGTAATAGAACCCACATAATTAAGATTGGCATCTGTTACGGTAGCTCGATGAATTTTACTGTATAACATTTCAAGCGTCATCGCTTTTTAACCTCTTTAACTTTAACAAATTTTCTTATTTTACCCTATTTTAGCTTAGTCAATTGATGGATAAGTTTTTTTGCAACTTCACGATCATCAAAGGCATGCTTCTTTCCTTGTATCTCTTGATACGTCTCATCCCCTTTTCCCAGTATCAACAAGACTTCATGTGGTGCTTGCATACGCAGTGCTTTTTCAATGGCTGTAGCACGATCTACTTCGACATGTAACTGTTCTGTTTCTCTCATTCCACTCAAAATTTCTTGAATAATGCTCAAAGGCTCTTCTGAGCGAGGGTTATCACTTGTAACGACAATTTTATGAGCGTATCTTTGTGCAACCGCTCCCATTTTAGGACGCTTTGTTCGATCTCTATCACCGCCTGCACCAAATACCACCACCATTTCTCTGTCTTTCATGCTTTCTAAAACTTTTTCCATTCCATCAGGCGTATGCGCAAAATCGACGATAACCAAAGGTTCAGTGCTCACCACTTCCATACGGCCTTCAACACCACCAAAGTGCTCTACTGCTTCACAGATAGCTTCCATAGGAGCAACACCTAACATATCAACAGCACTAATCGCAGCCAAAAGATTATACAGATTGAAAAAACCATGCAGAGGAGATTCAAAATCATAGACTTTATCAATTTTTGCAATGGCGGCACTGATTCCATCTTTTAGAGAATACGCAATCACTTTATATGTCGCAGGATGTTCAATGCCATAACTCATCGCATTCGTACGATTAAAGCGAATCTTACTTTCATCTTTGTTGATGAGTTTTACACTGTCATCTTCAAAAAAACGACTTTTAACAGCGATATATTCATCAATCGTCTTATGGAAATCCAAGTGATCTTGCGTAATGTTGGTTAGAATTTTGAGTGCAAACGAGAGCCCATCAATACGATTTTGCACAATAGCGTGCGAACTCACTTCCATCACAAAATACTCACACCCAGCTTCGACTGCCATTTTAAGATTTTTAATTGTTTGCAAGATGGGCGGTGTTGTAAGACTTTTATCTTCGATACGACAGTCATTGATAAAACAACCGCGCGTTCCTTGTAAACCAACTTTTTTCCCAATATCTAATAAAATCGAGTAAATGGCGGCGGCTGTTGTCGTTTTACCATTTGTTCCTGTAATACCTATAATTTTGATATTATGAGATATGCCTAGAAGGTCTAAACATTCTTGTGCAGTAATCGTTTTCACACAACCATTGTTTTTAGCGGACTCAATATATTGCTTATTTTGATCCGTGATGAGAAAGAGACTTGATGCACTACATTCGTTCGAATTATCCGTTACATGTAAAAACGGCGCACTATTTTGTAAATCTATTTTCACTGTTTTTCTTTATTTTTGTACTTTTTTAATGAGTGAGAGTAGTTGTTCATCATTTGGAAAAAGCGTGACGGCACTTTCAAGGTAATTAAGCGACATCTCAATGAATCCGTTTTCAATCAGCTTTGCTAAAAAATCCACAAAATCTTCTTTTTTTGAAATAATGACTTTTGTTGAAAACATAATATCTTCAAAGGCTTCTTTAAAACTGCCTCGCGATTCTATCAGGGCCATGAAATCATCGTATTTAATACCATTTTCGGCATTAATGCGTGCTTCAAAATCATTTTCTTTAAATAAATGAGCAATTTTTTCACTGTGTTTTTCAACCGAGTTTATAATCTCTTCCATGACATCTTCACAATCTTCAGCACCATTTTCTCTGGTTAAAAGATAGTATTCAAAAAGTGCGGTTGCTTGTTCTTCGTTATGAACGGCCATATCGCACAAAATAGCACCAATACGTGCTTCTTTCGATTTTGGATCATTACTTAATGCTAGAGCAAATTGTAACATTGCTTCAGAAAAGTTTTTTTCATAAAATTTATCAACGCCTTTTTGAAAATACGTACTCATTACTCTCCTATTGATGTAAATTCGTGTTCAGATCCAGGTAAAATATTTACAACTTCAAGGTCGGGGTGAATATCAATTCTGAGTTGTCTCTCAACACCGTATTTGAGTGTTTGGCCACTTGAAGCACATCCTTGGCAAGCTCCTTGCAATTGAACGTAAACGCGACCTTCTTTGATGCCTAAGAGGGTTAGTCCTCCGCCATCCAAAGCGAGCATGGGCTTAATCTTTTCAAGTGATTTTTCAACAACGGGAAGCAACTCTTCGTCACTAAATGGTATCATAGATTCTCCTATAGCAAAAGTTTCTAATTTAACAATAGTTTGAGTTAAAAAGGACTTAATTTAAGAGGGCGAAAGGGAAGTAAAAGGATAAAATTTTTTAACAAGAAGTTAGGTTTGAAAGAGGAACTCTTCCAAACCTATAAAAGAGATTTATACAAGCTCTAAAAAGGCCATTGCCGCAGCATCGCCTTTACGAATACGTGTTTTAATGATACGGGTGTAACCACCGTTTCTCTCTACATATTTAGGAGCGATTTCATTAACAAGTTTTTTTGTACACTCTTTATCTTGAAGTGCAGCAAAAACTGTTTTGTGTGCATGATCGCCACCAACTCCAGCTTTTGTAATCAATTTTTCAACATATCCTCTTAGCTCTTTTGCTTTTGGAAGTGTTGTTTCGATTTTTTCATATTTAATAACAGCAATAGCCATATTCTTCAACAGCGCTGCTCTGTGTGATGAAGTACGACCAAGCTTTCTATATCCATGCTTATGTCTCATATATTAACCCTCGTTAGCTTCAGATTTTAAATCTTCAATTTTTTTCTTGAGCAAACTTGCCGTCTCATCAGAAAAGTTGTATCCAACAGGATAACCACTTTCTTCCATGATTTGTCTAATTTCTTCTAATGATTTTTTGCCTAGATTTTTAAGGTTTTTAAGTTCTAATTCGCTCATCAATGCAAGCTCACCGATATACTTAACCTCTGCTCTGTCTAAACAATTAAAGCTACGTGCACTCAGATTTAACTCTTCAATACTTTGAAGAAGTTTTCCAAATTCTACGCTTTCATTAGAACTTTCACTTTTTGGAGCTACTGCAATATCTAAAATGCCATTAAATACTGACATTTGAGCATACATTGCTTCCAAAGAATTTTTAAATGCCTCAATTGGAGATACAAGGCCATCTGTTTCGATTGTAAAAACAATTTTTTCATAATTAGGATTGTCTTCAACCAAAACATTCTCAATATCATATACAGCTCTTTTTACAGGAGTAAAAAATGCGTCTAGCGCAATATAATCTTCTCCAACCAAGCCTCTAATATTTTCACTTGGAACATAGCCGATCCCTTTTTCGATAATTAAAGAGAAGTTGAACTCAGCATCTTCGTTGATTGTAGCCAAATATGCATCAGGTGTTACAATTTCAATTTGTGCATTCGCAAGATCACTACCTTTAATCTCTTTAGGGCCTGTAAATGAGTAGTTAACTTCTACACGTTTCTCATCGCCTTTGATTTTGAAACGAATATTTTTTAGATTAATGATAAAAAGAGCAACATCTTCAAGCATACCACGCATGCTATCAAATTCATGAGTGACGCCCTCAATTTTTACAGCCGTCGGTGCAGATCCCACAGTACTACTAAGAAGCAATCTACGTAATGGATGTGCCAATGTCACTGCAAAGCCAGATTCAAATGGATAGGCACTCACTTGAACCTTGTTTGATGCAATGGTTTCTACTTCAATTTCAGTTGGCATGTAAGCTGATGTATTGATTTTTTTCATATGCTACCTACTTTATTATTTAGAGTATAGCTCAACGATTAATCTTTCTTCAACCGGAATAACTACTTCATCTCTTTCTGGGATACGTGTAAAAATACCCATCGCTTTTTCTCTTTCAACATCAACCCATGGTACGATACCTGTTTGTTGTGTCAATTCAAGAGAACGTTTGACTTGTGGATTATTTTTAGATTTCTCACATACTTCTACTTTATCACCTGGACGTACAACATAAGAAGGAATATCAACTTTGTTGCCATTCACTAAAATATGTCCATGTGTTACTAATTGACGTGCAAATCTTCTTGTTGTTGAAAATCCCATACGATAAACAACATTGTCAAGTCTTCTTTCGATTAAAAGGACAAGGTTAATACCTGTATTTCCTTCTCTTCTTGCTGCTTCGTCAAAAATACGTCTGAATTGTTTTTCAGAAACTCCATACATAAATTTAGCTTTTTGTTTCTCACGTAATTGGAGTCCATATTCACTAATTTTTGCTCTTCTTTGTCCATGTTGGCCTGGGGCATATGGTCGCTTGTCTAATGCGCTCTTACCAGCAAGTCTGCGCTCACCTTTAAGGGCCAAGCTAACACCAAGTCTTCTCTCGAGCTTTTCGACTGGTCCTCTATATCTTGCCATTTTTTCTCCTAATCTATTGCGTAAACGAAAAAATTATTTGTTTCTTAGAAAGTATAATTCTCACAATAGAGAAATTACACTCTTCTTCTTTTTGGAGGTCTACAGCCGTTGTGTGGTAGAGGTGTAATATCTTTTAAGAAAGACACTTTAATACCTTCTGTTGTACCAGCACTTTTTACCGCTGTTTCACGACCACTGCCCGGTCCTTGAACTTTAATACCGATTTCTTTGAGACCATGCTCTTTCGCTTTAGTAAGTGCATCTTCAACGGCTTGTTGAGCAGCATAAGGAGTAGATTTTTTACTACCTTTAAAGCCCAAACTACCTGCGCTACTCCAAGCAATAACATTTCCCATCTCATCAGTTACAGTTACGACAGTGTTATTAAATGTTGCAGAGATAAAAATGATACCTTTAGCAATATTTTTCTTAACAACTTTTTTACGTACTACTTTTCTTTTTGCCATCTGTTTCCCTTTGAGACTTCGTTATTTAGCTTTTGCGCCAACGGTGCGTTTTTTACCTTTACGGGTACGCGCATTCGTTTTTGTTTTTTGTCCACGAACTGGCAAGCCTTTTCTGTGTCTAAGACCTCTATAACTTCCCATATCCATCAAAGCTTTAATATCCATAGCCACTTTTTTACGAAGATCACCTTCTACTTGGAATCCTGCTTGGATTTCTTTACGAATCGCAGCAATATCATCTTCGCTTAGCTCATGAACTCTTTTATCAAACGAAATTCCAGTTGCTGTTAAAATAGCTCTAGAACTTGTCAAACCTATGCCGTAGATATATGTTAAACCATACTCTACTCTCTTTTTCATTGGAAGGTCTACACCTGCAATCCTTGCCATGCTTATCCTTGTCTCTGTTTATGTTTTGGATTTACGCAAATGACTCTAACGATACCTTTTCGTTTGATCACTTTGCATTTATCGCACATCTTCTTTACAGAAGGTCGTACTTTCATTGTGACTCCTGAACTTTTTTTTCCACTGGAATTTTGAGTTAAACTGTCACAGGTTTGATGATGTATCTCAAACCAACAATCGAAAAAACAGTGGTTTTTTTTCGATTATTCTTCACACAGCTTTACAAAAGGGGTAAATTATACACAAATTAAGCTAATAATTTACTTATACCTATATGTTATACGCCCTTTATCTAAACTATACGGGGTCAACTCCACCTTCACGGTATCTCCTGGCATTATCTTAATATAATGCATCCTCATCTTTCCTGCAATGTGACATAGTATCACATGGCTGTTTTG
>DKFS01000010.1 GCA_002452855.1 Sulfurospirillum sp. UBA6790 | reverse complement strand
GTTTAGATTTAATTGAAATAGTGTTTCAATAAATCACCTTTTGTTAAAATAGATATAAGTATAACATATGATCCAATAAAAAAAGCATGCACTAGAGAAAAAAGGAGTAAATACGTAACTTATAAACCCTTAATTACTCACAAAAAACCCATGAATATTTTTTAAAGACAATTTATAGCTATACTTAATGGGTATATTTGAAACATAAAGGCACAAAAATGAAATACGACGTCATTGTGGTTGGCAGTGGTATCTCAGGAATGAGAGCTGCCATTGAGGCAAAAGAGCTTGGTGCCAATGTGGTTCTAATAACAAAATCTTCCCCATCAGCCAATAATTCATTTATGGCAAAGGGTGGCATTAATGCTGCTTTTGGAAACATGGGCGATAGCGATAACATTTTTCAGCACATCAACGAGACGCTCAAAAGCTCTGTTGATATAGGTAATGAAGAATCCATTCGTATATTTTGTGAACAAGCACCTACTGCGGTTAGAGAATTGGTTGGTTATGGTGTAGAGTTTAACAGACTAGAGAATGGGAAACTAGCCCAAAGACCTTTTGGCGGTTCCAAATTTAAACGTACTGTTTATGCCTCGGATGAAACAGGTCCTGCCATCATGAAAGCTTTATATGAGGTAATCAAAAGTTATGAGATAGACATCATTAAAAATCACATGGTGATTAACCTTATGACCAAAAACAACATTATCTCTGGCATAACGCTCTTTGATGAAGAGAGTCAAAAAGTGGTTGTTTGTGAAGGCAAAAGTATCATCTTAGCAACAGGAGGCTTTGCCGCCATCTATAAAAACTATACTTCCAATGTCAAAGATGCCACAGGCGATGCTATCGCTATGGGGCTTAGAGCTGGACTTAAAGCGATGAACTTGGAGTTTGTTCAGTTTCATCCCACAGGTTTAGAAGGAACTAACTTTCTACTTAGTGAAGCCGCACGTGCTGAGGGCGGAAAACTGGTTGATGAAAACGGCGACTCTTTTGTAGATGAGCTTAATACCCGCGACTTTGTTACACGTGCTATCTTTAAAGAGATGCAAAAGGGCAATAAAGTCTATTTGGATTTAAGAGACATACCTCAAGAGGTGATCGATACTAAACTTATCAGCATCAAAAAGAGGGTACATACACTCAAAAAAATAGACCCTAGCAAAGATTTGATTCCTGTTACACCTGTGGCGCACTATACTATGGGTGGCATTCAAACCGATGTTATAGGAAAAACCAATATCAAAGGGCTTTTCATCATTGGAGAAGCGGGAGACAATGGTGTGAATGGCGCCAATAGACTAGGAGGTAATTCACTCAGCCAAGGAGCGGTATTTGGAAAGATTTCCGCTTATGAAGCGATCAAGTTTGCTAATAAAATGAAAAAATTTAACGGTGTGGATTATTATGACATCACCCAAGATATTCATTTTGTCAATCACTTGGAAGAGTTAGCAAAACACGTCGATGCCAACGCCCTTCGTAACGAGATCGGGCAGATCATGTTTGAAAAAATCGGCATCATACGCACAGAAGATGAGCTTCAAGAGGCACTTAAAAGATTTGAAGAGATCGAGCAGTCATTAGAGAGCATGCAGAGTGATAAACCCTCTACGATTAAAAACATGCTTGAGCTTATGAATATTCTTTTAGTCGCAAAAGCGGTCACAAAATCTGCATTGCTTCGAGAAGAGAGCAGGGGTTCTCATTTTCGTATTGATTACCCCGAGAAAGACCGAAAATTTAAGACTAACACGCTCATAGGATTAGGTGATTTATAACTTTACATGTAAAGATTTATACCATCGCGTAGCACCATCCATAACTACGCGATGGGCACGTAAATCTCCGTACGCAGGTTCTCAGGTTTCGTGCGTCTTGGGTCGCGGTTGAGGTACTTTTCAAACAAAGGCGCATCGCGAAGCGCCACACCTTCACTCACCACCCAATCCATAATCTGCGCATAAGTCGCTTTAAGATTTTCATACGCTCCTTTGTGCAAAAAAACCGCACATTTTCCGCCATCAAGCACCTTTTTAAAGACTTCGCCCTTGACCTCAATGCTCTCATCCTCGCAGGTAATGCACGCATCGTAACGCAGTAAATTTTGCTCGACCAAACTGGGATTATCGTGCCCAACACCAAAGTGCATCGTCTCTTTGCCCATAATATTTTTATGAAACTTCATTCTCTGCTCATAGGCAAACGCCATCAAGACACTCCACGCCTCACACGAAGAAGTTTCGTACGCACCCATTTTTCGCACGTAAAAAACACTCAAAGGTTTAAACTCGACCATAGTAGGTTTTAGCATCACAACTCCTTTTTTTGCTTTCAGCTGAGTTGCATAGGTGCGCGGACTCACGCCGAAGCGGTTTTTGAACGCTTTGCTAAACGAGGCATTGGTTTCAAAGCCGCAGGAGAGCGCTACATCGGTGATCTTAGGTTCGGTTTTGAGCTTCCACGCCGAATACACCAACCTCACCCGAGCGATAAAATCGCCGATGTTTTCTGCTGTCACTGCTTTGAAAATGCGATGAAAATGGTACTTTGAAAAGCCCGCCACTTTGGCTAATTCTTCAAGGCTCAGCTCTTTGTCGGCGTTTTGCTCAATGTAAAAAACAACCTTATACACCAAACGAACGTAATCCTCCCTAGTACTTGCTTTCATCGCACCTCTTTTGCTTTGCGTTTGGAGTATTGTAGAAAAAGCGGAAAAATAAAACTACTCCGATATTGCTAAGTTTTAGATTTTAGAAGACAAAAAAGGTCATCATACTTTGTTTTATCTGACTTACTAAGAAAGCTTTTTTTGATATATCCTATTTTTTTAGTTAGTTCTTCTTTATTTGTGGCATCAGAATTAACAATTTTTTCATTTAAAAAATTTATAAATTTATCATCACTATACAATGGTTTGATTTGATTCAGTTTTTCTTCTAGGTCTTTGTAAAAATCTGGTATTTTTATTGCATGATAATTTGATAAATTAAGTAATGTCTCAAAATTTGCTTCTGATCTAATCAAATGAATATATTCATTTAAAGGTATTCTTTCATTAGTTATCATGTTGCAAAGTGTTTCTAAGTCCAGTAATAATAAAAGCGCTTGTAGTTCATCATTAACACCAAAATACCTACCATGTGCTACCTTGTTTCTGATAATAGGAAATCTAAATGCAAAATACTCATAAGAATATGTAAGCCTCTCATCATCTTTATCTCTTAGTTTCTTTAATTTATCATTTAAAGATGCGATATTTAATTCTTTTTCATTAAGACCAACTAATATACAATAATCATGGAAGAGTCCTTCTATTTGGAGAGGCAACATATGATTTACCGATATAAAATCATTATTTTCAAAATGTCTAAATATCGTTTTAAGAATTTCTTTTCTCTCGTTCATAATGTGATTTGTTTCAATTAAATTTTCAAATTTTTTTATTAATTCAAAATGTTGCAGATAGCCTTGCATATACTCCAATAATTCTTCTATCCGCCCTTCTTTATATACTTGATTTATTTCCCTGTGGGTTGAAACTGGTAAATCCATCATTTTATTATCCAATTCAGAAAAATCATCTATATCATAAACATGTAAAAATGCAAAAATAGTCTTTTTATGGTTGTGATATGGATACATTTTAGAACCAAGCAATTTTGAAAGCCCGGCACCCAAGAAATTAGGAAACAATTCTTTTTCACATTCTTGATAAGCTACTCTATGAATATCGTTTATTAAAAAATCAATAATTTCTTCTTTGGCTTTTTTATTTTTTTCAATATAAAATTCAATATGCAATTTTTTATATCTATCTTCTACTCCTAAATAGCCCTTATCATTTTTTTGTTGATCTATCACAACTATCATTCTAGTTAGTTTTTTGATCGTATTGGTTATTTCTTGCAAATCATTTGATGCTTGCTGATACATTTCAAATAGTTTTGATTTTGGAGCAGATACAAGATCTAAATATTCATTAGCGACATATTCATAAAAAGTTTTACTCTCTTCTGGACAATCTTTATCTTCAAAAATGATTTTATATGAAACTAAAATATCTTCAAAATTACTTTTCCACACATCTATATCTAAAAAATCACTCAAAAGATGTTTCGATAACTGTTCGAGTGATGATTCGTAAAAAAAAGGTCTTTGTGAAAAAGCATTAAGATATTTATTTTTACATGTAAAAAATTTTCCTACTGTGGTATATTGTTTGCAACTTGGAATAGCTTTCACCTCTTCCCCTCAATATGCGCGATCAACTCTTCTATTACATCAATATAATCTTGTACATTCCCAGTCGCTTTGGCGGAAAGGATAGCGCCTTCGATGGTTGAAGTGGTAAAAAGAGCCAGTTTGGTTGTATCGCAGGGTTTCATCTCTCCTATGGCCACCGCTTTGTCGAAAATGGCTTTGACGTTGGCGCGAAATGCGCCGTAAATGGACTGCATCAAGGTGTTAAAATCTTCATCGATGTTGGACATCTCTTGGACGATGTTGGCGATGGGGCAGCCACGCTTAAAATCGCGTGCGGAAGTGTCGCGCAGGCGTGTGTAAAACTCTTCCAACAAGCCGCTCGTGTAGGTTTCGACGTAGCGGTATTTTTCGATATTTCGATTGAGTATGGTTTCTTCGATTGCGGCGAGTGCCATCTCTTTTTTGTTGGCGAAAAAGTGGTACATGGAGCCTTTGTGCACGCCCGCTTTGGCTAGGATGTCAGCAAGCGACGCGCCTTGGTAGCCATGTGAGAAGATCTCTTCAAATGCCGCATGAATGAGTTTATCGCGTGTATTTTCCATTGATAATTCCTTTATGATTGGGCTGATTATAGCATATTTTTCGCTCACTTGACTAATCGGTCAATTTTGGTTACAATGCCACTTGACCAAACAGTCAAGGAGGTTTTATGAAACGTGCTCTCATCGTTGTCGATGTCCAAAATGAGTATTTTGAGGGTGGGGCGCTACCTATTACCTACCCGTCAAACAGTTTTGAGCGCATCAAAGAGGCAATTGCCGCGGCTCAAAAAGCGGGGGTTTTTACCGTTTTTGTGCAACATACCAGCCTCAAAGAAAATGCAGGTGCATTTGTTCGCGGAAGCCATCTGTGGGAATTTCATGATGAGATTAAAGGGCTTACGCCTGATTTAGTCATCGAAAAAAACCATGCCAGCTCGTTTGTCGGGACGGATTTGAACTACCGACTGCGAAGCCTCGGCATCGACACCATTGCCATTGTCGGCTATATGACACAAAACTGTTGTGATGCCACAGCGCGCGATGCTTCACAGCTTGGCTTTAATGTCGAGTTTTTAAGCGATACCAATGGCACGCTAGCATTTTCCAACAATGCTGGAGAAGTGAGTGCAGAAGAGTTACACCGCTCTTTTTTAGTGGCACAAGCTTTTGGATTTAGTCGCGTTTTAACGCTTAATGAATGGATACCATTACTTTAAAAGGAGAAGTTATGCCTTTAATCAATACAATTAAACCTGAAGACGCTACGGGAGAACTCGCCGCGTTGTACGACCAGATCAAAACGATGCGAGGACGCGTGGGAAATAACGCCCAACTCTTTAGCTCAAGCCCCGGACTTTTAAAACAGCAGATGAGTTTCATCGGGCATTATATGAATCACGAAAGCCTCTCTACTGCACTTTTGGCTTGCATGCGTATGCTCATCTCCGATAAAAACAACTGTTCTTACTGTATCGACTTTAACGCTTCGATGCTCATCAATCTTTTGAATTGGACGCCAAAAGAGGTCGAAGCGATGCGCGCCGACCCAAGTACTGCGAAGCTAAACGCCAAAGAAAAAGCGATGCTGCTTTTCGTCCTTAAAGCCGTGAGAACGCCGCATGACGTCAATGCCGAAGATATCCAAAAACTGCGCGATTTAGGCTACAAAGACTCCGACATTTTAGATGCAACCAATCATGGAGCGCGTATGAGCGCCATCGACATTATTTTTGACGCGTTTAAAATAGAAAAAGATTTTTAATCTTACATTTACTTTAGCCTTAAAAGT
>DKFS01000086.1 GCA_002452855.1 Sulfurospirillum sp. UBA6790 | reverse complement strand
ATGACTCTTTGAGCTTTTCCACTTCATGCAGTTTCTCTTCTAAAGTTTGAGATGTTTTGCGCATTTCAAGTTCAAGGTCGATATTTTTTTGTATCAATTCATTGAGTTTTTCTTTATCTTCACCATACAAAACTCTTGCTTCTGCCACCAAAGTGGCAGGGATACCATAACGAAGTGCGGTTTCAAAAGCATAGCTTTTTCCAATCGTACCTTTTAAAAATCCATACGTTGGACGCTCACTCTTTTCATCGTAAATTGCCGCTAAGAGTTCTACTTCAGGATGGGTTGCGAGTAAAGACGCAAGGCGTTTATGGTGCGTGGTGATGACGACTTTCATCTCTTTATCAATCAATTTTTCAATCATGACTTTAAAAAGATTGGCCGCTTCATCAGCATCGGTTCCAAGTTCTATCTCATCGACACCAATAAGTGCGCTTTTTTTAGCAAAAAGTTTGCTAAACTCATTCATACGTCCCGCAAAGGTTGAAATGTCATTTTTCACATTTTGAGGATCGTCTAAAATGGCATAAATCTCTTTAAAAGAGCCAATTGAAGAGTGTTTTGCATCAATTTTCATCGGCAAAAGATACTTACTTAAAAGAGCTGCTGAAAGGATGGATTTTAACAGCATCGTCTTTCCGCCCGCATTGACCCCTGTAATCATCAACACTTGTTTTGAAAAATTGATGGAGATGGGTTTGGGATTGGAAAGGGCTGGATGCGCAAAATTTTCTAGCACAATCGCCGAAGATTTGGACGAAGAGAGCACAAACTCCATATCTTTTTCTCTAGCATACGCAACACGCGCATAATACGCATCAAAACGGTCAAACTCTTTATTGATATACGCTAAAAATTTGAGTTGCTTCGTAAAAACCGATGAGATTTGTTTCGCGTACTTATAGACCAGCTCTTCTTTACGGTCTAACAGTTCACTCTCACGACTGACCAATTTTGACAAACTATCGGGAACCACATAAAAAAAGCCTGTACTGCTTCGTCCAATCACACTGCCTTTTAAGACATGGTTAAACCCACCGCGCAATAAAAGCGCTTCTTGATTGTTGATATAATGGATTTGCTTATCGGCAAGATACAAGGCAATTTTTTCGGTTGAAATCAGGCGGCGAAGCGTTGAGTTCATCTCTTCTTTAACCATTTTTAGTGCATGGTTAATCTGTTCGAATTGCTCATCAACGCTTGATTTTAGCTCACCTTTTTCATCAAAATAGCTACAAATTTGTGTAATTTCAATGGGGATAAGAATACGTTGCATCCATTCACCCAAACCATTATCGAGTAAAACAGCTTTTAAATAGCTCATATAATTGACGATTTTAACAAAAGCAAAAATCTCAACAAGGCGCAAAACACCCATTTTACTCAGATGCGCCAAAGGAATCTCAAGCGAAGGAACTTCAGGAAGTGCTTTGAGCCTCTCTTTGGAGAGTAGCTCATGAATCAGTTTAAAATGTAAATTGGCATCTCCCTCCATGAACAGAGGTTTTTCACGCGCTAAAAAGTGTTTAAAAGAGGTTTGATAATCGCTCAAATCGAGCTTTGAAAAAAGTTTTTCCATCAATGTTTCGTTTTACATGTAAAAGTATCAATGACCATACCTTGGTCTTTTTTATTCTCATCACTTGGGATGAAGCTCAGTGTTCCACTGACAAAAATAAATGTCGTTGAGTTTACTTCAACTCCGCTGTCGCCACAATAGAGCGTTTTGCCTTGCTTAAAAGCACTGATAATCATTCGGTTGTATTCATTCATTTGGCTCTGGCGCATTTCGTACCCTGCCGCAAGAGCGATTAAAATGATGACAATACCGACCATCCCTAATTTCATCCGCAATGAAAGGCTCTCTTTTTTGCTGTACCATACAGACCCAAACAGTAACAGAACCGCTAAAAAGAGTGCAAATTGCATCAGATGATTCCTCTTAATTGATACGTAATGTCACCCGCACCAAATCCGATAACCAATCCGTCACTAAATTTTAGGTGTGCACTGCTTTTATCTGTCATTTCAATACTGTTATCGACTCTAAAAATACGTTCGGCAAATTTTGGAGCATAGCGTGAAAACTCTTTTGCAAAATCAATAAAAACCTCTTTTTCGCCCGCTTTCCATACGGGAAGCAAGACGAGTTCGTCCACACCTTCAAAACAATTGACAAAGCTTTGTAAATTATCAATCGTACGTGAATATTTATGTGGTTGCCAAATAGCCGTAATTTTTTTAAGTCCCATCAATTCGGCATATTTTTTTGCAGAACATAGGGTTGCTTTTATCTCTGTTGGATGATGACCATAATCGTCTATCAGTGCAAATGTCTCATCTTTGGCAATGATATCAAAACGTTTTTTGATGCCTTTATAGGTTTTTAATTTTTCGCGAACGCTCTCAACATCCATTTCATTAAGACTTGCCAGTATCGCCAAAGAAGCATCGAGTGCCATATGCGCACCTATACCCCAGACTTCAAAACGTCCTAAATCTTTGAGGACAAAAGAGGTATAAGGTTCTCCCTCTTTCATAACCGTCGTAATCTCTTTGATATCACGACTTGGGTAAAGGCGTATCGCATCCAAATCACTTAGTGTTGAGAGAAATTCATCTTCTGCGTTAATCACGCGGATTTTTGCGCTCTCTAAAAAGTGTCGATAGGCCCCATAAAATCGGTTCAAATCGTAATTATAATATTCCATATGCTCAGGTTCAGCATTGGTCACAATCGCAACATACGGGTTTGAATTTAAAAAGCTTTCATCGCTTTCATCGGCTTCAAAAATGACGTTATTGCCCTCTTTGTAGTACATGTTGGTTCCAAACTGTTTACTCTCGGCACCAATAATGACCGAACCTTCAATCAGTGAAGCAAGCATGGCGCTGGTTGTACTTTTTCCATGCGCACCGCAGACAGAGAAAACACGTCTGTTTTTGAGAATAAATAAAAGCGCTTCACGTCTTGGCATAATGCTCATGCCTTTTTCGCGAGCACGCACCAGTTCAATATTGTCTGGTTTAATAACCGCAGAATAAATCACCAAATCTTGGTCTGTGATACACGCTGGATCATGAGGAATCACAACAGGAATACCCTCTTTCTCTAAACTGGCTGTAATTTTTGTTGCTTTTATATCAGAGCCCGTAATCTCATAGCCTTCTTGTTTAAGATAACGTGCTAATGCAGAGAGCCCAATGCCCCCAATGCCTACAAAGTGTACTTTTTTCAATGCTCGCCCTTATAAAAATTACTGACTTCTTTTAAAATGTGTTCTGTTTTAGCGCTGTTTTCAACCAACGCAATGCGTACATACCCATCACCCATACCCGCTCGTCCTAAAAAACGACCCGGCAAGACTTTAATATTTTTTTGCTCATACAATTTACATGTAAAAGCCAAATCATCCCCCACTTCAAGCCAAATATAAAACGTTGCTGCAATGGCATCAATCCCTAAAATTTCTTTGGCTAAAGAGAGATTTTTTGCGTATTCTTTGCGCGTTATCTCGACATGAGCCATATCGTTCCATGCTAGAGCAGATGCTGCTTGTAACGGCAGAGGAATGCCCGCACCCACGTAAGTTCTGTATTTTGCATAACCGCTTAGAATTCTCTCATCCCCCGCGATGAATCCGGAGCGAAGCCCAGGGGCTGAACTTCGTTTGGAGATAGAATTAATCACCAAGACATTTTTAAAGCTCTCATTTCCTACGGCTAAAGAAGCTTCTAACAAGGAAGGCGGCTTTTCATCGACGTAAATTTCACTGTAACATTCATCGTTGAGAAGGACAATGTCGTATTTGAGTGCAAATTTGACCCATGCGCCTAACTCTTCGATACTGAGTACCGAGGTTGTCGGGTTGTTAGGAAAATTGAGGATAATCAAATCTGCTTCTTTCAGCTCTGGCACATTAATGTCTGGTTTAAAGGCATTTTCTTTGGTGAGATTCAAATGAACCACACGCGCTCGACTGGCAATAGCAGCACCTTCATAGATTTGATAAAACGGATTGGTATAGGCCATCACGGGATTTTGTTTATCGTGCAAAAGGTATTGTGGAAAGTTAAACAACACCTCTCGTGTGCCAAACGTTGAAAGCAGTTCGCTCTCTTTTAGCGCAACTCCAAAACGTTTTTGGACAAAACTTCGCTGTGCCTGAGCAACCGAAGCTTCACCTGCTGATTTTGGGTATTTATTGAGTAAGTGAACATTCTCTTTGAGTGCTTCAAGAATGAATGTTGGTGTCTCAAACTGTGGTTCGCCAATGGTTAAATTGACCGCCGGAAATTTCGGATTTGGCGTAATATCTTTGAGTAACGTACTTAATTTTTCAAATGGATAAGGTTCAAAATGCAATGGTTTTCCTTTTTACATGTAAAAGCATTTAATTTATTTTGGCATACCAAATTTTTGGGTAATTAGCTCGCCTGCTTCATTGAAGTAGAGGTAATAGAGCCAATCTTTTTTCACACTGAGACCTGCTAAATAGCGCAATGCCAAATTAGCTTGCAAGGAGGCAATATGCATGACAATAGGCGCAGCAATACCCGCAGGTTTTTTATCGTTAATCACGAACGCTTTGAAACTGCTCTCTTCAAAGAAACAGACTTGACCGTTAAAAGCCTCAACCGAGCCATAAACCCAAGGCGTTTTCGTCTCTTTTGCATACGCATCAATCAAACCGCGTGTTGGTAAATTATCGGTTGCATCTATGATTAAATCAACCCCAATTTTTTTACATGTAAAGTCTTCCAAACGTCCAATATGCGCAAATACTTTGACATAAGGACAACGACTTTCGATGCTCTCTTTCACAAGGTCTGCTTTAAATTTTCCCTCATCACCAAGTTTAAAAGCAATCTGGCGATGAATATTGTGCACGCTTACTTCATCAAAATCGACCAGATGAATTTCACCGATGCCTGAACTTCCAAGCGCATACGCAAGAGAACTTCCAAGTCCACCGCATCCGATAATGACAATCTTCTTTTCTTGAAGCATGTGTTGTGTCTCTTCACCCCACAGCTGTATCTGTCTGTGGAAATATTGGGTCATAACGCTTCTCTTTTGCTAACTTGTTTTTTCCAACCCCACAGTTTTCGAGCTTCACTCAGAGTCTCTTTGTCGATGGTTGCCACAATCATCTCCTCTTTATCACCCAACGTTAGCTCCACTTCGCCATACGGAGAAATCAGGCTGCTTTGACCATAAAACTGCCATGTCTCTTCTTCTTTATAACTTCCCACACGGTTCGCACGAAGGATATAGACATTGCCCAACATCGCACGCATTTTTAACAGTTCTTCCCATCTTCTTGCCGAGTCAAATGTCGAAGAAGTTGACGTTAAAACCACATCCACATTTTTACGCATGACTTCTTGCCATACCATGTCAAAATGAAGTTCATATCCGCTCACGATGCCAAAACGAATGCCGCCGTGTAAGAAAATTGGCAATGTGTATTTGGCAATGGCGTTTGCAAAAAATTTCTCTTCATTCCAATGTTTGTAATTAATCAAAAATTGCTGATCAAAAAAATGGACGGATTTTGCTGAAAAATGGGCATTGCTTTTGTAACAAAAATCGCCTTTAACATTCACAATAGGCGCTATGACATGTAAATCATACTCCGCGCAGAGTTTTTTAAGAGCTTCAATTTTATGATTGGATTGCTCTTTTATCATCGAAATAGGCATATTCTCTAGCTCTTTGAAAAAGCTATTGAGTGCATATTCGCTCAATAAAACAACTTCAACCTCTTTTTGTTTACAGATACGAAAATAGTAATCCAATTTCGCTTCGCTCATGGGAAGCGTGCTGAGTTGCAATGCGGCTATTTTCATGCCTCATTTTCCTTTTCTTGCAATTTTGTATAAGTAAGTTTTGCTTCTTCAATCATTTTACTGGCTTCTTTAAGCACTAAAATGCCCTCTTGATAACGCTTCATCCCCTCTTCCAAAGAGAGTTCAGGGTTTGAGAGTTGTTCCAAAATTGTTTTGGCACGCTCTAATTTGACCTCAAAACTTTCGTCTTTTTCTGCCATAATTCTTTACCTTTTCAGTGCGCTTGTGCTTAAACTTTTGCCTCAAGTGCTTTTTTGATATAAAAATCAAATTTGTCATACTCCACTAAAAAAGCGTCATGCCCATAGTGGCTATCAATACACACATAATCAACCCTATCGCCTCTGCCCATATTTTCCATCGTTGTCTTAATCAATTCCATCTCTTCAGGCATAAACAGGCAATCACCTTGAAAAGAGATAAGTGTGAGTTTGGTTTTAATATGTTGCAAAGAATCTTCGAGTGAATCGTAATTACGGGTTGCATCAAAAATATTCATCGCTTTAATGATGTAAAGATAACTGAGCGGGTCAAAACGTTTGGCGAAGCTGTATCCGTTATATTCCATGTAGCGTTCTACTTGAAAACGTCCGAAGAGTTCATACAAACCATCGGTTTCAACATAATTGCGTCCAAATTTTTTATTCATCGAATACGGACTTAAAAAACTAATGTGCCCCGCCATTCGACCAATGGCAAAACTAAGCAACCCTTCTTCTTCAAAATCCTCTTTATCGTAATTGCCATTCTTAAAGCGAGGGTCATTGACAATGCCTTCCATCGCTATTTTATTCCACGCAATGGCCCAAGGACCCGTTGCATAGGTTGTTGCTAAAAGGATAACACGTTTGGCAAAACTAGGATATTCTATGGACATACAAAGCCCTTGCATGCCTCCTAAAGAGCCGCCAATAATCGCATACGCCTCTTTAATCCCTAACCGTGTAAAAAGATTCATTTGGGCTCTGACCATATCGCTGATGGTGAGCACTGGAAATTTTAGGCGCAGAGGCTCTTTGGTTTTAGGATTAATACTCATAGGTCCTGTGGAGCCAAAACAGCTCCCTAAAATATTGACACAAATCACGCAATATTTACTAGTATCTATAATCTTGCCATCGCCAATAAGAGGGTCCCACCACCCTGCTTTGGTTTCACCTTCATAACGCCCTGCGGCATGATGACTTCCCGTGAGTGCATGAAAGACAATGATGATATTGTCTTTGCTTGCGCTCATCTCACCATAGGTTTCATACTTAAGAGCGTAAGATTCTAAAATACGTCCACTCTCTAAATACAAAGGTTCATCAAAATGCTCTACAAAGGTCTGTATTTTCACAATAAGCCTTAATTAACCCTATAATTGGGTGCTTCATGGGTGATGATAACATCATGGACATGGCTCTCTTTAAGACCCGCACTGGTAATCTCAACAAATTCTGCTTTCTCTTGATAATCGATAATATCGCGTGCACCCACGTATCCCATAGAAGACCTTAGTCCTCCGACCATTTGAAAAATAACATCACGAATGGAGCCTGCATGAGGAACACGACCTTCAATGCCTTCTGGAACAAGTTTATCCGCAGCCGTTCCCTCTTGAAAATAACGATCACTGCTACCTTTCGTCATCGCACCGATACTGCCCATTCCACGATAAGTTTTATACTGGCGTCCTTGATAGGTAATCACTTCACCCGGGCTTTCGTCCGTTCCAGCAAGTAAACTGCCCACCATAACGCTTTGTGCACCTGCGGCAAGTGCTTTTGCAAAATCACCTGAATATTTAATACCGCCATCGGCAATCACAGGAACACCGTGCTTACGACCGACTTCGGAACACTCTTCTATAGCTGACATCTGAGGAACGCCAACACCAGAAACGATACGAGTAGTACAAATACTGCCAGGTCCAATACCCACTTTAATACCATCAACCCCAGCCGCTACTAACGCTTCTGCGGCTTCAGAAGTAGCGATATTTCCAGCGATAATCTCTACCTCTAGCTCTTTTTTAATCATTTTAACGGTATCAATAATGCCTTTTGAATGACCATGTGCTGAGTCTAAAACAAGTACATCTACACCTGCTGCGACTAATGCGCGTGAGCGATCCAACTGACCCACACCAATAGCAGCACCCACTCTGAGTCTTCCAAAAGCATCTTTATTTGCATTAGGATATTCTTGACGTTTTTTCAAATCTTTGATGGTAATCAAACCTGCTAATTTATTGTTTTCATCGACGACGGGAAGTTTCTCAACTTTATTGGTTCTAAAAATTGCTTCTGCATCATCAAGCGTTGTACCTTTTTTAACGGTAATCAAAGGCATTTTTGTCATCAGTTCTTCGACATTTTTCGTGTAATCATTTTCAAAACGAAGGTCACGATTGGTTAAAATACCAATCAATGTATTGGTGTCATCAACAACAGGAACACCTGAAATACGATACTCTGACATAATTTCTAACGCTTCACGAAGTGTTGCGGTTGCTTTAATAGAAACAGGATCAATAATAATGCCACTTTCACTTTTTTTAACACGTCTGATCTCGCGTACTTGTGATTCAACATCCATATTTTTATGAATGATACCAATACCGCCAAGGCGCGCCATCATAATAGCGGCTCTGTGTTCAGTCACCGTATCCATTGCTGCTGAGACTAGAGGGATATTTAAGGTAATATTTTTGGTTAATTTGGTTCTAATATCTACCTCTTTTGGTAGAATCTCTGAATATTTTGGTACTAATAAAACATCTTCAAACGTTAATGCTCTTTTTCTGATCTTCATGTGTGTTCCTTACAAAATAACTAGGCTTTAAAAGCCTTACATACGTTAAAAAGCGTACTTTTTAACTCCATTTGCCGCTGATTACTTATTGACTTAAACCGAGTTCTCTCTCTAAACTTAATGCTCCATCAAGCAATGTTTGCTCACCATACGCTTGCCCAATCAATTGTCCGCCAATAGGAAGCCCTTTACTGTCTTTTCCTAAGGGCACCGAAATACCTGGAAGCCCCGCGAGATTGAGGGAAATTGTATAAATATCACTTAAATACATCTCTAAAGGATCTGCTTTTGCACCAAATTCAAACGCACTCGTTGGGGTTACGGGTGTAAAAATCAAATCTGCCTCTTTAAAAATGGCTTCATACTGTGCTTTGATGAAATGGCGCGCTCGTTGTGCTTTAATATAATACGCATCGTAATAACCACTACTTAGAACAAAGGTTCCCAATAAAATACGTCGTTTGACCTCTTCTCCAAATCCTAAACTTCTGCTTTTTACAAACATCTCTTTGAGATTGTCGTTGCTTTGACGATTTCCATAGCGTACACCGTCATAACGACTAAGGTTTGCGCTTGCTTCTGCGGTTGCAATGACATAATACGTTGCAATGTCATATTTTGAATTAATAAAATTGCGATAAATAATTTTATGTCCAGCTTTTTCGAGTGCACGAATGCCCTCTAGCATTTTTTCGCGAACTTCAGGACTGGCTTCATTGAGATAGTTTTCAATGACTGCTATCGTCATTTTTCGGTTAGCATCAAGTTTATCGGCTACGCTTTGATGTGCAATATTTGCACTCGTTGAATCTTTTGGTTCATGCCCCGCAATAATGTCATACAAAATTGCCGCATCTTCAACCGTTTGAGTAATGGGTCCAATTTGGTCCAATGAACTTGAATAAGCACCCAAACCGTAACGACTGACTTTTCCATACGTAGGTTTGAGTCCAACACATCCACAAAATGCGGCAGGTTGGCGAATACTTCCACCCGTATCACTGCCAAGGGCAGCTATGGCAATACCTGCGGCTACGGCTGCAGCACTTCCGCCACTGCTTCCACCTGGGACACATTTTGGGTTGTGTGGATTGAGTGTTTTTCCATAAAAAGATGATTCCGTAGAGCTTCCCATCGCAAACTCATCCATATTGGTGCGACCAAAAGGAGCAAGACCATGCGCTAACATATTGTCAATGACCGTTGCATTATAAGGAGCGACATAACCTTGAAGGATATTTGAGCCACTGGTGACTTCCCAACCATTGACTTGAATATTATCTTTAATTGCAATAGGAACGCCTTCGCCGTACGTGCTGATAGGTTTACATGTAAACTGCTCAACGTACGCACCCAGTCCTTTTGTCGCTTCAATTTTTTGTTTCAAGTCACTTCTGAGTGCTACAATCTCTTCTTTAGGCAATTTTAACGCCTCTTTTAACGTTATCAATACCTCTCCTTTTCTTTATTGTTACATGCTTCTTACTGCACAGCTTGTAAACTCGTCGCAGTGAAGCTCGTGCATTTTTGCCACAATGTCGGCGTATTAAAGTTTTTTAGCTTTATTCTCGGTTGATTTTAATTTTTTTGTTTTAACATTGACCCAATAGACACATAATCCAATAATCACAAAAATTGCACCAACCGTTTCAAATACGAAACTCAGTTCAACAGGAGCGCTCAAATTAAGCATTGAGTGCCTCTGAACATCGATGACATAACTCTTCTTCACTTTTTGCTCTGTATTTCCAACAACGTGGACATTTACATTTTGAAGCTTTGAAAATTTTAAACCTGTCACCGGCTACTTCAAAAACACCTAATTCACCCTGCTCTTCATGTTCGATAACTTTACTCACCGTAAACCAATCTTCAGCGTCTACTTTATCAAGGGCGACAACTTTAGAAGAAGCCGTTTGAATGACCAGTTCCAACGTCGATTTGATGATTTTTTCTTTTTTCAATGCATCGACAATTTCAAAAAATTTCTCCCTTGCTTCTACCATATAAACTTCATCAAATGAGCATTCCATAGGAGGAAGTGGTTGATATATAAGATCAAAAACACTCTTCCCACCTTGTTTCACAATGGCAGGCGCATACTCCATCAATTCGTCTATCGTGTAAGTAAGTATCGGAGCAAACAGTGCCATCAATCGCTCTGTAATCAGCGCCATGGCACTTTGTGCGGAAAGTCTGATAGTGTCGTTTTTCGCATTACAGTAAAGTCTATCTTTTGAAATATCCAAATAAATACCACTGAGTTCAACCGCAATAAAATGATTTAAAAGGGCAAAACCTTTTGAAAATTCATACTCTCTAAAATAACCCTCCGCTTCATCCAAGACACGTTTAGCGTGTACTAAAATCCACTGATCGAGTACGCTCATTTGCTCAAACGGTAAAAGTGTTTCTAAATCATTCACGTTTGCCAATAAGAAGCGGAAAGTGTTGCGAATTTTACGATACTGTTCACTAATTTGTTTTAAGATATTATCGCTGATTTTAAGGTCTGTTGTATATTCACTTGTACCGACCCACAAGCGTAAAATCTCAACACCGTGGCTTTTAGCAATATCGGTAGGAGAGACAACATTTCCTTTAGACTTACTCATTTTTTCACCTTTTTCATCAACGGTGAAACCATGCGTTAAAATCTTTTGATATGGCGCGATGCCATTATTGGCCGTACTGACTAAAAGTGAACTTTGGAACCAACCACGATGTTGGTCACTTCCTTCAAGATACATGGACGCTGGATAATCGCCTGCATCATAATCTGAAGATTGAAGCACCGCTTTCCACGTACTACCACTATCAAACCAGACATCTAAAATATCCATCACTTTTTCAAGATTTTCAGGCGCATATCCGCTGTTCTCAACGAGAAGGTCTGCAATCTCTAAATCCCACCACGCATCGGCACCTTTTTCTTCAAAAATGTTCGCAATATGCTCAACGACTTTCGTATCAAAAATTGGTTTTCCCGTTGTTTTATCTCTAAAAAATGCAATCGGCACACCCCAATCACGCTGTCTTGAAATACACCAATCTGGACGATTTTCAATCATTGAGCCTAAACGATTGATACCCGATTTTGGATAAAAACGAACTTTTTGCAGTTCATCCATTGCCATTTTACGAAGGCTATCGCGTCCATTTATTGCTTCATCCATTGCAACAAACCACTGTTTTGTCGCACGATAAATCACTGGCTGATGGGTTCTCCAACAAAAAGGGTAGGAGTGGGTGAATTTTGAGCATTTGAGTAATGCACTGCCCAAAAGTTCTAAAATACGTTCATTGCATTTAAAAATATGCTCGCCTACAAAACTGGACGCATCAGGAAGTAGTCCTAAACGAACCACGGTTTCATCGTAACAACCCCTCTCATCCACAGGCATAACGACTTCAAGACCGTAACGAAGCCCCACTTTGTAGTCATCATCACCATGCCCAGGAGCGGTATGAACACAACCGCTACCACCGTCCATCGTAACGTGTTCACCTAGAACAATTTGTGATTTTCTTCCATTCAGTGGATTGATGGCAAAACTGTTTTCAAGGATGTCAGCTTTAAAGGTTTTAACGACTTTACCCGCGATAACGCCTTGTTCAATGAGTTTTACATGTAAAGGCTCTGCAACAATATATCCATCGCTGGTGAGCACATAATTTTCATCAGGACTAAACGCGATACCGACGTTTGCAGGCAATGTCCATGGCGTTGTTGTCCAAATAATAACGGAAACATCCGTGTTAATATCCAGTTTTGCTTTGGTTTCAGAACTTAGCGCAAACGCTACGAAAATAGAGTAATCTTCTTTATCCTCATACTCAACTTCAGCTTCGGCTAAAGCACTTCGTGCCGCCCATGACCAATACACAGGTTTACTGCGCTCGATTAAAAGACCACGGTCTGCTACACCACACAGTGCTCTATAAATGTCCGCTTCAAATTTAAATTTCATCGTCATATAAGGGTTATCCCAATCGCCAATAACACCTAGTGATTTGAATTCTTCTCGTTGAATATCAATAAATTTGCGCGCATGTTCACGACATAATTCTCTAATTTTACTCTTAGGCAGTGCGTCTTTTTTCTCTTTTCCAAGGTTTTTTTCAACCTGTTGTTCTATCGGCAAACCATGGCAATCCCAACCCGGAACATACCGTACGTTCTCGCCAAAAAAATAGTGTGTTTTAATGATGACGTCTTTAAGTATTTTATTGAGTGCATGTCCAATGTGAATATGCCCATTTGCATAAGGAGGTCCATCGTGTAAAATAAATGTTTGAGGAGCATTTTGTCGATTTTGTATCATTTTGGCATAAGCACTCTCCTCTTTGGAAAACCACTTTGCATAACGTGCAGGTTCATTTTGCGGTAAATTGCCTCTCATCGGGAAATCAGTCTGAGGAAGAAGCAAAGTCTCTTTATAGTCCATTGTCGTATATCTCCTTGGACGCTATGCATCGTAAAATTTTTACATGTAAGCATCTCTTAAAATGAGGCAAGTTTATCTAAAAACGATTTAAGAAGCACTTACGGTATAATGCGAGATACGTTATGACTCAAAGTTTTCGCCTGCCAACACTCTTGGCAAGTGTTAGTGCCCTTGTGGCTAGCGTCGTCAAAAGAGTCTTACTTTTTTGACATTACAAAAATCAAAAAGGTTGTTCCATGAAAAGCTCTTTGATCGTAGTAGGCAAATCACTGCGATACAATCTGCCATTTTTGAATTATATTCACGCAACGATTTCTAAACACCTTGGTCTCCCAGACCAAACCGTTTACATCGATAAAAATGACAAAGACCTCTTTTTCGTTTTAGAAGAATCCATTGCGCATGCCGATGAAATTGTCATCATTACCTCGCACGATAGCTTTAACCTCGTTAATAAAGTCATTGCAACGCTAGGAGAAGAAGCACTCGAACTTAAAGACGATATGCTGATTCCATCAAAAACTACTGTTTTTGAGAAAAATAGCTATCTATTGGAGCGCGATGGAAAACTCATCAATGTCATCAAAGCAACAGAAAATAAAAAGTTACCTTCCGTTCTGATTGAAAATAAAAGTGAATCAGCACTCTTTTCTATTATCAGCATTGATGAAGACTCCCTAAAAATACTTTTAGAACCTCTTGCCCAAAATTACGAGATTCGTATTACCCCCACCACTATTGTCGATGGATGGATTACGGTAGAAGCTGTTTCAAATAAGTATGGGAATTTAGAGAATTTTTTTAAAGCAGCCAAATCACTGCTCCCTCAAAAAGTCATTAATCATCCTGATGTGATTGAGCACATTGCTTCGTGCTTAGAAGAGAACAATCAGACATTAAGCATTGCCGAGAGTTGCACGGGCGGGCTTATTGCATCCATGCTCACAGAACATTCAGGTGTCTCTGCTGTTTTTAAAGGTGGGCTTGTCACCTATTCCAATGAAATTAAAGAGTCATGGTTAGGAGTGAGTCCTGAAACGATTGAACGTCATGGTGCTGTCAGTGAACTTTGTGTACGCGAAATGCTAGAAGGCATACTCAATGCTAGCTTATCTGATTATGCCATTGCAACCAGCGGTGTTGCAGGACCAACTGGTGGAAGTGCCGAAAAACCAGTGGGAACAGTCTATGTCGGTGCTCGAAATAAAACAGGGGATATCTATATTGAGAGGCTCCTTTTAGAGGGTGATCGTCAATATATTCAAAGGCAAAGTGCATACCATGCATTTAAACTGCTTTTACATGTAGGCGAAACTATTTTTCTAAAAAGTGAAAAAATGTCTTGACAAATGAATTTTTTTTCTCTATAATTTCAGCCTCATTACGAGAAGAACGGTGAATGACTCGTTAGCTCAGTCGGTAGAGCATCTCCCTTTTAAGGAGGTGGTCGATGGTTCGAATCCATCACGGGTCACCATTCATTTTTTGTGCGACCCCATCGTCTAGTGGTCCAGGATCCCGCCCTTTCACGGCGGTTACAGGGGTTCAAATCCCCTTGGGGTCGCCAAATATTTTCTTCTTTAGTGTCAATGGTCGCTTAGCTCAGTTGGTAGAGCGCCACCCTTACAAGGTGGATGTCATAAGTTCGAGTCTTATAGCGACCACCATTTATGCGCGGCGGTAGTTCAGTTGGTTAGAATATCGGCCTGTCACGCCGGGGGTCGCGGGTTCGAGCCCCGTCCGCCGCGCCACGATTTATTTTCCCTCAGCATTTTCCTATTTTGTTATGAAACTGCCTGAGCATGACTCGTTAGCTCAGTCGGTAGAGCATCTCCCTTTTAAGGAGGTGGTCGATGGTTCGAATCCATCACGGGTCACCATTGTCCTATTCAAAAAAACACTTGTGCGACCCCATCGTCTAGTGGTTAGGACACCGCCCTCTCAAGGCGGGAACGGGGGTTCAAGTCCCCCTGGGGTCGCCATCTCTTCTTAAATACGATTTCCTCGCTGCTGAATACCTTCATTTTCATAAATATCAATTTCGCGTTTATATTCAACGTTCGCTTTTTTAAGTTCTTCATCCATGAACGCAATAAGCTTCGCATCCGAGTTGCGGTGACTCGCAATCAATAGGACAAAATTAAGATACACTTTTGAAGCTTTGGGCGCAACACCCTTTTCTTTTCGAGGAAACGGGCACTCTTTTGCCACCCTTAAAATAGCATTCATCAAATCATTACGGGTTGTTGTTCGTTTTGCCGCAATTTCCACTAATGCCTCTATCGTCATTTTGCGGATTTTCTCTTCTTGTGCTTGTTGCGGAGTTACTTCAATAACAACTGTTTTTTGCAAGTTGGCTACCACAATAAACAAAGAGATTAAGACGATAATAATTACTGCCACAATGGCAATAATAAGATAATTCTCTTGCATAAGGAGAGCCCTTTTACTTTTTTGCGGATATTATAGCACAACTTGAAGGAGGCAAATTCTCCTTCAAGCATTTGATTTATAATGATTTATTGATATCTCTTTTAGGGTAAGCTAACGCTATAACAAGAGCAACAATCGCAACCGTATAGTAAACAAATGTAGGGATAGGAATCGGATCACCTGCTGCATAAGAGTGCATACCAGAAAGGTAAAAATTAACACCAAAATAGGTCATGATAATTGAAGAAAATGCAATAGTCGATGCGACTGCAAACGCAAAAGGAGAGCTCCATTTTGGTACAAAACGTAAATGCACGACAGCGGCATAAATCAGAATAGAAACCAAAGCCCATGTCTCTTTTGGATCCCAACCCCAATAGCGTCCCCATGACTCATTTGCCCACACGCCACCTAAAAAGTTACCAATGGTTAATAAACTTAAACCTAAAATCATTGCCATTTCATTGATACGCGTTGCTTCAATAATATTGCGCTCAATTTCTTGATTGCGTTTTGCATCTTTGGTGCTACGTAAAATAAATAAAATCAGTGTAAAAAAGCCTAAAAGTGCACATAACCCTAAGAAACCGTAACTTGCCGTAATAATCGATACATGAATATTAAGCCAATACGATTTTAAGACAGGTACAAGATTCGTGATTTGTGGGTCCATCCAGCTTAAATGAGCTACAAAAAGCGTTACACCTGTTAAAATAGATGTCAGTGCCAAAGAGACTACAGACTGTTTTGAGAAGAAGATACCGGCCAATGCAATCGCCCATGCAATATAAATCATGGATTCATAACCGTCACTCCAAGGAGCGTGTGTAGAAATATACCAACGAAGAGCAAGTCCTGCGGTATGTACTATAAATGCTACAAAATTAATTCCTAACACTATTTTACTGACAAGGCGAATATTGAGCGTTGATTTAACCAT
>DKFS01000054.1 GCA_002452855.1 Sulfurospirillum sp. UBA6790 | reverse complement strand
TGCCCAATGGCAAAAACCTTGAAGGATTCATCGACCCATTACATTTTGCAAAAGATACAATCCGCATAGGTATTCTTGCAAGTCGTGATGGCAATGATGTCATTCCTACCACGTGGAGAGAAAGTGCGAATTATCTTTCTTCCATTTTCCCCTCGCACCATTTTGTCATTATGCCTTTAGAATTTGACGAACTTGAGCAAAGTGTCAAGAACAATGAAATTGAATTTATCATCACAAATCCCATGCAGTATATTCAACTCGAACACAAATACGGTATTAGCCGATTGGCCACGATGAGTGCCAAGTACAAAAATCATTATTACAGTGAATACGGCAGCGTTATTTTTACGCGTTCGGATGCGCCTATCTCTTCTTTACACGATGTTGCCAATAAAAAAATTGGTGCGGTTGCCGCCATGTCCTTTGGGGGTTATCTTTTAGGCATCAAAACACTGGGATACACACCGGATAAAAACCATATAACTTTTTTGGGTACCCATTACAATGTCATCAAAGCTGTTTTAACCAAAGAAATTGATGTGGGAATTATTCGAACGGATGTCTTGGAAAAAATGAGCGACGCAGGAACACTCTTCTTAAACGATATTCGCGTACTAGGGTTAAAAGACACACCACAATTTCCTTTTATGAGCAGTAGTGAGCTTTACCCAGAATGGACACTGGCTAAGACGTCTCTTACTTCAGAAGATTTATCCAATGAGGTCTTAAGTACGCTTTTAAAACTTTCCACCTTATCCCAAAATAAAACCTATGTCTTTCGGCTTAAAACACCTCAAGACTACTCCAAAGTCCACGCACTTTTAAAAGAGTTCAATATCTATCCGTATGAGCAAAAATCCTTCACATTCAACGATGTTCTTTTTAAATACAAATACCTCTTAATCGGTCTATTGATTGCCTTTAGTAGTGCGGTATTTTTTATGATTCATATCCAAACGCTTAATCAAAAATTGCTTCGTCATGCTCATGAAATCGAACATTTTAATGAGACACTGGAGCAAGAAGTGGAAGAGCGTACGCATGCGCTCAGTCTGTTAAACGCAAAACTCAAAGAGCTAGCCAATACCGATGAACTCACAAAAATAGATAACCGCAGGCATTTTTTTCTTTTGGCAACACAATATTTTTATACGGCAAAACGGAATAAAAGTGCATTACATGTACTCTCTTTGGACATTGATTTCTTTAAAAACATCAATGACACCTATGGACATGCAAAAGGCGATGATATCTTGAAGTTTTTTTGTGAGCAAATTCAACAATTGATTCGCGAAAGTGACCTTTTTGGACGCATAGGTGGGGAAGAGTTTAGTATTTGTATCCAAAACGATACCGATAAAGGAGCGTTGATTCTTGCAGAAAAAATTCGCTCAACGATCGAAAGCAGTACGCAAAATAAGCTTCCTGAACTTCCGCCTATTACAGTGAGTATTGGTATAAGTGGCTATCAAGAGAGCGACAATGACTTTTTTGATATTGTCAAACGTTCCGATGAAGCACTCTATCTTGCTAAGAATAATGGGCGAAACCAAGTACAAATTCTTTAACCTCTTAAATTAAGAGTTTATTTATCCGAGTTAGCTATAATTTTGGAATATTTACATTTTTCTATAAGGAAATATCATGGCAACAACCAAGCTCAAAGGTAATCTTGTTAATCTCTCAGGTTCAACTCTAAATGTTGGGGACACAGCACCCGCTATTAGCGTCGTCGCTAAAGATTTAAGCGAGATTCAAGTCGGTGGTAAAAGCGATAAAGCTCAAGTCATTGTGATTGTTCCTTCTCTTGACACCGCAGTATGTGCACAAGAAACACGAACATTTAATACAAAAGCTGCAAGCGTTGAAAATGCAACGATTACGGTTGTTTCAATGGACCTTCCATTTGCGATGGGTCGTTTTTGTACGACAGAAGGGATTGACAATCTTCAAGTAGGCAGTGACTTTAGAGATAAAGCCGTAGCGAATGGTTATGGTGTTTTAATCGCAGATGGTCCACTCAAAGGCCTTAGCGCAAGAGCTATTTTTGTTGTTGATAAAAACGGAAAAATCACGTACAAAGAAATTTGCCCAGAAATTACAGAAGAGCCTAACTACGATGGCGCACTTGCTGCACTTAAAGACGCGGCTGCTTGTAAAAGCGGCGGTTGTGGCTGCGGTCATTAATTAGCTGACTTTGGCTCCCTCTTGTGTCTTTTCTAGCCACAAGAGGACTTTCTCCAACTGCTCAATTTGGTGAGAAGATACTGTTATATTGGGCGTACTGATAAAATTCTCTAACAATGCTTCATTTTGTAAAAAAGCAAGATTATAAAGTCCCCCTCGTTTCATAATAACATCCAGTTTTAAACGCAAAATCTGCTGAGCGCTTTTTTGTTGTGATGCCTGATACTGCGCAAGTGCTTTTGGATTCATAAACAAATCGCTCCTACAAAACGTCCTGTATTTTTTTCTCTTCGGTACGAAAAAAATGTTTCGTCACAACAGGTACATGTCGGTGAGACATGAAGATGCTCTGCTTGAATGCCTAAGGTTAAAAACGCTTCATAATTGAAACGCTGCAAGTCTAAAAAATAACGTTCATCTTTTACATGTAAAACGTTTTGAAACCCCGCTGTCACCTCAACACCGACCTCATAACAGCATTGTTGAATGGAAGGTCCCATCATAATTTGTAGGTTTTTCATCGCACTTCCAAAATATTCGTGCATTGCTAAGGCACATTTTTGCCCCACTAACAAACGGCTTCCTGCTCGCCCTGCGTGGGCTACACCAATAGCTTCTTGCACTGCATCATACAATAAAATGGGGATACAATCTGCTACCATGACAACTAATCCGATGTCTTTTTGCTGAGTAATCATCGCGTCGCAAACGGGTGTTTCTTCTCCCGTTTGAATCAACGCAATCTCATTGCCATGAACTTGTTCCATAAACACAAGCTTTGAAACGCCGAGTTGCTCACGTAATTGCTCTCGATTATGTTTTACATGTAAAGGATTATCATTCACATGCAGTCCCATATTAAAGCTATCGTAAGGGTGTTCGCTGACACCGCCAAAACGATTCGTAAAACGATACTGCATTAATAAAGCGCCATGATTCTATCGACGCTCTTCCAATCCAGCGCTTTATCTTTATGAAACAAATGATAGACATACCGCGCGAACATATCGGTCTCAATATTGACCCGCCGCCCTGCTTTATAGGTTTTCATTAACGTTTGCGCTAACGTGTGAGGAATAATCGTCAAACGAAAACTTGTTTCATACACATCATTCACGGTTAAACTCACACCATCAATGGCAATACTTCCTTTAGGAATGACAAATTTAATCGATTCTACGGGCAATCTTATTTCCAAATCAAGCCCATTTTCTTTTTGCGCTAAATGAATTATCTCTCCGACGCAATCCACATGCCCTTGCACCAAATGGCCATCCAACCTTTCATCCAAACGCATGGCAGGTTCAATATGAACGTGACCTTTATAATTCTCAAGCGCTAATAATTCCCGTGTCTCTAAAGAAAGTTCAACACTAAAACCATCATCAAACAGATGGATGACAGTCAGACATGCACCATTAACGGCAATGCTATCACCAATTTTTGGACGATACTTTGCACGAAGACGTAAAACATTGTTTTGGTAATTGATAACTTCGCCAAATTCTCTGATTAATCCTGTAAACATCTTGAACCTCACTCTTAATAAACACCTTATTATAGCCATTTTCAGATTGAACCCTCCTAAGAGCGAAAATGTCTTAAAAATGCCTCTTTTATAAACTTTTTTAAAGAAAACTTTACTAAAATAATTAAAATGCCTTCAAGGAGTCTTTTATGCGCCACCTCTCGATTTCTAACAAAATCCACCTCCCTTTAATCGCCTCCATTGTCTTTGGTATGATTATCATTTTGTGCACAACGTATGTCAGTGTTAAAAAGATTGAAAAAGATGTTTACGCGAAAGAGCAATCGTCCTTAAACGTTTATGTAACTAATCAACTCAATGCAAAATATGATGTGGCGCTGACCAATGCCATTACCATTGCTTCGAATTATTACGTCATTGAGTCTTTGGCCAAAAACGACCGTAGTATTGCCATTGATGGGTTAAGCAATCTTGCAAAGACCTATAAAGAGTTTACGGATTTTAAGAATGTTCAAGTTCACATCCATACGAAAGATATCAAGAGTTTTGTACGGGCATGGATGCCACAAAAATTTGGTGATGACCTCTCTTCCTTTCGTCATACCATTAAAAAAGTTAAGGAAACAAAACAACCCCTCTCAGCGATTGAAATGGGCGTTGCTGGCATGTCCCTTCGTGGTTTGGCTCCGGTGATGAAAAACGGTGAATATTTAGGTTCTGTTGAGTTCATCCAATCGTTTGGCTCTGTGGTGAATAATGCCAAAAAAGATTTGGGTGCAAGCATCATTTTCTTGACCGACAAAAGCCATCTGAATTTAAGTGCAGGAGCAAAAGATGCTATTTTAGCACGAGACACTGCGCTTTCTCAGAAAAAAGACATCACAGACATGACACTTTTTGATGAAATCAAAGCGCTCGATTTAAATGCACAAGGTGCAACCTTTACAACACCTACTTACTTTGTTGTCCGCCAAGAACTCAAAGGTTTCGACGGAAACCGCTGTGGTGAAGTGCTAATGGCCATGCCAAAAGCCGTTGTCGATAAAACCGTCAATGCCGCGCAAAGCAGTATGATTCAACAAATATTGATTATGGCGGTTATTGATATTTTGGTTATTTTAGCATTGATTCTTGTGCTTAGAAGAACGGTTAGCACGCCTTTAAAAGAACTGAAAAGCAAAGCCGCCAATCTCGCAAGTGGCGATGGCGACTTGACCAAACATATTGACATCAAAAGCGGTGATGAGATAGGTCAAACTTCTGAAGAGTTTAACCGCTTTATCGACAAAGTGCGACTGACGGTTTCTGAAGCCAAAGCATCTAGCTCTGAGAATGCATCGGTGGCAACCGAACTCAGCTCTACCGCTATTGAAGTAGGCAAACGGGTTAAAAGTACGTCTCAAATCGTACAAGAAACCAATGGCATGTCTCAGCAAATGAAACAAGAATTAATCCTTTCACTGCAAAAAGCCGAACACTCAAAAGCGGAAATTGAAAATGTGCAAATGAAACTGGCGAATGCAAAACAAGAGATATTAAAAATGGCAAACCAAGTCCAATCAACCGCACATACGGAAATCGAACTGGCACGTCAAATAGCGCAACTCAGTACCGATGCCGACCAAGTTAAGGGTGTCTTGACCGTTATATCAGACATTGCTGACCAAACCAATCTTTTAGCACTCAATGCGGCTATCGAAGCGGCACGTGCGGGAGAGCATGGACGTGGTTTTGCTGTTGTAGCGGATGAAGTCAGGAAATTAGCGGAGCGTACGCAAAAAAGCTTACTCGAAATCAATGCAACGATTAATGTCATCGTCCAAGCCATTAACGACGCAAGCGATCATATGAACAGTAACTCAAAAAGTATGGAAAACCTTACGTTGATTGCCTCAACGGTAGAGCAAAATATCAATGAAACAACAACGATTATGGATAATGCAACAGTATCAAGTGAACATACCGTACAAGATTACGTGATGACGGGTCAAAAAGTAGATGCCATTGTCAAGAAAATCGAAGAGATTAATTCATTTACGATAAGCAACGCGAAGAGTATGGAAGAGATGGAGAGTGCGGCACAACACTTAAGCACACTCACCGAAAACCTCAACCATGTTTTAGCAAATTTTAGAACCTGAAAAAAGAGTGAAAGGCAAGGGTTTCTGCCCTTGCCTCTTCCATGCTAACCGCTTTAAAACGAATTGTTCCACCCGCTTTAAGTTGCGCTAATTTAAAACAATCGACACCAATGACAGAGCCGATTTTAGGATACCCTCCTATGGTTTGTCGCTCTTTTAAAAGAACAATAGGCTCTCCATGACTCGGGACTTGCACCGCTCCATAGCAGATAGGTTCTGATAAAATTCCCGTCGCATTGGGGATGACTTTTTCACCGCTTAAGCGATACCCCATGCGGTCTCCCTCTCCCTTAAACGTATACGTTGTATTGAAAAAAGTCTCTTGAGCATTTGCATCAAACAGGCTTTCTTGATACCCTTTGACTAATCGCAACGTAATCGTTTCAGGATAGCGCGGTATAAATCGACGTTCTAATTTTCGTTTATCAATCGGACAGCGAGCATTTATGGAGCTAGCAATCACATCGCCTTTGACAAGCTTTCTGCCTTCAATTCCCCCTAACCCCTCTTTTAGAGATGTTGAAAAACTCTCATACGCATAAGGCGTTTTAAATCCACCGCCAATGGCAATGTAAGCAAACTGCCCCTCATTGGCAAATCCAAAAGCAAGAACATCGCCTCTTCTTAATTGATGCGTTTGCCATAAGCCTATTTGATGCCCATTACACGTCGGTTGCATATTGGCACCGCAAATAGCGATACACATTTCACTAAGGGCGCGAAATGAAGCACCGCCAAGCGCTATTTCTATCGTAGCGCTATTAAAAGAATTGCCTACGAGTAAATTTGCATACCCAAAAGCAACTTCATCCATCGCGCCACTTTGCGTTAAACCAATATCGCTGATTCCTCTTCTGCCTGCGTCTTGAATGGAGCATTGTACTCCTGGATTTTCTACGAGGAAGCCATAACTCATAGCTCGCCTCCTAGTTTTAAAAATTCACTTTGACTAATGGGCTCAAAGCGTACCAAATCACCCACATGCACTAAAGAAAGTCCGTGATAACTGGCATCAAACATTACCGTAGGCGTTCGCCCTAAAATTTTCCAACCGCCAGGACTTTTCGTTGGATACACTGCTGTTTGACGATCTGCAATAGAAACACTGCCTTTAGGGACGGCTTTTCGAGGACTCGCTAAACGAGAAGTGGCTAACGCTTCATCAATCTGCCCTAAATAAGCAAACCCTGGCGCAAAACCGATGGCATAGACCGAGTACAACTCTTTTACATGTAAATCTATAATGGCATCAATACTGAGGTTTTTTTCTTCAGCCAACAACTCCAAGTCAAGCCCAACATCGACACCATAATACGCAGGAATCGTTACAATTTTTTGCTCTTTCGTATCGATTTCAGGAGCGTTTTTCAAAATGGACTCTATTTTTTCGCACACTGCATCAAAATCATACTGCATCACATCATAACTGACCATCAAGGACGCATACGAAGGAATAATTTCAAAGAACGCTTTATTGTAACTATTTTTTAAAGCCTTATACGCACGTTGAACCTCTTTTGAGATTAACGGGTCAATGCTCTCACCAAAATAGAGGATGACTGAGGATTCAGAAGCAATTTTATAGACTCTACTCACATACTTTTCCTAAGCATTTCTACTAACGCAACAGCTTCCGCATTGTCGCCATGGACACACAATGTATCGGCTTTGAGTGCAATTTTCTTACCAGAAATCGTCTCTAAAAGCCCTTCTGTTTTCAATAAATTTAATCGCGCCAAAACAGCATTAACATCATGCAGTACCGAGCCACTTTGTGTTCTAGGAACTAAAAATCCTTGGTCATCATAAGCACGATCCGCAAACACTTCATATAAAAGTTCAATACCAATCTCTTTAGCAACGGCTTCATGTGCACTCAAATCCATCATTGAAAGCACCATCAATTTTAGAGAACTATCTACTTTATGGACGGCAGTAGCAACTGCTTTAAAGATGCGCACATCTTTCATCATATCGTTGTACAAACCGCCATGGGGCTTCACATAATCCATCTTCGCGTTATTGGCTTTGACAAATCCCATTAAAGCGCCCACTTGGTAAATCACCATCGTTTCCACTTCAGCCAAAGAACAAGCGATACTGCGTCTGCCAAATCCTACCAAATCAGGATACGCAGGGTGCGCACCAATACTTACGCCGTGTTTGAGGGCAAGTTTAATCGACGCATCCATAATCAAAGGATCGCCGGCATGAAATCCGCACGCAAAATTTGCCATATCGACATAAGGGAGTACGGCTTCATCCAGACCCATTTTCCATGAACCAAAGCTCTCACCAGCATCACAATTTAATTTTATACTCATCCTATCATCCTATTGGGGAGGTAAAATACAATTTCTGGGAACAATGTTACCATAGCCGTAATTAAAATCATGATAATAAAAAACGGAAATGTTGCTTTAATAATGTACCCAATACTCTCTTTTGAGATACTTTGGATGACAAATAACGAAAACCCAACAGGTGGTGTAATTTGCGACATTTCTACCATAAATACAAGGAAAATTCCAAACCACAAAGCATCAAAACCCGCCGCGGTGATAATGGGAAGAACAATCGGCAGTGTCATTACGACCATAGAGATACCATCTAACATCATGCCTAAAATAATATACATAATGGAAACAACAATGATGAGCATCATCGGCGTAAGCCCTAAAGAAGCGATAAACTCACTAAGCGCTCTTGCAATCCCTAAAAATCCAACGACTTGCGATAAAAAGCCCGCTCCTGCGATAATAAAACTAATCATGACCGTTGTTTTAATCGTATTTAATAGTGATGTTTTGAAAATATGAAAATCAAAACTTTTAAAATAGAGTGCCAACATAATTGAAAAAATAACACCCAAAGATGCCGCTTCCGTAGGCGTGGCGATACCACTGTAAATGCTACCGATAACAATCGTAATTAATAACAAGACCGGTACCAACTCTTTAAGAGATTCCATACGCTGAGACCATGTAAACTGCTCTTTATGACTTGGCACCACTCGTTTATTGAGTGTTGCTACGAGCATGATATAAAAAGAGTACGCTGTTGCTAACATAAGTCCTGGGATAATGCCAGAGATAAACAACCGACCAATGGAAACATCCGCTAACACTCCATAAATAATCATAATCAAACTAGGGGGAATTAAAAAGCCCAGTGTGCCGCTTCCTGCGAGTGAACCAATGGCTAAAGATTTGCTGTATCCTCTACTTTGCAACTCTTCAAGCGTGATTTTTCCCACCGTGGCTGTGGTCGCGGCTGATGAACCAGAGACTGCCGCAAACAAGGAACATGCCGCCACGTTAATATGCAATAATCGTCCAGGCACACGACTCAGCCAAGGAACCAATCCGTTAAAAAGTTTATTTGAAATAGAAGAGTAATGCAAAATCTCACCCATTAAAATAAACATAGGTAGTGCCGCTAATGACCATGAATTGAGTGAATCATACACGGAACTTGAAAGAAGATTGCCTATCTTAGTCACAATGCTAATCGCAGGCGGTAAATGATGATCGTAAATCAACATACCAAAAATGCCCGTTAAAAAAAGTGATGCGCCAATCCAAATGGAAGAGAGCAAAAAGACAAACATAACGGCAATTAAAATAACCGCTAAAATGAGTGGATCACTTATCATGAAACATCCTTTGAACAATAAATGCAACCACACTGACCATAAAAAGTAATACCCCTATTGGAAGCGCTAGTTGAGGGATAAAAAGTGGCGTCGCAGAGACACCTTCTGAAACAACACCTGTTTGATACGAATCCCATACCAAAAGAATCGTTCGATAGAAAATAAATCCTAAAAGAGCCAGCGTTACAACTCCAGCGAAAATGTCCACCAAAGAGGATGATTTGGAAGAGATTTTAGCAGTTAAAAAGGTGATGCGAATATGCCCATCGCGTAAAAAAGTGTAGCCAAAGCCAAAGCATACCAATGCCAAATACAAATAGCCACTGTATTCATCCGCACGCATTGTAGATGTGTTGAAAAAATAGCGCAACACAATTTCAAGCAAAATAAGCAAAACTAGAATAATTAATAAGCCAGACGCAATAAAAGCTCCCCCTAAGGAGAGCTTTCGTGCGAGCGTTACAAAGTGCTCTTTCATTGTTTTTTATACTCTGCAAAAATCTTTTTGATACTCGCATCCGCATCACTTAAGTATGCATCGAGCATTTTTTTCGCAACAATGTCCAGCTCTTTTTTAAGCTCAGGACTCTCATCGGCAATTTTAATGCCATTATCAGAGATGAGTTTAAGGGCATCTTTGTCCTCATTTTTGCTTGCATCCCATTGAGACGCTTCAATTTTAGCCGCCGCTTTTAAAAGGGCATCTTGTTGCGCTTTATCTAAGCTTTTCCAATAATCAAGGTTAATGGTTACCGCTTGCAATGGATACGCATAGTTGATTTTGGTAAAGTCACTCAAAACTTCCCAAAATTTACCATCTTTTCCTGACGCAGAAGAGGTGACGACAGAGTTCACCATACCCGTACTAAGCGCGGAATAGACTTCACCCCAAGGAAGCGCCACGGAACTTCCGCCAACCATCGTGATAAAATCTGCTGAGTTTTTATCGTATGTTCTGGTTTTGAGGTCCGCAAAATCCGCTTTTGAATTCATAGGTTTTTTGGTATAAAGTCCACTTGGTGGCCAAGAGACGGCATAGAGCATTTTTTGATTCCAAGCAGCCGCTGCTTTTTCATAGGCTGGTTTTGAAATTTGATAGAGCTTATATGCGTCATCGTAAGAGTTTGCTACGAAAGGTAACGCAGAAATACCAAATACTTTACCTCCCCCTGCGGTAAAAGGAATGAACATATCCGTCATCGCAACCGTACCGTCTTTCACCGCTTGAAGAGGGCTACCTTTAATCAAAGAGCCACCTGCATGCACAGTGATTTTAACACTTCCTTTGGTGTATTCATCGACCAAAGCAGCAAACTGTTCTGCACCTTTTGTATGGAAGTTATTTGCCCCATACATCGCATTTAGATCCATCTTGATGTTTGCAGCAAAAAGTGCACCAGTAGCACATGCAAGCACAACCAATTTTCGTAACATCTTCCTCTCCTTTAAAAAAATTATGAAGCTATCTTAACAAGCTCAAGTGGGGAAAAAGTGGGGAAAACAACCGTAAGTTGATTAAAAAATAAGCCGATACCCTTCTTGTGGGATATTCTCTAAAAATTCTATTGTTACTTTTTTACGCAATTCTTTGATGAATGTCTTAAGGGCTTCACTGCTCATCACTTTACCATCCCAAATGACATCTTCAATTTGACCGTACGTTGTCATTTTACGTCCGTTTTGCAATAACAAGAGCAAAAAAGCTTTTTCTCGCTTATTGAGTAAAATTTCCTGCCCTTCACAATAGAGCTTTCGTTCATGCGGTGAGAAGAAAAGTGCATTGGCTAGTTTAATGCGTCCCAAAAGCTTGCCATCCAAGGCATTCACGATGCCTTCTAGCAAACGCTCAGCATTGGCAGGTTTGAGAATAAAGTGGTCAATTTTGAGGTTAATCAGCTCCATCAAATACTCTTCTTTATTGTAGGCGGTGAGCATCACTAAAGGGGTATGTTTATCCTCTTTTCGTATCTTTTGAGCGAGTTCGACGCCATTCATACCGCTCATTTGAATATCGCTGAGGATAATATCAGGATGACGCTGCTGATACTGTTCAAATCCTTCATCCCCTGTACTCGCCTCATACACTGTTTTAAAATAATAACCAAGCGTTTTTACGATGCGCGCACGAATACCCTCTTCATCTTCCACACATAAGATACTCAGTTCCTTAAGCGCGGCAAGTTTAGCTTCCATTATCCAACCTCAATACAAAATTTAGCACCCAAAGCACTGTTGTGAACATCAATTTTTCCACCCATGTTTTGTTCAATAATCATTTTTGCCATATACAATCCCAAACCGCTCCCTTTAGAAGATTTTTTTGTTGAGAAATAAGGCTCAAAGACCATGTTAAGATGCGCTTCCTTAATGCCACCGGCATTATCGCTAATGCAGACAAATGATTTTCCTTCATCACTTTGCGCTATTTCTACCCAAATCTGCGGTGATTCGATTTTACGTTCCAACAAAGCATCCTTTGCGTTGATAATCAGATTGAGGATGACTTGCGCGTATTCATTGGGATAGCCCTCAATTTTCGGGGATGCAAGCGTGTTTACATGTAAAAGGATATGTGAGTTTTTAAGAACCGCTGATGCCAAACTAAACGCCTCTTCGCATGCTTGTTCCACATAAAAATATTTCTTGGCTTTGGAAGGTTTAAAGAAGTGCCTAAAATCATCAATGGTACGCGACATATACGTTAAAAGCTTATCGGCTTCTTTGGAACTTTCCTGAATGAATGCGGCATCTGCTTTGCCAAACTTTGCGGCTGTTTCTAACTCCATAAAAATTCCCGAAACTTCACTGAGCGGCTGTCGCCATTGGTGCGCTATGATACTAAGCATTTCACCCATTTGTGCTAAACGCGACTGTTGCAAGAGTGCCATATCTTTCTGTTTGGATTCCTCTAATGCCTTATTGATTTTTGAACGTAAAGAGGCATTAAACTCTTTGAGCGCTTCTGTTTTGTGGCGGACACGCTCTCTATAATTTTGCAGCGCCGCATTAATTTTTTGTGTCATTAAAAAAGAGAGTAAACCGACAACAACCATGGAAAAAAGCGCAATCACCACAACACCGAAAATGTAGCGGTCCATCTTGGCTTTCATCTCCTCTTTTTTAAGCCCTATCTCTTTTTGCACATCATCTCGGTACACACCAGTACCTACGACCCAATGCCACGGTTTAAACAGTGCAACATAGGAGAGTTTTTTAAACGGTTCGTTGCTTTCTGGTTTTCGCCAATAGTACTCAACAAACGCCCCAGCATCGTCTTTACTTTGGATGGCTTTTTGCACAAAAGTTTGAATGATGTAATTTCCCGTTTGATCTTGCAAAAAGGTATCGTCTTTTCCAACACTCTCTTCTCTAAAGGGGTGCGCTAAAAGGGTATGAGAGGTATTGTGTATCCACACATAACCACCTTCCTCATAACGTAAAGACTGTGTCCAAGCTATCATCTCATCTTTCAGCCTTGATGTTGCCAAATCCAAATATTCAGCCGCTCCTATATTCCATCCATAAGGCGTAAGTGCTTTGACATACACACGTCTTGGGCGCCCCACTTCACTGGTTGCATACCCACCATTACGAATGGCTTCCTTGACCGCACTCTCTAAACCAATCCGGTCTCCCAACTCTTCAATAGGGAAAATGATGTCGCCTTTGGCATTCATCACAAAATAGTACCCTCTATGTCCGCTGACATGTAACGAAGAGAGGGTGAGTAACAAATCTTGTCGAAGGGCTTGCAAAGACTTATCGCTGTTTTTAGCATAAATGTTAATGCCCATTTGATGCACATCATCCACACGTTCTTTCAGTTCTAAATCTATATTACGGTACATCATCTCTAAATGGTATTCAAAATAATTGAAGACTTTTTGAATTTCATTGACTAAAACAGCTTTTTGTTGCTGTAAGAATTTTTGTTCTAACGCGTTACTTTCCACATTCAGATTGGCACGCTCCATGGAGATAAAAAACGAGAGAATAAACAACGTAAGTAAAATAATTGTCACAAGCGGTGTTAAAAAAATGAGTTTTGGAA
>DKFS01000055.1:2990-17400 GCA_002452855.1 Sulfurospirillum sp. UBA6790 | reverse complement strand
ACAGAGCGCATACCTTCGTATTGTTCAGAAACAGAGCTGAGTTCTGCTTTGACTGTACCAACACTTTCATTGAGATTGGAAACTTTTTGATTGTTTTGAAGAATTTTTTTCTCACTAGGACTTAAACCATAAGGAGTAGGACTATTGAGATCACCGGCACCGTAAGCTGAGGGTTCATCCGATAGCGCTACCAAAGGTAGGAGCGCTATCGAAAATAAAAGAATCTGTTTTTTCATAAAAGCAGAGATTATGGAAGAATTTTAAATTCTGCTCTTCTGTTTTTAGCCCAACACTCTTTATTGTGCTCATTACATGCAGGATTGCTTTCGCCATAACTTACAACTGTAAGTCTATCAGCACTGATACCTTTTGCAACTAAGCCATCTTTTACACTTTTAGCACGTTTCAAACCAAGAGCGTAGTTGTATTCATCTGTACCGAATTCGTCACAGTTACCTTCAACTTTGATTGAAAAACCTTTTGCTTCTTGAGAGTTAAACAATGCAGCATCAGCATCAATGTTTGCTTGTTGATCTTTACGTACATTGTATTTGTCAAAATCAAAATAGATTTTTTTAGAGTTAGCTTCTAAAGAAGCAATTAATTTTTGAAGTGCACTCATACCATCGTTAACACTAGCACCTTTTGTGTCGCTAACGTTGCTTTTTGTCATATCGACTTCTGGACTTTTTTGGCTACAACCTGTTAGAACCAAAACCGCTACCGCTAAGCTTGTTAAAGCTAATTTACCCATTATTAGATCCTTTGTAAAAGTTCAAGATTAAAAACTTCGGAATTATATCATATTTTTTCAAAAAAATTACCAATCTAATGACTGTAATTTACCAGTTTTGAGTGGAAAATGATACGTTTTGTTAGCATTTAGGCGAATGATGCCTAAAGCACTCTGATGCTGAAACTGTTTTATAAACATAATTGTATCTGGATCTTTTGCAAATCGTGGAAAAAGATTCTCTCCTGTTGCTGTTAATTGTCTAAGATAATCTGTTTTTGTTGAAATCAAATAGAGGTTAAATGTATTTCTTCCAAACTCACTTTCTGCTTCACGGCTTGAATAAACAATATAATTGTCATAGGCAGATGCTGAGTTATTGTTTTTTCCATGATAGACCATTTGCTCAACATTTTTATCGTACAATCCTTGTGCAAAAACATTAGGATAGCCTAAACGATCTGAGATAAAAACAATTCTTTGATCATTATCAATAAAATTTCCATTAACATCAATACCAGAATACTCTGTTATTTTTGTGATTTTATGTGTTGCTATATCGTATAAGAAGATATCTGTTTGATCCTTGGGCGCCATTGTAAGCAGTAATTTTCTTCCATCTTGTGAAACATCGGAACAGACAACCATACCAGGGCTCGAAATAATACTGCGGCGACTTCCATCTTTTAAATCGAGTTTATAAACAGTTGGTTGCGCTCCATTATACGATGTATAATAAAATGCACTTTGTTCTTTATTGGCCCATTTTGGGAAAATATTAAGACCGCCTGTTACCATTGTTTTCTGATACGTCAATGTATAGTCTGAAATGACAATTTCACTCTTTTTGGCTTCCGTATATTTTGCAAAAACAACAGACTGTTCCATCCATTGCACCGTAGGCGCACCTACTTGGTCATTAACATCAACAACGATTTTGTGAGATAAAAAAGGATAACGTTTTTTATCATTAAGCGTATACGCTTTTTCAAATGTTGTAGCACCTGTTTTTGCATTGATTAATTTTACATTAGCTGAAACATTATTGAAGTCTTGATTCATGCTAAAGCGTAAAATCATATCTACCTTTTTATCCGATAGAAAATTTTCAAGTGGTCCACCTTCATAGCTACTTTGTAGATACTCATCTAACACATTAAAATGACTACTTACGCGAAGGTCACCAGCAACTAACTTAAAAAAGCTTCTTCTTAATTCAAAGTCTGCATTTTTAGGACTTGCATCTTGAATAGCAATTTTGGGTAATACGTCAATTTTCTTAACAATCTCTACCGTTGCATCCGCAGCAAACGAAAAAATTGCAGTACAGATAAGTACAACTATTTTTTTTAGCATTTTTTACTCCAATATATCTTTAAATTCCACTTGCATCTCGAATAAAGGTCCTTTTTCATATTTTGGGAACTCTACTCCCTCCATTGCTTTTAGGAACTCTTTGAGTTTCGTGTTAAACTCATTATTATAAGACAATGAAACTATTTTATAACTAAAAACACCTCTATCACTTACTTTAATAACTACTTTAGCAACATTACCATTTTCAGTATCGACAGTTTTTTGCCAATTTTCTTCTAAAATTTCTTGTACTTTACCAATAAAAGGATCATATTCTCCTCCTTTTTTGGTATCAATCATATGCTTTTGTTCAGAGAAATTCAAAGAATTAGCAATTTTTGACGCTACGTTTTCACTCTTTTCTTTAGTCTCTTCAACTTTATTAGGTTTGATTCTCGTAGGCTGCTTTTGGTCTTTTTTCTGTTCTTTCGCATCAGGAGGTAATTTAGATGTGTTAATATCTTCGAATAGACCTCTTAGTGATTGGCTTTTTACCGTTTCTTTAGGAGAGGAAGCAACAACTTTCTTCTCTTCTGCAGGTTTTTCAAGAGGCTTTTCAACAGGTTTTTTGACTTCTTCTTTTTTACGCTCTTCTTTGAGTTTTTCAGAATCATTTTTTTTACGCTCAACCAATGCTACATTCATTGGGTCTTTATTTGATGTATAGTTTTTGATGACATCTTTTTGTTGAGTGATAATATAAGCAAAAAGAACAAGAAGAAAGATATATAAGAGGATGGACATTGCCCATCCTAAAGAGGCATATTTATTGACGCTTGACACGGGACTATCCGTTCGTTTCTAACGAGACATTAGTAAACCCTGCTTGTTTTATAGTTTTAAGAACGAACATAACATCTTTATACGATAAACCTTCATCTGCTTTAATATAAACAATACTTTTTAAAGGATATTTACTTTTTTGCATTGTAAAGCTATCAGGAAATTCTGCTAGTGAAAAACTATCATTTTTGAGATAAACTTTTTTATCTTTTGTGACGCGTATTTCAAGTTCGGGGAGTTTACTTACGACAGAGGATTTACTGCCATCTGGCAACTTAATAACTTCTTCATAGACCAATGCTGGTGTCGTCACCATTAAGATAGCCAGAAGAACCAGCATAATATCAACTAAAGGGGTGATATTTAACTCTGGTACTTCATCTAATTGACTCATCATTAGCTATCTCTTTTCAGTTCATTGGCAGAGAGTAAGATATCAACTTCTCTTTGAACATAAACAATCACTTCATAAGCTTTGCGTCTTAGAAAAAGATTGGCACTATATGCTGGAATTGCAACAAAAATTCCTGTTGCTGTTGCAACAAGTGCTTCACTAATTGCTGGGGCGATAACACCCAAAGATGCACTTCCTGATTGTCCTAAACCGCTAAATGTCTGTAAGATGGAAACGACGGTTCCAAAAAGACCAATAAAAGGTGCAGTAGAAGCAATAATAGAAAGCATCCAAAGACCGCTGGTAGCATTTTTTTCAGCTACATTTTTGCAAACATTTAATAATTTTTCAGATGCACCAGCAGGATGAGAACATTTTCTTAAAATAGAATCATCGCGCACATTTTTTGCACCCATTAACATTGACTCCAGAGAGCTTTTTTCAATCGAGAGCCAATGATTTAAATAAAGATGTCTGCTAAATAAAATTCCAAAGGTAATCACAAAATAAGTGGATAACCAAATCAAAATAACCCATGTAAAAAAACCACTTCTTGCGAAGTAATTCAAAAACAAATCAAAAGATGACATAAGATTTAAAACTTCCTCGTTTTTGCGATGGATTCAATTTTAGCTGTAGCAATGGCAATAGCAATATCTGAATCACTAATGCTTTCAAGAAGCTTCTTTGCTGCTTCAAGGGATTGGGCTACTTCACTTTCACTGCTTCCGCCAATGGAGACTGCACCATCAGCTAATACTTTTACAGAATTTTCATCAACTTTAACATGTCCCCAATTAATAGCAACCACATCATGATTTCCATCTTTAAGTTCAATGTCAATAACACCTGCTTGCAAAAGTGTTACTAAAGAAGCGTGGTTTGGTAAAACACCAAACTCACCCTCTTTTCCAGGAAGCGTAACACTCTTTACATCGTTGGCAAAAATTTGCCCCGTTGGGGTCACAATTTCCAATTTTAATGTATTCATTTTTTAACCTTATCGCTTCTTAGCTTTTTAGTTTTGCAGCTTTCTCAATAACTTCTTCAATGCTACCTACCATATAGAAAGCAGCTTCTGGTAAATCATCATATTTACCTTCTAAAATACCTTTGAAACCAGCGATAGACTCTTCTAATGTAACGTATTTTCCAGGGCTACCTGTAAATACTTCTGCAACGAAGAATGGTTGTGAAAGGAATCTTTCAATTTTACGAGCACGATCAACGGTTACTTTATCTTCTTCACTAAGTTCATCCATACCAAGAATTGCAATAATATCTTGTAAATCTTTGTATTTTTGAAGTACCGCTTGTACACCACGAGAAACGGTATAGTGCTCATTACCTAAAATTTCAGGGTTTAACATACGAGAACTTGAATCCAATGGATCAACCGCTGGGTAAATACCTTTTTCTGCAATCGCACGGTTAAGTACGGTTGTTGCATCTAAGTGCGCAAATACAGTCGCAGGCGCTGGATCGGTTAAGTCGTCCGCTGGTACATAAACAGCTTGAACAGAAGTAATAGAGCCTTTCTTTGTTGATGTAATTCTCTCTTGGAATTTACCCATTTCGCTTGCAAGCGTTGGTTGATAACCAACGGCTGAAGGAATACGTCCAAGAAGTGCAGACATTTCAGCACCCGATTGAGAGAAACGGAAAATGTTATCGATAAACATCAAAACGTCTAGTCCCATTTCATCACGGAAATACTCAGCCATTGTAAGACCAGTAAGGGCAATACGGTTACGTGCTCCTGGAGGCTCGCTCATTTGACCATAGCATAGGGCAACTTTATCCAAAACGTTCGAATCTTTCATCTCATGGTAAAGGTCATTTCCTTCACGAGTTCGCTCACCAACACCTGCAAATACAGAATAACCACTGTGTTTAAACGCAACGTTGTGAATAAGCTCCATAATAATAACGGTTTTACCAACACCCGCACCACCGAAAAGTCCTACTTTACCACCTTTTGCATAAGGAGCTAAAAGATCAACAACTTTAATACCGGTTTCAAAAATTTCAGATTTTGTACTTTGCTCTTCAAATTTTGGTGGTTCTCTATGGATTGACCATTGTGTTTTTCTAGAAACATCAGCGCCTTGGTCAATAACTTCTCCGACAACATTAAAGATACGTCCTAATACTTCTTCACCAACAGGAACTTGGATAGGATTACCTAATGCTTTAACTTCAATACCTCTTGTGAGACCTTCACTCATATCCATCGCAATTGTTCTTACACGGTTGTCGCCAAGATGTGCTGCTACTTCAAGAATTAACTTTTGTTTCTTGCCTTCTACTTCATAATTCACTTCAATCGCTTCATTGATTTTAGGAAGGTAGCCATTAAAATCGACGTCAACAACTGGACCCATAATCTGGCTAATTAATCCATTCATTGAATATTCTCCTTTTATTTTTTGCAAAACAGTTTATTTCATAGATTCTACACCACTAATAATCTCAATGAGCTCAGTAGTAATAGACTCTTGTCTGGCTTTATTATATGCCAATGTTAAGACACCAACACGTTCTTTTGCATTATTGGTTGCATTCTCCATTGCTTGCATTCTAGCACTATGCTCAGCAGCCAATGAATCAATTAACGCATAATACATGTTATACTCAAAGTATTTTTGTAACAATGAGTCCAAAATTTCTTCGCCACTTTCATCCGGTTCCATCTCCATTAAAGAGTTGGTTTCACGTACATCAAGTGGTGATTGAACAGGTACGACATCTACAATTTTTAATTCTTGAGAAATCATATTTTTATATCCATTGTGTACAAGGATTACTTTATCAGTTTTACCTTCTACAAAGTCATTAATGGCACTTTGAATAATTTCTTGTGCTTTTTCATAACTTGGTGATGAACTTACTCCTGCATAAGATGCAAAAAGTTCATTGCCCTGAAAATTAAAAAATGCAATTCCTTTACGCCCGACTGCCCGTAATCGTACAGTTACATTTTGTTTTGTATAGTCATTTAAAAGTTTGCGAACGGTTTTAATTGTTTGAATATTAAAACCACCACACAACCCTTTGTCTGCTGTTACAAAAATAACATCAACAGTTTTTGGAGTCTCATTTTTATCAAAAAAACGACTTTCAACCGCTCCATTTTTGTACTGATTGATCTTATAAGCAATTTCAGAGAGTACTTCATTAATTTTAATAGCATACACTCGTGATTGCTTTGCTGCCATCTCCGCTCGTTTCAACTTAGCCGTTGAAACAAGCTTCATAGCTCGCGTCGTTTTTTGAGTATTCTGAACACTCTTAATTTTTCGTTTTATTTCTTTAAGGTTTGCCATAGCTTTTCCTTACTTGACTGCAAATGTCGCTTTGAACTCGCCTAATGCCTTATGTAATAGTTCTTCTAACTCTTTATCAATTGCTTTTTTAGCTTTGAGTTGTTCAAAAATTGCTGGATACTTTGCTTCAACATAAGAGTTAAGCTCAGATTCAAAACGGCTAACAGATTTAACATCAATACTGTCCAAATAACCTTTGGCACCTGCGAAGATAATTAAAATTTGTTTTTCAACAGCAATTGGAGCATATGGAGGTTGTTTTAGAAGTTCAACCATTCTTTGTCCACGCTCTAATTGTTTTCGACTTGATTCGTCAAGGTCACTTGCGAACTGTGCAAATGCTTGAAGTTCACGGTATTGAGCAAGATCAAGTCTCATTGTTCCTGCAACTTGTTTCGTTGCTTTAATTTGTGCAGCACCACCAACGCGGCTGACAGATAAACCAACGTTAATCGCAGGGCGGATACCTGAGTTAAAAAGGTCTGATTCCAAGAAAATTTGACCATCGGTAATAGAAATAACGTTCGTTGGGATATACGCTGATACGTCACCTGCTTGTGTTTCAATAATAGGAAGTGCTGTTAGTGAACCAGCGCCAAGTTCATCATTGACTTTTGCAGCACGTTCAAGAAGTCTTGAGTGTAGATAGAAAACGTCACCAGGATATGCTTCACGACCTGGAGGACGACGTAAAATCAATGACATTTCACGGTAAGCAACCGCATGTTTAGAAAGATCATCGTACACAATCAGTGCATGTTTACCGCTATCTCTAAAAAATTCACCCATTGAAACACCTGCATATGGCGCTAAGAATTGCATTGCTGCAGAATCAGAAGCACCTGCATTAACGATAATGGTATATTCCATTGCGCCATGCTCTTCAAGTTTTTTTACAACTTGTGCAACAGTGGATTGTTTTTGACCAATCGCTACATAAATACATGTAACGTTTTGACCTTTTTGGTTGATAATAGTATCGATTGCAATCGTTGTTTTACCAGTTTGTCTATCACCAATAATCAGCTCTCTTTGACCTCTACCAATTGGTACAAGAGCATCAATCGCTTTAATACCTGTTTGAAGCGGTTCATGGACTGATTTACGTGCCATAATACCATGAGCTTTCTCTTCAACGAAACGAGTTTCAGTTGCATTGATTGGACCTTTTGCATCAATTGGATCACCTAATGAGTTTACAACACGACCCACAAGTGCTTCACCTACTGGTACACGAAGAAGTTTTGCTAATCTTTTAACAGAAGAGCCTTCTTTAATATCATTACAACTACCAAGAACAACGATACCTACACTTGATTCTTCAAGGTTAAGTGCCATGCCTCTCTCACCATTTTCAAATTCAACCATTTCACCAGCCATAACGTTTTTTAAACCATAAACGTTTGCTACACCATCTGCTACAGAAATAACTTTTCCTGTCTCTTCGATATCAACATTGAGTTCAAAGTTTTCAATACGCTCTTTAATGATTGAACTGATTTCATCAGCTTTCATTTTTGCTCCCACACATTACTCCTTAACTTTCTTTTATCTATATTATTAAATTGCTTTTAAAATATGCTCTGTCATTTGAGCTTTTAAGCGCTCTAATGAAAAGCTTACTTCGACACCAAGATCATCTAACTCGACTTTAATACCAGGATAAGTCTCTTTTTTGCTATGTAATTTAATTTTTGCATTAAATTTCTTGCTAAAATTCTCCTCCAACATTGCAATTTGCTCTTTACTGACAGCAAAATTGGTCAAGACCTCACCTTCATAAGTGTTGTTTTTCAAAGCAAGTTGGTATTTAAGTTCTTTAACCATAGTTGGTATCATTTTTAATCGATCATTTTGACTTAATAGTTTGATAAAATTTTGGAACTTACTATTGCTAGTTTCCAAAAAAGAGAGAACTAATTCCTCTTTTGCCTTTACAGAAACATCAGGAGAAAGAATAATGTTATTAAATTTCTCCAATGTAAAAGCATTGGCTAAATGAGCCAATAATGAAGTCACTTCTATTAACTCTTTATCGTTACAGCTACTCATAAGAGCATTAACGTATTTTTTTGCTATTGCTCCACTCATTATGCTACCTTCTTATTAACAATCTTGACGATTTCGTCATTATCTAAAGAGATAGAGCCTTCTTTAAATATTTCGTCTAAAATTTCACTCACAATAACACGTTGCATTTTACGTCTTTCAATAGTAACGCGATCTTGAAAGGCTTTTTCAAGATTTTCTATTTCAACATCTGCCTCTTGTGCAACTTTTTCAGTCAATAAAACAGCCTCTTTTTTTGCTGTTTCAACAAGGGCTCTTGCATTCGCTTTTGCTTCTTCTACTTTTTGTAATGCAATTTCTTTTTTAGTATGTGATTCTTTAAGTTTAACTTGAATCGAGTCAAGTTTACTTGCAATCTCATTTTTACGGCCAAAATACCATTGCTTAGCTGCATCTGCAACATAGTAATATAAAATGGCAGCAAAAATTAAAAAGTTGATCGTTCTGGGAATAATATCTGTAACGCCCGTACTCTCACTTGCATTTGCCAATAAAGCAACAGGAGCTAATAAGAGTAAAACATACTTTATTTTCATCTTAACTCCTTAAATATGGCTCAACTTAGCAGCAATACTCTCTTTAAAAAGAGGCATTTGTGCTAATAGACCATTTCTAAATTCATCTTTTTCTGCTTCTAAAGCTTTGAAGAAAACTGCGCTTTGAGCTTCAAGATCACTCTTTTTTTGCTCGACCCGTTTTGCAGCCTTTTCTTTAGCTTCACTGAGTGCAGCTTCTCTGATTTTGCCCGCTTCAATTTTGCCCTCAGACAAAATTGTTTCTATTTCTTGATAGTGTGCGACAACATCACTGGCATTTTTCCCTGCATTTTCTAAATCGCGATTAATAGAGTTATTTCTATTGTCAATAAACTCCAGAAGGGGTTTATAAAGTGTTTTGTTGAGGATAACCAACAAAATTAAAAATACAGTTCCAGTCACCAGTAACAGTGCTGGGATAATATCCAACATTTTTCTTGCTCCTTTAGCTCGAGATCAGACTCATTTTAGATTTTTCGTAATATATATTTAGGATAGGTGTGTTAAAAAATTTCGCGAATTTTACCACATCAAAGGAAAATAGTTTATTAAATAAATGTCTAAGACTAATTAAATTACTTCAAATACTCTAAAAAAGTATAAATTGATTCACCATTCTTAAAATGAATGGTAATAGCATTGTTTTTCGGTATAGCGTCAAACCCAAGCTCTTTAAGCTTTGTTTTTAATGTTTGAAGTTCTTCTGGAACAGCGATAACGGTCTTAGATTGTTTACCAGATACTTCATCCATATTTTTTAATTTTTTAACCAATGCTTCGGTTTCTCTAACACTTAGTTTTTGACCCAAAATAGTATTAACAATGGTTTCCTCATCTTTGGGTTCTAACCCCACTAATACTTTTGCATGTCCTTGTGACAACGTTCCATCCGTTAAGTATTTTTTCGTTTGATCACTTAAGGTTAAAAGACGAATGGTATTTGTAATTTGGGTTCTACTTTTATGAATAATTTCAGAAAGTCCATCTTGTGTTATTTTATACTCTTCAATAAGTTCTTTATACGCAATGGCAAGTTCTACTGGATTAAGATCTTCTCTTTGAATATTTTCAATTAAAGCTAATTCGCGTAGATTTTTAGACTCAATATCTGCAACAATCGCTTTAATTTTAGTGATTCCAGCCAATTTGCTTGCACGCAAACGGCGTTCACCTGCAAGAAGCATGTATCCATCATCTTTTGCAACAACAATGATAGGTTGTAGTAATCCATGGCGTTTAATTGACTCACTTAATTCTTTGAGTGCAACTTCATTAAAATGGGTACGTGGCTGATAAGGATTGGGAGTGATACGCTCAACGTCAATTTCGCGTACTAAATCTTTTGCTTGTTCAATATCTTGCTTGTATGCCTCTTCAACGTCTTCTATAATGGCACTAAGCCCTCTTCCTAAAACTTTCTTGGCACTCATTCCTTAACTCACTAAAATCGAATTGGCAAGATTTTGATACGCTTTAGAACCCGGAGACTCTACATCGTATAAAATAATCGGTTTACCAAAGCTTGGAGATTCTGCAAGTTTAATATTGCGGGGAATGACAACATAAGAAGCGTTTTCTTTATCAACAAAAAGTTTATTTTTAAAGTGCTCTTTCAAATCAGCAAAAACTTGCTTAGAAAGATTATTCTGCGTACTGTACATGGTTGGTAAAAAGCCTTTAATTTCAAGCGTTGGGTTAATCGTTTTTTTAATCAGTTTTACGGTGTTGAGTAACTGTGCCAAACCCTCCAATGCAAAAAATTCGCATTGAATAGGAATAATAACTGAATTAGCTGCACTAAGTGCATTAATAGTAATGCTTCCTAATGCTGGAGGCGAATCAATGATAATATAATCGTATTGATCCTTAATCTCTTCAATCTTATTCTTCAAAATGAGCTCTCTACCTTTGGTATTGTTATCATAAAACTCTTTTTCAACTCCCACAAGCCCAATATTCGATGGCGCTACATGTAAAGTCGAAAGTGACGTTTCAAGAATGACTTGTGAAAGACGTTTTCTGCCGATAAGAACGTGATAGATGTTGTACTCATAGTCACTTCTGTGAAAACCAAGGCCCGTAGTCGCATTGGCTTGAGGGTCAATATCGATCAATAACACGCGCTTTTCAGCAACTGCTAAGGAGGCAGCCAAATTAATAGCAGTCGTTGTTTTACCAACACCGCCTTTTTGATTTGCTATCGCTATAATCTCACTCATCGTAAACTATACACCTTTTTATTTTCTAGCTCTATAGAGCCATCATCACACAATATCGCATCACTTAACGAGACCAATTTGCCATCCAAATGGAAAGAGAACTTTCGATTTTTGCCAAATTCTATCTTATATTTACTAAAAACTTTCTTCCACGATATTTTTTTCTCTACCCATTGCATTAAAAGCTCGGCTAAAGTTTTTGGTGTGATAACAACGTCCAAAACCCCAAAATTTTCAGGTGCAGAACAAATATTTATCCCTATGGAACCAACAATATTTGTGCCTACTTTGGTGGTGATCATTCCTCCAATCTTCTTATCATTATAATAAAAATCATTTGGCCATTTAAGCCATACGTGCGAGCCTTTTTCTTCTAATATTTCTTTCATTAATGAAGAAAAATAGATAGAAATAGATGCCAAAGGTAAATCACTGGGAAGTTGTTTCTCTTCTACACAAAATGAGAAAAAGAAATTTCCTTCTTCTCCAACCCAACGATTGCCTCTGCTTCCTACACCATTATTTTGATGCGTCGCTCCGATTCCACATGGTGCAAGAAGTGTACCTTCACGAAGTGCCGCAATCAAATACTGATGGGTTGAGTCTATCTCATCAAACCAATATATCGCCAACATTAAGCCTTTTTCCACGAATATAATCTAAGATGTTCATAACATTCTTAGATGCCGGTTGTACGCTCTGGACAAGCAAAGAACCCTGTTTACATGTAATAACTGCCCCTTCTTTATGAAGAGCGAGAATCGCACCAAATGTTTCATAGCATGTTATTTCATCATAGATTTTCACACCGCTAAGTTTCAAACCCGATTCAAGATAAATACCAGGCCATGGGGTGAACGCTTTATAACGTGCTACGATATTCATGGCGCTAGTTTCAAAAGAGATAGCACCATCTTCTTTTTTAATTTTTTTACAATGGGTTGCATCTGCATCAACTTGGGGCCATGCTGTTATCTCTTTAAAATGCGTGAGGGTTGTAATTGTTAAATGTGCCGCCAAAGAAGCCAATGATTCAAATAAACTATAAGAGGTATCTTCTTGCAACACTTTTACGTAAGAAAATCCCAACATTGCTCCAGTATCAAGCCCCTCTTCCATTAACATCGATGTAACACCAGCATACGTTTCATTGGCAAGAAGCGTGGATTGAATTGGGCTTGCTCCTCGATACTGCGGTAATAAAGAAGCATGAAGATTAATGCATGGAGCGATCTCTAGAATTGCTTTTGGCAAAATTTGCCCATACGCGGCAACGACAATAAAATCAGGTTGATACGAAGCAATCTTTGTGTAAGCTTCTTCTGTGCGCAATGTTTTAGGTTGATACATTTCCAAAGAAGGAGCATGGAGCATTGCCCATGCTTTTGTATCCGGAGGAGTTAAAATTTGTTTTCGTCCAACGGGTTTGTCTTCTTGCGTCACTAATAACACAACATCTATTTTACGCTCTTGCATCAATGCTTTTAAAATTTCTGTGGCGTAAGAAGGGGTTCCCATAAAAACAATGCGCATATTAATCCTTACATGTAAAAAGTGTACCACCCTTGTGTACGCCATCGAGCATAAAACTTTTGACATCGCTTAAGTCAAATCCACTAGCAATAAACATTGATTTGCCATGTTCTAATAAGAAATTGGCCGCTTTAAGTTTGGTGACAATTCCGCCCGTTGCAAATGCAAAATTAGCAGATTTTTCAACTTCAAGTTCAGCAGGCTCAATGTGACACACCACTTTACGCATCGTCGCATCATCGTGTTTATGAGGATCTTTATCGTAGTATCCATCAATATCCGAAAGCAAGATAAGCATATCTGCTCCAAAATAATAGGCTACTCGAGAGGAGAGTTGATCATTATCGCCAAAAACAAGTTCTTCCGTTGCCGTTGCATCGTTTTCGTTGATAATAGGCAAAATACCATTTTCCAAGAGCGTATCAATGGTACATTTTGCATGATAACAACGTTTTCTAGAGTCAAAGTCATCTGCTGTTAAAAGAAGTTGTGCTCCACTTTTCCCAAATTTTTCTAGTTTTTTGTTATACGTTGCCATCAATTGAGGTTGCCCGACAGCAGCAATCGCTTGACGATTGTGTAGAAGTTTTTTATCAAGCTTTAAAAGGCAATACCCTGCCGCTACAGCACCCGAAGAGACAAGAATCACTTCATGGTTTTTCATAAGAGAGACTAAAAATTCGACTAAATTTAAAATTCGTTCTTTACATAAACGATTATTTTCACTCAGCACATGTGTGCCTACCTTAACAACGACTCTTTTCATCACGAACCTTTGTAATGACATCTGATAACGCATATTTCAGCGGATCAATGTTGATTTTAGAAACAGAAGAGATTGGCATAACAAAAAAAGGCAATGCATTCTCTCTCTCATACACATCTTGGGCATATGCGTGTAAATCTTCACGTGCTTTATACTTATCGGCACCCTTGTTGGGGTTAAGGTCTAAAAGAGCTAAAAAGCTATCAACTTTTTCGTTGATGTCATCTGGACTTAACGTATCGCATCTCGTTAATGCAATCGCGAAATCACGTTCTGAAAGCTCTTTTGAGAACTTTTTAAGTTCTTCTTTTAATGTAAAATATTGTTCTTTAAGATCACGATAATTGGCGATATCAATCATAAAAAGGAGAAATTGTGTTCGTTCAATATGGCGTAAAAAATCTATTCCTAAGCCTTTTCCTTCACTGGCCCCTTCAATAATTCCTGGGATATCTGCCATCACATATGAACGATAATCTTCTGTCACAACAACGCCGAGCTTTGGCGTCAGTGTTGTAAATTCATAATTCGCTACTTCAGGCTGTGCATTAGAAACCACAGAAATGAGTGTGGATTTTCCTACATTCGGGAATCCTACCAAACCAACATCTGCAATCAGCTTCAATTCCAACTTAATCATTTTAGTAATACCAGGTCGTCCAGGTTGTGCAAATTCAGGTCGTTGATTGGTTGA
>DKFS01000055.1:0-2814 GCA_002452855.1 Sulfurospirillum sp. UBA6790 | reverse complement strand
GACAGAGTATGGGTGTTTTTATCGACTTGAAAATAGACATTGCCGCCTTTTCCACCATCTCCACCATCGGGACCACCTTGGATAACATGTTTTTCCCTACGGAAAGAGACAGAACCAGGGCCACCTTTTCCTGAGCTGAGTGTCAGTGTTACATTATCTATAAACATCGTGAAAACCTTTTTTAATGTATAAAGTTCTAGTTTGTGTACCTCTGATCATTACATGTAAAAATAGATGACTATAATCATGAGAGGTAACGTGATTCATTGAGAAGAGAAAAAGAAGTGGAGTCTTAAAACTCCACTTTTAGATTACAAACTTGCGGGGATAACAGAAACTTTGTTTCGTGTTTTATCTTTACGTTGGAATTGTACAAAACCATCAATTAAAGCATAAATGGTATGGTCTACACCAATACCTACGTTATTTCCTACATGTACTTTTGTTCCGCGTTGGCGAATAATAATATTACCTGCGCGTACAAACTCGCCACCAAATTTTTTAACACCCAGTCTACGTCCAGCTGAGTCTCTATTATTCTGGGTACTTCCTTGACCTTTCTTGTGAGCCATTGGTTACTCCTAATCTTTGTGTATCTTAAGTGAAGTTTTAAAACTTCTCTAGACGCTTAAAAAGTTAGACTCTTTAAGCTACTCTTGCCATTACGGCACTAAAGCTAGCCAACCAAAGTTGGCAGAATTTTCTAGTGAATTAAATTAAGCTTTAATGCTTACAATTTTTACTCTAGTATATTGTCTTCTAAAACCACGTTTAACTTTTGAGTCTTTACGTCTACGTTTTTTGAAAGTAATAACTTTTTTATCTTTGCCTTCAGTAACAACTTCTAGTTCTACTGTAGCACCACTGACGAATGGAGCGCCCACTTTAAGTTCACCGTTATTCACAGCAAGAACTTCCGTCACTACGATTTTCTCTTTTGGCTGAGCGTCAAGTTTATCGACATTTAAGTAGTCGCCTTCTTGAACTTTATACTGCTTCCCGCCATTTTTAATAATTGCATACATGCGTATGTCCTTCTTGGGAGAGATTTTATTTTAAGGCTTGGATTTTACCTAAAAAATCTTTAAGCCAATATAAAAATCTCTTAAGCTTACAATACCATGTCTGTATAGTATTCAATTTGTTCGCGTTTTAAGATACGAATGAAGTTCGTACTTCCTTCAACGCCTGCGGGATAACCTGCTGTTACGATATACGTTTTATCTTTATTGATAAGACCTTTTTCAATCCCTTTTTGCAAAGTTTTACCCAACATCATGTTGAGATTACTTGCATCAATATTCATAATGGGCTTAATTCCCCAAGCAATCGTAAGTGAACGTGCTGTTCGTTCATCATGGGTTACCGCATAAATATCTGCTTTAATACGGTAACGTGCTAATTTTTTAGCAGATTTACCTGAACTGGTCAATGAAATAATCGCTTCAACCCCTAAACGATCTGCAAGGCGTGCTGTTGAAGAAGAGATAATATCTGTCTCATCCAAGAAAGGATAGACTTCAAACTTACTGTATGGATAGATTGATTCCGTTTCACGAATAGTATTTGCCATAACCTCAACAACGTGTACAGGGTTCTTACCAATAGCACTCTCTTCAGAAAGCATCACAGCATCGGTTCCATCCAAAACGGCATTCGCTACGTCGCTAATTTCTGCACGAGTTGCCATCTCTTTTTCTGCCATAGAGAGTAACATCTGCGTTGCAGTGATAACTGGCTTTGAAGCGGCATTTGCTTTTGCAATCAATCGTTTTTGAATGCTTGGAACTTTATAGTAAGGCACTTCAATACCAAGATCACCTCGCGCAACCATAATTCCATCACTGACTTCTAAAATTTCATCAATTTTTTCAACGGCATCAAATTTCTCGATTTTCGCAAAAATATGAGCTCGTGATTTGTGCTCTTTTAAAATATTTTTGGCACGTAAAACATCTTTAGCACTTTGAACAAAAGAAACGGCAACGAAATCAACACCATTTTGTGCGCCCCACAGAAGGTCTGCCTCATCTTTGGGTGTAATAACTTCAATATTAATGACGGTATTCGGGAAATTAACGCCTTTATTTGACGAGAGTTTACCGCTATTTTCTATTTCAGTCACCACATTGCTACCAATTTCGATAACCTTAGCTCGAATATTTCCATCATAAAGATAAATATATTCACCAACTTTAAGCATATCTAAAATTTGCGGTTGATTAATACAAAGTTCATAAGTGTTGTCTGTCAGTTTTTTACCAACAATTTGCTCTTTTGTAAAGTAGAGTTTGTCCCCCACTTCAAGAAAAAAATCATCTTCTAATTTACCAACACGAATTTTGGGTCCACAAATATCTTGTAAAACACCAACTTTTTTACCAACTCTCTCTTCGGCTTCTCTAATCTTTGCTAATGTGCTTGCATGGTATTCATGTGTACCATGGCTAAAATTTAAACGAAATACATTAACACCAGCTTTAATTAATCCTTCTAAAACTTCTACGCTATCACTTGCTGGGCCAACTGTTGCTAGGATTTTCGTCTTTTTATTCATAATATGTTCCTTAACTTTAAATGGAGTTCTATTTTATCACTTGATTGTTACAAAATTATATCATATCCATCGTTTGTAACACCTAAAGCAGTGGTGAAGTTTTATGCATGGCACACAGTGTTACCATCGTCAAATAATAGCTTGTAAATCTCTTCAGCTCGACTGTGTATATACTCTAAAGAATGCGCACGTTTACACAGTGTTTTAAAATGATGCATGACGGCTTCATTAATTTGAATTTGCGCTTTAAGGAGAGC
>DKFS01000033.1 GCA_002452855.1 Sulfurospirillum sp. UBA6790 | reverse complement strand
CTACAGACACTTTTTTCAACTCCTTTCACGAAAGAGTCTGTTCAATACGCGCAAATACAAGTATTACTTTTTCTCATGGATATTGGCAATGTACAGATTAATGCCACCATTATTAAGCGGTTAGAAATCTTACGCAAAGAAGAGGTCATCTCTTATGATGGTTTGCGAACGCTCAGTACGTTGATTTCGCTTATTGAAGAGAAAAAAATAGAAAAAATTAATTTACATGTAAAAAGTGCAACCGTCCAAGAAAACCATTATAAAACAGCACTTAACATCCTAATGACAGCGATTGATAATCTCAAACAGAGTATTGAAGTTCCTTTATTGAATGAGAAATTGGACGCGATGCTTCTAAGACTCCAAAACCAACGTTTTTCGATTGGTATTACGGGTGTCATGAATGCTGGAAAATCTACGATGCTCAATGCACTCTTAGGGCAAGAAGTTCTTGGGACGTCTGTTGTTCCTGAAACCGCCAATCTCACATTGATTAAGTATGCTAAAGAGCCATATGCCGTTGTCAATTTTTGGAATGCTAAAGAGTGGCATAAAATAGAAGAGGGTGCTAAAAGTCTTAAAAGTTTAGAAGCCTTTGTCGCAGAGAGTAAGGCACATTTTGGAACACAGTTTTCAACATGGATTACCCCACAAGGCGAGAGTCAAACGATTGCTGTGAATGATTTAGCGCTTTACACTTCCGCAAAACATTCCGATAAAAAATGCAATCTCGTTAAAAGCGTAGAGCTTTATACCGACCTAAAATTTGTCCAAGATGGCGTACAAATTGTTGATACTCCAGGTCTTGATGACCCTGTCGTTCAGCGTGAAGAGATTACTTTAGAGTACTTAAGTGAATGTGATTTAATGATTCATCTGATGAATGCAGCACAAGCGGCAACACAAAAAGATGTTGATTTTATCATTGATGCCTTGCTTTATCGTCATGTTGCACAACTGCTGATTGTCATTACACGGATTGATGCGATTAAAGAAAAAGAACTTGAAGAAGTTATCAACTACACAAAGCGTAGTATTGAAGCCCGTTTAAAAGAACAAAACAAGGGTGCAAAACTTGATGAAGTGATTGCGAAAATTGTTTTTATTCCGATTGCGGGAAAACTGGCTTTAATGCACAAACTAGGCAAAAGCAATGAAGCAAATGCGCTTGGATACGATATGCAAAGAACGGGCCTTCCATTGGTTGAAGCGTATCTCGAAGAGGTGCTTTTTGGTGAAAATAGTCAAAAAGCCAATTTGATTATTACCGCAAATCGCAATGAAATTGAATCTATTGTAGAAGAATCTCTGTCGATTTTTGAACAAGAGATGCATTTACTCTCTATTTCACAAGAAGAGATAGAACAAGCGTATGCTAAACATCAAGAAAATAAACAGAGTATTTTAAACTTTTTAGAGCAAATCAATCAAGCGATTGCGCAGAGTCAGTTAGAAATGCAACACTATTTTACCACATTACATAAATTTGCCTATAACCGCTTAGATACATTACAATCTGTTGTAAAACGTCGCATTATGGATGATGTTAGCTATGAATTTACCAAAAACAAAAAGGCACCCAAAGAAGAGCGAATTTCTTCTATTATACAAACCGCTATCAAAGATGGTATGGTTGATTTTATTCGTGATTATCGCTATGAATTTGAAAAGAAAATGCAAAGTATGCTTGAGTTTATGGATGCAAAATACGGTGAATTCAAACATGAAGATGCTAAAGTTCACTTTGATGCCAAAACATTTTGCGAAGAGCATTTGGGTTCTATTTTGGTGTTTAAAAATAGTATGGCGATTATTGCCAGTGTCAATGAAGCCATCCAAAAATACGGTAAAAATGAACAAAGCCAACTCTCAAGTATTTGCGATTCACTGTTTGGTGCAGAATTTGACACGATTAAAGAGATGTTAGAGAGTAAACTCGAACGCGTGAATGCAGAATTGCTCAATGCTTTTGTCGTTTTATGCAAAGCTCCGGCTAAAGAGATTGAGGAGCGCTATGGTCATGAAGAAGCGACGCTTGAAAAAGCCATGAAACAGATGAAAGATCAAAGCTTTCAAAAAGATGCAAGAATTTTGGAAATCAAAGAAAAAGAGCGCGTTATGCACATCGTGCTTAAAGATTTAAATGGTACAAAGGAAGTAAAATGAGTCTATTAGAAAATTTTATCGCTTCTTTTAAAGCCGAATTTTTAAAAGTAACCCCAACATTTGATGCGACGCTCTTAGGAGCTCTTAAAAAAATCCAGTACATCCTTTTAGACGACAAGCATTCGCCTTCAACCCAACTCAAAGAAGCACTCTATCGTTTGCAGATGCGTTCTGAAGAGCCAATGAAAGTGGCAATTACGGGGCAGTTTTCCAGTGGTAAATCAACGTTTCTCAATGCCCTATTAGCTAAGAGTATTTTACCCACGGGTATTACACCTGTCACCTCTAAAGTCAATTACATTCGTTACGGTGATGCGTTTAAAATTCGTGTGCGTTACAAAGATGGAAGGGACGAATACCACGATATCAGTTCCATTGCCAGTTTTACCGACCAACGCGAACATGTCGAAGATATTGCTTATTTGGTTTTGTATGCACCTCTTAATATCCTCAAAGATATTGTTTTTGTCGATACTCCCGGACTCAATTCTCAAGCAGCAAGCGATACGCAAACCACGGAGAAAGTACTCAAAGAAGTAGATGGTATCATTTGGCTGACGCTTATCGATAATGCGGGCAAGATGAGTGAGCTTCAAGTCTTAGAAGAGTATTTAGGCAAATATCAAAACAAGTCACTGTGTGTCTTAAATCAAAAAGATAAATTTACGCCCACACAAGTTGAAGAGACAACCACTTATGTCAAAACGGCTTTTAAAGAGTTCTTTAGCGATGTCATTCCTATCTCAGCTCGCCAAGCCTTAGAGTCACGCAGTCATGATAAAAAAGTCATGATGGAAGAACGACTCGAACTCTTTATGCATGAATTACATGTAAAACTACAAAACAGTGGCGAAAAGATTGATTTTAAGGCAATAGATTCTGAATTTAAAGCGTATCAAAAAGAGTTAGACGCTATTTTAGAGGGAGATTTAAGTTCAAACATCCAGTTATTGGAAGATTCTAATATCGACAAAGTCCTTACGTTTATACGTCAAGAAATACAACCCAAAGCGACGCAAGCCAAAGAGTTTGCTATTAGCAAAGAGATTAAAGATATTGCTTCAAAATTGATTGCGCAGCACCAACTCTTTTTGACGATTTACGATGAACTCTTAGATGAAATCGTTCGCTTTGAAATGCAGTCAAAAGGTCTGTTTACGGATCTTAAAAGCAAATTTTCGCATGACCTGAAAAGTGCATTTATGCGCATTGAGCAAATTATTGAAACCATTTCTGATGCGATTTATAATCAAATGACAACGCAAAAGCAGGTTCGCTATGAAGCGCAGAAAAAAAGTTTTTTAAGTAAAGAGACGCACTACTTACCTTTTGAATACCAAGCGCCCAAAATCAATTCTGATGTTATCTATAAAAGTCTATTTTATGAAGACAATTTGATTGGCAAGATGTTTAAACAGTACGTGAGAAATTTGAGTGCTATCCAAAACGAGGTCAATGAAAAAAATCGTTTAGTCTATAAGTCTTTGGAACAAGGTATCTTAAAATGGCAAGCTCCGTACGAAGTCATTCGCAAAAGCGAAGAGTGGCATTCAGACATTGAGTTTGCCACTATGCGCCGTTTTGCCTCTAAAGTATATGAAAATATTTTAAAGCCATTTAAT
>DKFS01000085.1 GCA_002452855.1 Sulfurospirillum sp. UBA6790 | reverse complement strand
CCCATGGTCCTTGTTGAATCCATGAAACATGTACAGGGATTGCACCAATTTGGAATGCTTTAAGTAGTGCCCCAGCCGTTGCTCCTTCGTGGTTTGTAGCATCTTGATCTGGAGCGATACGAGGGTCTTGGAGTTGTCTGTACATTTTATCCATAGAGAAACCACCGCTTGCAAGGACAACACCTTTTTTCGCTTTAATGACTTTTTTCTCGCCCGATTTATTTTCAAGGTCATCACTAAACAGTTTACTATCGAATCGATAATTGGTTCTGATGACAACACCGACAACACTGGTACCATCCGCACTCATCACAAAATCATCAAATTTTGTACGGGTCATGATTTTACAACCAGGAAGTTTTTCAACAAATGCGCTCATTGGTTTGATAATGCCTGAACCACTCATATTATCAGTGACCAATGATCTAGGAACAGAGTGACCACCAAACCACGCAGGTTTTACATCTTGGAATTTTGCACCACATTGTACGGCAAAGTTCAAAGCATCATTGGATCGTTTAACAATGGTCTCCAATAATTCAACGTGATTGATACCAAGCCCTGCTTTTAAACAATCGGCAATAAAAAGCTCACCAGAGTCTTGAATACCGTATTTTTTTTGTGCAGCGCTGTTAGGAACAGCCATACCGCCACCATTAATAACAGAGTTACCTCCTACACGTCCCATTTTTTCAACCACTAAAACTTTATAACCTCGTTCTACGGATTTAGCAGCTGCAGCAAGACCTGCGAAACCTGTACCAACTACGATAACATCGTATTCTTCATCAAATTTAACCTCTTTTTCTGTTGGAGCTGCCGCCATTGCATTACTTGCGCTAAGCATTGCCAAACCTGCTGTACCAAGAGCACCCAACTTAAGTGCGTCTCTTCTAGACATAGTCTCTTTTTTCATTTCTTTCTCCTTTTGAAGTGATATTTTATTTGTAACTTAATTTTAACGACTAACTGTGATATTTAATGTGAGATTCCTATGAAATCATTATGAAGCAAATCGTATGTAACTTTTGATGGAAATAGTGATGAAAAATATGCTTAAAAGAGGAGGTAAATTACGATTTGAGCGTTATAAAAATGAATAAATGACGATAAAAAGCCATAGGTATGGATATTTTTTTAATAAAAAATTTTAATTATAAAATACAAAAATTGAGAGGAAATATAACCCTTTATGGAAAAAACATCTTTGTAAAAGTATCTCCTTATAATATAGGTAGTGATACTTAGATTGAGAGTTAGGAAGTATGTTTTATTTTACATGTAAAAATGATGAGGCATTAGTGTCTTGTAAAAAAGCATTGTATGCGATATCTTTATTTCTTAATTCATAAGCATAGGCGAGTCGTTTGGCGGTATGTATAGAAGGGGTGAAAAGGTCACCTTGTGGGAGTTTATGTTCGTATTTTTTTCAAAAGTCGTTGTTCCAAAGTCGCTTGTGATTTTAAAGCATCTGGATAAATGTGTTCTACGCGTATTTTGTGATGGGTTAAATACTCCGAAATCAGTCCAAAGCGATGACAATCAAACGCTTCTTTTTCTGAACACATCAGTGCAATGCGGTATCCTTTGCCTAATCCGTGTTCTAATCGCAAAATACCTTTTTGAAAGTCTTTTGTTTTTTGCACTTTTTTAAAATTAACTTTGCCATCCTCAAACAATACCTTCTTATCGTCATACCGTGCTCCAAGCAAATCACCCATGTAGAGATAATCTATCTTATGAGATTTCAGGGCATGGCATAGTGTTTCTTTATTGTACTGAGGAACAAAAGAGCTATACGGAGCACTGCGTACATCGACAATGGTTGTAAGAGCATTTTTGTGAGCTATATCTATAAATGCTTCGATAGGATGCGTTGAATGCCCAATCGTATAAATCGCTTCGCCAAAACGCTCATGCATGGTTATTATTTAATAAAAAGCGACATATACGATAACCTTGCGGTTTCGATTAAAAAGTCTACACCAGGGAAATAGGCAACAAACGTATTACCGATACCACCCCAAATGACAGCTACCGCAATAAACCCTATCGTCAGTGCTGAGATGCCGCGAAGGGGAGGAACATGATCCCATTCAGAATCACATGCAGGATAAAAATACATCAATGCAATCACTTTAAAATAGTAATAAATCGAAATAAACGTCGCAATGATACCGCATACGGCTAAAAACGTGTACCCTGCTTCGATAGCTCCTGTAAAAATATAAAATTTACCGACAAATCCAATGGTACTTGGAATACCCGCTAATGAAAGCATAAAAATACTCAGCATCGCTGCCATATAAGGATGGACATGCGCAAACCCTCTAAAATCCTCATAAGTAACACGCACATGCTCATCCGCCGCGATGTAAGAGATAAGCCCAAACGCACCCATGGCGGAAAGAAAATACGCAACCAAATAGTAGATGATAGACGAAGAAGCACTCTCGCCTGCATAGCCAATCGAAACAAATGCGATGAGTAAATACCCCGTATGCACGATGCTAGAAGCCGCAAGCATGCGTTTTAAACTCTCTTGCATAATCGCTAAAAATGTACCATACAGGAGTGTTGCGATGATAATTACGATAAAAAGGGTATCCCACATATCACGAATTGGGTCAAAATCAACTAACATCACACGTAACACAAATCCAAAAATGGCGACTTTAAACGTAGCGGCCATGAAAGCAGTTACAGGAAGGGGTGAGCCATCATACACATCAATGGTCCAGTTTTGAAATGGAAATGCGGAGATTTTAAATAAGAAAGTCACAAGAATCAATGTGGCGCCAATCACAACGACAGAGACATCTTTTCCCATTAAACTATCCAGTTTATCGCCCATTTCACCTAAAATAGTCGTTCCCAACCCTGCATAGATAAAAGCGGTTCCTAAAAGGAAAAAGGCACCTGAAAGTGACCCTAAGACGAGGTATTGATAACTGGCTTCTACCCGTTTGTCATGGATTTTTTGAAAACCAATCATGACATACAATGCCAAAGAAGCAATCTCTAAAGCGATAAAAGCTGTGATAAGTTCATTGGCATGTACGAGTAACATCATTCCAAATAAAGAGAACAAAAAGAGTGCAAAAAACTCTTTTTTAAAATGGCGTTTGGCTTGAAAATAGTGTGTACCAATCAAAGAAGTGACAAGTGCGCCCGCAAGTAAAATAGCATCAAAATAAACCGAATAGCTGTCAATAATCAACATTTTTGAGAAGACGTTTTCAAAAGGAAAAAGCGTAAAGAGTTTGCCAAAATACATCAAATCCGCACCTAATGCGCACAGTAAAATAACAAACGTAAAAAAAGAGAAGCGTTCCATAGAGAGACTTTGGAGGGGTGATAATAGCATCAAAAGAACGCCACCACCGCCAACAATGAGCAGTGGCAAAAGATAAAAGAGTTGTGTCTCTAACATTATTTGCTCCCTAAATGTAAAATATCAAGCAAATAGTGTTGCAAGGTCGGTTCAATTTTATATAAAAACAAGTCAGGATAAACGCCCATGGCGATAATCAGTACCGCCAAAGGAATCAAACCTAAAATCTCATTGAAGCTTAAATCACGCATCTTAGAGATGTCATTCTCACTTTTGACTAAAATAGCTTTTTGAAAAACCCAAAACATATAACTTGCCGCTACTAAAACCGTTAAGGCGGCTAACACGCCTAAAATCGGGTTATAATGAAAGATACCCAAGACGATAAGAAGTTCTGCGACAAACCCATTTGTTCCAGGAATGCCCACGGTACAAAAGAGCATAATGGCAAAAAAGAGTGTAAACCAAGGCGCTTTAGAAGCAATCCCGCCTAGGGCACTTAAAGACCTGATGCCAAGATGACGCTCCATCACACCCACAAGCAAGAAAAG
>DKFS01000058.1 GCA_002452855.1 Sulfurospirillum sp. UBA6790 | reverse complement strand
TAAAACGAGGTTTTTTAGGGTCATCACCTATTTTTTGACGAATTCTCCCCATAATGACATCAATACTTTTAAGACTGCTTTCATACTTAATGGAACCGATATTTAAAAGTAATTCTTCGCGTGAAATCACAAATCCCTCTTTTTTGAGCATGTAAGAGACGATGTCATATTCTGCCATGGTTAGCTTAACCTCTTTACTCGCACGGGTAATAATGTGTTTGTCTTCATCAATAGCAAAAACAAACTGCTGTTCGTGTTCATTGCCCAGACTTCCTCGACGCAAAATAGCACGTAAACGATACGCCAACTCTCTTGGGTCGTAGGGTTTAGGTAAAAAATCATCCGCGCCCCTTTCAAATCCCATAACTTTATCGCTCATATCTGACCTAGCAGAGGAGATAATAATCGGTAAATTAGGAATAGATTCACGAACGATACGGCAAATTTCAAGTCCGTCAATTTGAGGTAAAGAAAGGTCAAGAACTAACGCGTCAAAAGAATTTTGTTGAAGCGCCATCAACCCATCCAATGGCGTAAAGGCTAAGAGGGTATCAATCTCCTCTTTGGCAAGAGAATGTTGAAGTAATTGTGCGAGTTCAATGTCATCTTCAATCATTAAAATTTTAATCATGACGCCGATTATAGCAAAGCGTCAGTAAACGAAAAGTAACAAACCACGCTTTGCTTAGTGCGTGGCTTGTATCTTAGGCACTAAAGTTTACAGAAGTACCAGAGAGGGTATTTTGTGAGGCATAATTTGAGATGATTTGAGATAAAAGCGCTTTCATCAATGTATCGCTATTATCCTCTGTCTTCGTTTCTGTCGCACTCATACTGTCTGCTTTGGTTGATTCCTGATAGGCCTGCGCTTCAGCGGAGCTTACTTTACCATCACTATTGGTATCAGCAGCATCGAAATTCGAAGCCAATGTTTCAAAGAGTGAAGCAAGATTACTGTCTGTAGAAGAAACACTACTCGCCATCGCGGTGAGCTCATCTACGGTGTATCCTGTATCGTCTTCATTAGTTGAAGAAGATGACGGTGGCGGTGGAGGCGGGGGCATGCTTCCAGACGCAGCGACAGTACTTGTCTCTGTTGCATCGGTTGTTGAATCTTGCGTTGATTGCTGATACGCCATTGCTTCCGCAGAGGTTACTTTACCATCTCCATTTGCATCGGCTGCGTCAAAATTTTCGACAACAGATGCGAGTAAAGAAGCAAGATTACTATCAGTAGATGAAACTTCACTCGCCATAGCGGTGAGTTCATCTGCCGTATAACCTGTATCTTCCGTACTATTTGAAGATGAAGATTGGGCTGGCGGTGGAGGCGGGGGCATGCTTCCAGCTGCCATAGTCGAACCATCTGAGAACAATGCGCTCAATTCATCTGCGCTGATTGTTCCATCTCCATCACTATCTAGAGACGAAAAAGCATCACTAATGGTGCTTTCATCGGTACTGCTAGATAATGCTAGAGCTGCACTGCTAAACTCAGTACTGTCAATAGAACCACTTGAATCACTATCCATAGAAGTAAGCAACGCTTCTGCAAATTGTGAACTAAGAGAGGTACTACTCGAACTCGTACTGCTGCCATACGAACCATACGATGATGTTCCGTAGAGAGAATTTGAACTGATCGTCATCTTCTCCTCCTTTGTTTGGCTTGGGAATTTCCCAATAGCAATGCTAACACTAAGGCAGTAAACAGTGGGTAACAATAAAAAAATTAATATGTAAACATATGACCAAATAGGAACTTATCCAAACCGATACCCCACACTCGAAATGGTGATTAGTACTTTGGGTTGGTTCGGGTCAATTTCAATTTTCTTTCGGATTTGATTGACAAAGACACGCAGTATTTTGGTATCACTTTGGTAGCCAACTCCCCAAACATTTTTCAGTATTTGGGCGTGAGTTAAGGCTTTTCCACTATTTTGCATAAAAAATTTCAAAAGACCAAATTCTAGTGGGGTGAGATGCAATGGTCCACCATCTAGGTTAAATTCTCGTTTTTCAAGGTCAAGTTCTAATGTACCAACTTTGAGTACGGGAGTGCTCTCTTTTTTAAGCGCATGTCTCAATGCAGAGTTGATACGTGCAACCAATTCTCCTACAAAAAAAGGTTTTACCACATAATCATCTGCTCCTAAATTAAGTGAATCCACAATCTCTTGCTCACTGTTTCGTGCCGAGACAATAATAATGGGAATATTACTAAACTCACGTATTTTCTCTACAAAAAGCTTTCCATCGCCATCGGGAAGCCCTAAATCTAGTAAAATCAAATCAGGATTAAATTGAATCATATACGACATGCCCTCTTTTTGAGTGTCACACACCTTGAGTAAAAAAGCATGTTCTTCAAGACTCACTTCTAAAAGCTTTTGTATCTGTTTATCATCTTCGATGATCAAAATTTTATATCTAGGTTGTGACACTATTCCTCCTCACAGGGAATGTTAAACTCAAAGATGACACTATTTTCTAAGTTTTTTGCCCAAATTGTTCCTTCATGAGCCTCAACGATTTTTTTGCAAATAAAAAGCCCTAAACCACTGCCATTGATGTCATCGCTAATACCTTTGATTCTAAAAAACTTTTCAAACACCAACGTCAGATCTTCTTCACTAATGTGACTGTCTTCATTTAAAACAAAAATATTACACCATGCCCCCGCTTTTTGAAATCCTAACGTAATGGCACTTCCATGTCGTGAGTATTTAATTGCATTTTCCAAAAGATTGACGACCACTCGCTCAATCAAAACACAATCGGCTTTAAAAATACCCGATTCTTCTTCAATTTTGATGCTAAAATTACGCTCTTTTAAGATATCCTCAAACTCTTTCGCTGCCTGCGAGAAAATATCTGCTATATCGCACCAATCTTTTTTAAGAACCACTTTATGGCTTTCAAACCGCGCAGAATCTAGCAAATTATTCATCAAGCGTTCCATCTTTTTCGCACTAAAAATCACTTGGGAAATAATAACACGTTTTTTCTCATCCAACCATCCCTCATCCGTTTTAAGCATAGAAACCATGCCTAGAATGGAAGCAAGAGGTGTTCGTAAATCATGCGAAATCGAACTATACAGCGCATTTTTAAGCTCTTCGCGCGCTAATGTAATTGCATTTTTACTGTTTTTTTCAGAAAGAGATATGCGCTCAAAAGAGACGGCCATAACACTGGTTACTGAGTCTAAAAACATTTTAAGCTCTGTGGTCATTTCATCTTGTTTAATTTTAAGTCCAAGTGCACCATAAACGATATCACGACTTTGGATTGGGATATAGAGCATATCTGAAGCCAAGAAGGTGTCGGTTCCAGCCCCTGCTATTTTACCATTGTCTAAACACCAATCAAGCACAGCTTTTTCACTTGAAGAGATAAAAATAGCGTCTAATTTTTCAAACATAGCATCGTATTTTTTACTTGATAGCGGACTTTTTGGATCATAATGTGCATAGAGTTTTGGCATTTCATCCACATGACGGCGTAAAAAAAAGAACGTCTCTTTGTTGAGTGATTCCGCAATTAAGGGCATTGCTATTTTAATCACTTGTTTGATTTCAGCAACAGCTGTCGCCCTACGACTCAGTTTATACAGCCTCCTCACCCTTTTCTCTCGCTCACGTATTACCTCACCAATAAGTTTTAGCTTTTTGGCTTGCGATGAGATAAGATACGCCACAATAAAAAAGATAAAAAAGCTCCACAAATGTGAGATATCACTCACAACAAAAGTATAAATAGGAGGAACAAAAAAATAATTAAAAAGCCCTACGCCAACAAAAGTAATGAGCAAGGACGTTTTCATATCACCCCGTGAGGCGACAATCAGCACAGGGATGAGAATAAGTAAAGCGATATTTAATAACTCTAAATGATTCCTAAAAATGGTACAACCTATAGTTATGATGCCTAATAAGCCCATCCCAAAGAAAGAGTGCCATAAAGGTGTTTCTTCTGCTTTTTCTTCTGTTGTGTATGCTTCTAATGTCTGCTCTTTATTTTTGTTAATGTATGAAATAATGCAAAACTCATCGCCTGCATTTAAAAGCTCATCAGCAATATCCATGCGCCAGAACTTTCCTAAAAGATTTTTTTTACGCTTCGCTACAACAATGTGCGTTACAAACCGTGCTCTGGCATGTTTTAAAATCTCTTCACCGACATCTTGACCCGAAACCGTATTGACCTCAGCACCTAGTTCTTCAGCTAAACGGATATTTTTAGCCAATTTTTCACGATTATTGGTTGAAAAATCATCGACATAAAGTGCGATCCACTCCGCATTCATCTGCGAAGAAAGCCGTTTGGCATAGCGAATCAAATTAGCGGAAAATTCACTACCATCAATGCACACCATGACCTTTTCAACGGCTTCCCAGCGCTCCAGCTTATTCTCTTTATACAGATCATAAACGTCTTTGCTCACGCGTCCCGCAGCTTGCTTGAGCGCAATTTCCCTCAGGGCATTGATGTTGCCAAGCTTGAAAAAGTTCATGAGCGCTTTTTCAACGCTTTGCAGCTTATAGATTTTCCCCTCCTTAAGCCGCTCAACTAATTTTTCAGGAGGGATGTCGATGATTTGGATTTTATCGACACGTTCCAAAATGCTATCGGGAACGGTTTCAGTAACCTTAACCCCTGTAATTTGCAACACCAAATCGTTAAGACTCTCAAGATGTTGTACATTCATCGTGCTATAAACATCAATACCGTTGTCTAAGATTTCTAAAACGTCTTGATAGCGCTTTTGATGCCTTGAGGTGGGTGCATTGCTGTGAGCTAACTCATCAATGAGTACCACATCGGGTTTGGCTTCCAAAATAGCGTCGATGTCAAGTTCATAAAGTGTACTTCTACGGTAGGTGATCTTTTTAGGGGCGATGGAAGGGATATTTTGGATTAAGCGCTCTGTTTCAGCTCTGCCATGCATCTCAATATAACCGATGACTACATGCTTTCCACTTTGAAGGAGTTCCTTGGCATTGCGAAGCATAGTATACGTTTTGCCTACACCTGCTAAGGCTCCAAAGAAAAGCGTTAGCTCACCCGTTTCACGTCTGTTTTTGATCTCTTGAAGAACCAGATCGCTTGTTTCTAAGACATCTTCATTCATGTTAAGGATTTAGAACTCCAAAGTGTTTATCTAACGAACGATTTAAAAGAAGGACATTAACCCTCTCCTCGCCTATGAAACCCAAAAATTTTCGCTCAATATGCTGATTGACAAGTTCTAGCATCTGAATTTCATCCACATGGCGCTCTTTGGCGATAGTTTTCACCTGATAAAGTGCCGCTAATTTCGAGATATGGGGATCAAGTCCACTGCCTGAACTCATCACCAGATCACTGGGAATATCACCCTCGCCAAATCTTACATGTAAAGCTTCTTTACTGGCTTTTATTCTATCCAACAAAAGCTTGTTTGTTGGTGCTAAATTGCTCCCACTTGAGGAGAGTGCATCGTAGCCATTCTCCCCTGCACTCGATGGTCTGCTGATAAAATAACCCTCTTTGGAAAAATTTTGACCAATAAGTTCTGAGCCTATAACCGTTCCATTTTCTTTCAGTAAAAGCCCTGAACTTTGCGTTGGGAAAATCCATACTCCTAAAGTGGTCACAACAAGAGGATAAATACCTCCTAGTAATACTGTCATGGCTAAAAGCAATTTAATTGATTGAAATAGTGTTTTCATACTCTTCCTTTTACAAAAGATGTAATGTCGCAAGCAACATATCAAGCAGTTTTATCCCTACAAAGGGAACGATAATTCCACCTAACCCATAAATGACCAAATTTTTTCCGAGCACCACATCTGCCCCCAAGGCTTTATAGCCAACCCCTGAAATTGCTAAAGGAATCAGCGCGATGATAATGAGTGCATTAAAAATAACCGCCGATAAAATGGCACTGTGAGGCGATGATAGGTGCATGATGTTGAGCACTTCCATCTGAGGAAACGCCACCACAAAAAGTGCGGGGATGATCGCAAAGTATTTGGCAATGTCATTGGCTAAACTAAAGGTTGTAAGCGCACCTCTGGTCATCAAAAGTTCTTTACCTGTCTCAACCACTTCGATGAGTTTAGTCGGAGAACTGTCCATATCTACCATATTGGCGGCTTCTTTCGCCGCTTGCGTTCCACTGTTCATCGCAAGACCCACATCAGCTTGGGCAAGAGCAGGCGCGTCGTTCGTACCATCCCCCGTCATCGCCACCGTAAAGCCCTCTTTTTGATAGTTGCGAATAAGCGCTATTTTCGTATCGGGTGTCGCTTCAGCGACAAAGTCATCCACCCCCGCTTCGGCGGCAATGGCAGCCGCGGTAATGGGGTTGTCGCCTGTAATCATCACGGTTTTAATGCCCATCCCTCGAAACTCGGCAAATTTTTCTTTGATGGAGGGCTTGATGATGTCTTTAAGATGAATCACTCCTAGCACAACACTTCCCTCGCAGACGACCAAAGGCGTACCGCCTTTTTTACCGATTTGCGTACACATATCATGTGCTTCTTTGGGAAACTTACCACCCGACATGGTGACAAATTTTTCGATGGCATCCACGGCTCCTTTACGGTACTTCTTGCCATCAAGGTCAATCCCGCTCATTCTCGTGTAAGCACTAAAAGGGATAAACTGAGCACTTTGAAGATTGGATGGTTCTTTCGCACTGTAAGTATTTTGTGCAAACATAACAGTACTTTTCCCCTCAGGTGTATCATCACTCAGTGATGTTAATAACGCAGCATACGCCAAGTTATCAATTTTTTTAGTATCAAGAGGAATAAAAGCACTTGCCATACGATTACCAAAGGTAATCGTGCCTGTTTTATCGAGCAATAACACATTAACGTCCCCAGCAGCTTCTATCGCCTTACCGCTCATCGCTAACACATTTTTTTTAAGGAGTCTATCCATTCCTGCGATACCGATAGCACTTAAAAGCCCACCAATCGTTGTTGGAATTAAACAGACTAGGAGCGCAATGAGGGAAACAACGGAGATATCTGCGTTTACATGTAACGCCATCGGCTTAAGGGTCAATGTCACGACAAGAAAGATGCTAGTTAATCCCATTAGTAGAATCGTGAGCGCAATTTCATTCGGACTTTTTTGTCTTTTAGCCCCTTCAATGAGGCTAATCATGCGATCCAAAAATGTCTCGCCAGGATTTTTTGTGATCTTAATCGTAATCTCATCGCTTAAAACAAGCGTTCCGCCCGTAACCGAGTTTCGATCCCCTCCTGATTCACGAATGACAGGAGCGGATTCACCCGTGATGGCACTTTCATCAATGCTTGCAATGCCCTTAATGACTTCGCCATCGCTGGGAATTACTTCTCCTGCGCTGACAACGACCATATCGTCCACTCTAAGACTCTCTGAGCTCACTTTTGAAAGACTACCATCCTCACTTAACTTATTGGCGCTGCTACTTTTTTTGCCGGAGCGCAAGGCACTCGCTTGCGCTTTTCCCCTGCCTTCAGCCAATGCTTCTGCAAAGTTGGCAAAGAGGACGGTAAAAAAGAGCCATGCAAAGACCCAAAATTCAAATCCAAAAAGAGGAATGACCCCTTGACTGCTCTGCAAAATCCATATAAGACCCGTGATGAACGTACCCAAATAGACCACAAAAATAATCGGATTTTTGAGCTGTTCTTTCGGTGTTAATTTGCCAATGCACTCTTTGAGCGCATCGTTGATAATCGCTTGGTTATAGCTAGCATTATTTCGTTTTTTCATGTTCATTCCTTAAAAAGAGATGTGTTCAAGCATCATCAAATGCTCAATCACAGGGCCAAGTGCCAGTGAAGGGAAAAATGTAAGCGCTCCTGTTAATAAAATAGTTGCCACCAAAAGCGTAATAAAAAGCGCACTTTGGGTATTGAGTGTGCCTTTACCAAACGGAACGACTTTCTTTTGTGCCAAACTTCCTGCAATGGCAAGCATGGGAATAATCACACCAAAACGTCCTACAAACATACAAAGAGCCAGTGCATAGTTATAGTAAAGCGTATTGCCACTGAATCCCGCAAAAGCGCTGCCATTATTCGCACTCGCCGAACTAAAGGCATAGAGAACTTGAGAAAGCCCATGCGGTCCAGGGTTGGAGATGGAGCTGGTGGCACCCGGAATTAAAAGTGACAATCCTGTAAAAAGAAGGATGCACAGACCCGGAAGCAACACGGCGATGATAGTATAAGTCATCTCCTTGGCTTCAATCTTTTTACCAATATACTCAGGAGTTCGACCTATCATGAGTCCTGCGATAAACACACTTAAAATAACATATGCCATCATGCCATAAAAACCTGCGCCCACACCACCAATGACGATCTCACCGAGCATCATCTGCACCAAATTGACCATACCTGCAAATGGGGTGAGGCTATCGTGCATACCATTGACTGCACCACATGATGCCGCCGTTGTAGCTACAGAGAAAAGCGAAGTTGAAGCGATGCCAAATCGCACCTCTTTACCTTCCATCGCACTTTCTCCTACGATGCCTGAAATTTCAGGATTTCCAAATTTTTCAGAAGCATAGTGCGAACCTAGCATTAATACAAAAAGAACGACCATCGCAATTAAGATGGAACGACCCTCGCCACTTTTTTGGCTCATTTTTCCATAAACGAAAAGCAATGAGGTGGGGAGAAAGAGGATAGAAAAGACCTGCACAAAGTTAGAAAAGGGCGTTGGGTTTTCAAAAGGGTGCGCAGAGTTCGCATTAAAAAAACCACCACCATTGGTTCCTAACATTTTAATCGACTCTTGCGAGGCTACAGGCCCCATAGGGATACTCTGATGTGCCCCTTCAAGAGTTATTGCGCTGATATAAGGGGAAAAGTTTTGGATGACACCTTGAAAAATTAAAAAGAGCGCATAGACCAAAGAGAGTGGAAGCAACACATACAACGTTATGCGTACTATATCAGCCCAAAAATTGCCAATAGATTCGCTCTCTTTATGGATGATGCCTCGCATGAAAGCCACTGCTACTGCAATGCCTGTAGAAGCAGAGAGAAAGTTTTGCACGCTTAAACCAAACATTTGTGAGAAATAACTCATAGTACTCTCACCACTGTAATTTTGCCAGTTGGTATTGGTTACAAAACTTATTGCCGTATTAAAGGCTAATTCAAAGGGCAAAGAAGGTAAGCCTTGTGGATTGAGAGGCAAAAGATGTTGTGTAAGAAGTACCAACAACACGAGAACGATACCCGCACCATTAAAAAGCATGAGTGATAAAGCGTATTTTTTCCAATTCATCTCTTGCTGCTGAATGATGCCACACAATAGATAAAGGCTCTTTTCTACTGACGAAAGAAAAGGTGATAGAACGTTTTTTTCACCCATCACCACTTTGGTAAAAAAACCACTGTACGCTTTTGCTGTTCCAATGAGTAACATCAAAAAACCTATAAAAAGAGTTATATCTGCAACCATTGTTTTCCTTTTTGGTTATTTAAGAAATTATAGAGCAGAAAAAATCAAGAAAATATCTCTATTTGGGGTTAAAAGATAAGGATTTTATTAGGATACAAAAAAGGGAAATCTAGTGCCTCCCCTTTTTACATGTAAAGATTTTTAGTTGCGCCTTCTATACTCTTCGTAGCCGAAACGACTTGTCACTTCGTAACTGCCATCTTTATGTAAAACCGCTAAATCAGGCAATTTGACACCGTTAAAGGTGGTATTTTTAACAATGGTGTAGTGAATCATATCTTCAAAAATGAGTTTATCGCCAATTTTAAGTGGTGCATCAAAACTGTAATCGCCCATGATGTCGCCCGCTAAACACGTTGGGCCTCCAAGTCGGTATAGATAAGGCTTTTCTCCCGCTTCGCCTGCACCACGAATCGCTGCGCGGTAGGGCATGGCGAGGGTGTCGGGCATATGCGCTTCGGCGGAGATGTCTAAGATGGCGATGTCCATGCCATTGTGCACGATGTCTAGCACACTGGCGACCAACGGGCCTGTTTGCCACCCTACTGCTTCGCCTGGTTCTAAATAGACTTTAATGCCGTTGTATTTCGTACGAAAATCAGAAATCAGTTGAATCAATTTTTCGACATCGTACCCCTCGCGTGTGATGTGATGCCCTCCTCCAAAATTGACCCATTTCATACGGGGAATCAAATCGCCAAAACGCGCTTCAAATCCTTTTAAAACCTCTTCTAAAGCGTCTGCATCTTGCTCGCAAAGTGCATGAAAATGAAGCCCTTCAATGCCCTCTAGTTTATCGTATTGCATATTCTCTTTGGTAATGCCCAAACGACTGTAAAGACCGCACGGATTGTATAAGTCTACAGGGCTTGAGGAGACTTCAGGATTGAGGCGAAGACCGCAACTTGTTTTTCCAATCGCTTTGTGTTTGTAGGTCTCCCACTGATGAAAGGAGTTAAAAATCAGATGGTCACTCAATGCAATCACTTCATCAATATCTTCTTCTTTATACGCAGGTGAATAGGTATGAATCGTGCCGTTAAAATACTCTTTTGCAAATTTTGCCTCGTGCAATCCACTGCAGGTACACCCACTAAGATAGTTATCCACCAAAGAAGCAAGGGCTTTAAATGCAAACCCTTTCAGTGCCAATAACACTGTAGCGCCGCTTCGCATGCTCACTTCTTTAAGCAGTTTGAGATTTTCTTCTAACAGTGTTTCTTCGCAAACATATACAGGTGTTTTTATCTCGCTTAAGACACTCTCAATACGACTAATTTTAACCATACTTGACGCTCCCTCTTTTACACACTAAATGTAACATGTTTCCTCTTAATTATACAATACAACGCAAATACAACACTTTTTTGCCATAATGGACGATATGGGCATTACTTATGTTAATTAAAAGGAGAGATAATGAAAACTTTGAACATTAAGTTTAAAACACTTATCTTATTCATTACAGCTATTTTTGTTGTGGCTGGTATTTCACTGTGTGTAACGATTTATAAAGCAAATCTACTTGCGCAAGCGCAAATACAAGACCAAAAAGAGCTGATTTTAGAGACCAATAAAAATGAGCTAAAAGCTTATACGATGATGGCAGAAAAAGCCATTCACTCATTTTATGAAGCTTCATCTTCACAAGAAAAAATTGCAGAACAAGTCAAAAAAGACGCAATGAGCTTCAAGAAAATTCTTGATGACGTTTACAGCAGCAACAAAGATAGACTCTCCGCCGAAGAGTTGCGCTCTATGCTTTTCAACCTTATCAATGCTTACCGCTATAACAACGATGTCGGTTATTTTTACGCGTATAACTTAGAAGGCGTTAATGTCGTACATCCTATCAATAAAGCATTGGTTGGGAAAAATCTTATCGAAATGAAAGACAAAGAAGGAAACTTCGTTATTAAAGATATTATCAAAGCGGCTCAAGACGGCACGGGTGTCACGCATTTTATTTGGCCACATCCTATTACAAAAAAAGACGAATCAAAACTCTCCTACAACTTTTACTACAAACCTCTTGATGTTGTCATTGGAACGGGCGATTACGCATCAAGTATCAAAGCCAATTTTCAAGAACAAGCGATTCATATTTTAGAAGAACTCCGTTATGGAGATGATGGTTATTTTTATGCCTTAAAGAAAAGTGCCAATGGTGGGTATGAATACGCTTTTCATGGTATCAATCATTCATGGATTGGCAAAGCGATTAAACTTGATGACAAAGATTCACAAGGGAGACTCTACCGTAAAGAGATTATTGAAGGGGTTGCCGCAAATCCTGATGGCGTTTATGTCACCTATAACTTTGCACATCCTATTACGAAAAAAGATGCTCCAAAACTCGCTTTTGCCAAATACTTTAAAGAATGGGATTGGATTTTAGTGTCGGGAGTTTATATAGACCATATCGATGAACATGTGGCAACACAAAGTGAAAAAATATCGAAAAATATCCGTGCTATGATTGGGGATACGATGCTTTATGGAACCATCGTCGCAATTCTCGCCATCATTGGTATCTATTTTCTTATCAACCGTCTCATTGCAGCACCACTTGTTAATCTTGGAACAACCGCACGCAATCTAGCCACAGGAGATGGAGACCTTACCAAACAACTTGAAATTAGAAATAATGACGAAATTGGCGTTGCATCAACCGAGATTAATCACTTTATCGAAAAAGTGCGCTCAACCATTGAACTAGCCAAAGACACCAGTAATGAAAATGCATCCATTGCGCATGAACTCTCTGTTACGACATTGCAGGTCGGCAAACGTGTCGAAGACTCTTCTGCCATTATCGCACAAGCGACGAAAATGTCGCATGAAACCAAAACAGAAATTGTTGCCTCTGTTCAAAAAGCAAAAACATCCAAAGAAGAAGTAATCAAAGCCAATGAAGAGTTGCGTATGGCACGCACACATCTTCAACAACTCGGACAAAGAGTTCAAAACAGCGCTCATACAGAGATGGAACTTGCAGGCAAAATTCAACAACTTAGTTCCGATGCCGAGCAAGTCAAAAGCATTTTAACCGTCATCAGCGATATTGCCGACCAAACCAATCTTTTAGCGCTCAACGCCGCAATTGAGGCAGCTCGTGCAGGTGAACATGGACGTGGATTTGCCGTTGTTGCTGATGAAGTGCGAAAACTCGCGGAACGTACACAAAAAAGTTTGATTGAAATTAACGCAACGATTAATGTCATCGTACAAGCGATTACCGATAGTTCCGAGCAGATGAACCGTAATTCTGGAGAGATTCAGGAACTAACGACCCTTGCGAATGATGTTGAGCAAAAAATCAATAGCACGGTTGATATTATGGAGTTTGCAACGAATCTCAATGATAAAACTGTAAACGATTATATTCAAACAGGCGATAAAATCGATGCCATCGTTACAAAGATTGAGGAGATTAATACACTTTCAACCCAAAATACACGCAGTGTCGAAGAGATTGCGGGAGCAAGTGAGCATCTCAACTCTCTCACCGAAAAGCTCAATGCGATTTTAAATAAATTTAGAACGTGATAAGAAGCCAAAAGGCTTCTTAATCAATCGATTTTATATCGTTCTTTATAAAGTTTGATTTGAGCTAAAACCTCTTCGACACTCTCACTCAGTTCACTTCCCATTTTTTCATACTCATACGGAAACTCTTTTAGCATCAGTTTCATCAACGCATACCACACTGGTTTAAAACGCTCTTTCAATTCATATTCTGGCATCTCCATAAATTTTTTGGCTTGATAGAATTGTCCTTTTGAAATAAGAAGCGATAGATACCATGGTAAAGCAAATGGATGTACGTCATGCACTTCTTGATATTTTAAAAGTTTTTCAAAAAAAGTGTAACTTTCTTGGAAACTTTCACTCCATAAAAGAATCATTGATAATACAAATGTATTATGAGCATCTTGTTCAAATTCATAACCTTCCTGCGCACATGAAAGCGCATCTTCTCTTTTATCATGCCATATTAAGTAAAGACTTGCTAAATGACTGTATGAAAAATTACTCCCTTTTTCAATAGCTTTTTTATAATATTTTTCTGCATTTTTATAATCAAACAACGTTTGGTAAAAACTTCCTATATACCCTAAAATCATCTTACTATCACGTTTTGAATGAATTAGAAGATTCAATGCCTCTTTTGCATTTTTTAACTTTGTTGCTTTTTCTAATAACTCAAGATCAGATTCGGACAACTCTTTACTCAAAATAGAGTTTTGCTTTTCTAAACACTCTTTAGCCGTTTGTTTGAGTCTATGTTCCGTTCCTAACTCAAGTCCTGCATAACTTAAAGCCTCAGTCATTATATGTGCAAAAGGTGCTTTTACATTCCCCTCTTGCATTTTTACAATTAAACTTTTCGCTCTATTTTCTAACTCTTCTTGAGAGTACCACGCAACAAAAAATTTTACCAACCATTCGACTCTTTGTCTCTCTTTTTTACGCCCATAACGCATCAAATACCAGATGTTAAAAAAGCGTTCTTTGATTTTATAGATTTTATTTTTCCCTGCGGACTCGGATTCGACGATTTCGTACTTTTCAAGCTGCTTGAGCTGAGATGAGACCGCTTTACTCTCTAGCTTTGTTTTTTTAGCAATTTCACTGGTGAACATACCATCCCAATTTATCGCTATGGTATGAACGATGTCTTGAAGTTGCGCTGGCAAGTCGTCCATGCGATGCTTATAAAGTGGAGTTGCTTCATCAAGAATCTTTAAAAGGTCGTCAAACGCATTGCCATCTTCATCTAGGAAAATATCAAAAAGCATCACAAGGGTTCGAGGCACACCACCTGTTAAACGTCTCAGCGTCTCTAATCGTTCAGGAGTTTTTTCTAGAACAGAGCTAATTCTCTCTTTTTGGTCTTCTTTGGCGATAGCAAGCAAAAATGCCTTGCTTTCTTCAAAACTAAGCCCTTTGAGTTTGATGATTTTAAAAAACTGGTAAAAGGGAGAACTATAATCAAAATGCTGTTCGATCATCTTGGTTGAGCCGCCGATGATACGAATCGTCGAAGAACTGAGCAAAATTTCTCTAAGACGGTGTTGCTCTTTTTGACTTAGCTTTTCGAGTAATTCATCAATATTGTCGATAAGCAAAAGAAGTTTTTTTGACTTTGCCTTGATGGCTTTATCTAAAAGTGTAAAACATTTGAGTTCATAATCTTCATCGTCATAATGCACTTCCATATCATCAGAAATGCTTGGAAAAATCTCTGGGTACATGACTTGAAGGTACTCTGCCACTTCTTCCCACAAACGACACAATGAACGAATCTGATACTGCTCTTCGGCAAATTTTACAGGGAGCAAAAATGCCGATAACGCTGCATCGTTTTTCACATCGAGTTGGAGTTTTCGAAGCAGTGTCGTCTTGCCCTGTCCTCGTTGCCCGATGATCAGATGATTTTGATTGGGTACGTTGTAATCGGATGTTTTAAGGTCACTAAAGATGGTTTGAACAATCTCATTGCGTACGGAAAATCGCGCTAAAAACTCTTCTTCATTCATCTCATCGGGGGTGTACTTGTACCGTGAATAGTTAATTTGCGACATTTTTATACCACCATAATTTTAAGATAGGAGAGTTAAAACGATATATTTTAGGGTTTTCATCATTGTTGATGTAGCCGTCATATATGAGTGCATGAATAATCTCTTTGGCTTGGTCATGAGGAAGGGTATATTTGTCAGCAAGATTGCTTATCTCTTTAGACTCTAATGCGCCTTGTTCGCTAAGTAAATTGAGAATTTCTTTTGCAAATTTAAACTCATCTTTTTCAAAAGCACTTTTGATGCGTGCAAGCCAATGCTCAAAGTGATTGCGATGATCCAATGCTCTCTCAATCGCTTGATCGATAGTTTCATGAGAGATTACATGTAAAACTTTTTCCATGCGAATCGTATGGATTTCTTGAATAATCAGTTGAATATAAAAAGGAATCAACCATTCTATACGCGCAAGAAGATAGGAAACCTCATCATCTCCTATTTCAGGATACAAAGAATGAGAAAAATCTACGGCTTCAGCCTTAGATAAAGGCGTTACTTTAATGGAATTTAAGTCGTTAATAAATTTCATTGCATCTAGCTTTGCAACAACACTCTCTAAACCGATAGAACCGGCATAAACAAAAGTGACTTTAGAGGTAATCTTAGGATTTTGACGAAGAGCGCGATGGGTTTTTAAGAGAGATTCAGCTTCATGAGCGCTTGCGTATTTAATGATATTTTCAATCGTTTGAGCAAACTCGTCCATCATGATAATCAGCTTTTTATCGCTGTCTATCTCTTTGACGAGTCGCTCAAAAGCTTCTGAATAATCAAGCACATTACCATCATCAAACTCAATACCCGATGTGCTAATTTTCTTAATTGAAATGGTTTTAATACGAGCATAAAAAGATTTTAGCCGTTGTTGGTTTTTGTTTTTAAACTCTTCATCCATCAAAGCATTAAAGAGTTTGTGCCAAAAATCATTTTCGCTGTCGGCAGACTCGGTATTGACATACACAACCGCATAATCATCTTTTGGTTCGTCTAAAATTTTGTACATGATGGAGGTTTTCCCCACACGTCTAGGCGCAACGAGTAAAGGATGTGTGCCGTTTTCAATGGCGTGCCAAATTTTGGCAAGTTCGCTTTTTCGATCCCAAAAATCTTGTCCACGTACTACTTGACCGACAATATTTTTCATTACTCTGCCTTTGACAAAAAATTTATTGTCATTATAATAGACAAAAAATATTTTGTCAAGAAAGTATTATAGTTTATTGACCTGCTTTGTAGGCGATTTTATCTAGCCATGAAGTAGGGAAAATGCGTTTTAAAACCCTAAAAAGTTTGGTCGGGAATGTCACCGCATAACGGATTTTTGGTTTTCGTGCCTCAATCGCTTGCACAACCACTTCCAAAACAGCTTCAGGTCCTAACGTAAAGGGAGCATCGCCCTCTTTTTGCAGTCGTTTCAAGGTTTGTTCATACACTTCTTTATGAAAAGAGCGCTCTTGGTCGATGTATTTTAAAAACTTCGAAAGCGCATTTTTTCGAAAGTTGCTTCGTATCGGTCCTGGTTCTATCAAAACCACATCAATACCGCTGTTAAGAAGTTCTAAACGAAGCGTGTCGGCAAGTCCTTCAATTGCAAATTTGCTGGCATTATACGCGCCACGATAACTCATCGCAACAAGCCCTAAAATAGAACTATTGTAGATGATACGTCCACTCTTTTGTTTGCGCATATAGGGTAGAACCAAGTTCGTGAGTTCTTGTGTCCCAAAGACATTGGTTTCAAACTGTTCACGAAGCACATCACGCTTCAAATCTTCCACCGCTCCTGGTTGGCCGTAAGCAGCGTTATTGAAAAGCACATCAATGCGTCCACCGCTTTGAGAAAGCATCCAAGCAAGTGCAACATGAATACTTGAAGAATCACACAAATCCAGTTTAAATGCGTTGAGCCCTTCTGCCACAAGACGTTTGACATCATCTTCGTCCCGACAGGTTGCAAAAACGTTATACCCAAGCTTTTTCAGCCCATGCGCACACGTATAACCAATACCGCTGGAACAGCCCGTGATTAAAATAGACTGGCGCATCACACGCTCACAATACTCTCGCCTGATTGAATCCAAGAGCTTAAGAGCTCTCCTGTGTAAAAAACATTGATACCACAACTTTGTAGAGGAATTGTTATGTCCATTGTGTCGGCACATTTAAGGCATGCAATGATTTTCACACCATCTTTAATCATGGCTTCGACTTTCGCTCTAACTTCTGCATCTTCGGCAATAAGTCTTTGAGAAGCACCCCAAACCAGTACTTCAACTTCATCCATCCAGCCTTTTAAGATAGCGTTGTGCGCATAAAGACAGACCATATGCATCGCTGTCTCTTTATTGTCCGTTGTCCATAAGATTTTAGCTTTTTTTGACATATTCGTCCTTTTACATGTAATGAAGAAAAACCCAAAGCTTTACATGTAAAGGCTTTGGGTTGAAAGATTATTTGACTTCGAACGTCTCTTCAGGTTTCATTTCGATGATTTTCCATGGAAGCCCTTGGGTGTTTAGTTCATCCATAAACGGCTTTGCATCGAACTGTTCCATATTGAAAACGCCTTTTCCGCTCCATTTACCCTCTAACATCATTTTCGCCCCAATCATTGCTGGAACTCCCGTGGTGTAACTCACCGCTTGTGCACCCGTCTCACGGTAACACTCTTGGTGGTCACAGACATTGTAGATATACACTTTGCGTTTTTTGCCATCTTTCAGACCTTCAAACACACAGCCGATGTTGGTGTAACCTACTGTTCTAGGTCCCAAACTGGCAGGGTCTGGAAGCAGTGCTTTTAAGAGTTGAATCGGTACGATTTTCACGCCATCGACTTCAACCTCATCAATACGAAGCATGCCCACGTTTTCCAAACATTTCATATGAGTGAGGTAGCTTTGTCCAAAGGTCATAAAGAAACGAATACGCTTCAACCCCTTGATGTTTTGAACGAGAGATTCTAACTCTTCATGGTAGAGTAAATAACTGTCTTTGGGTCCTACTTCGGGGTAATCCCACACCATCTTCACAGAAACGGGCTCGGTTTCTATCCACTTGCCCTCTTCCCAATAACGCCCTTTAGAGCTGACTTCACGAAGATTGATTTCTGGGTTAAAATTGGTTGCAAATGCATACCCATGGTCGCCCGCGTTACAGTCTAAAATGTCGATAGAGTTAATCTCATCGAAAAGATATTGTTGGGCATAGGCGCAAAAAACATTCGTCACGCCCGGGTCAAATCCACTGCCCAAAAGCGCCATAATGCCCGCATCTTTAAACGCTTTATCTCTTGCCCATTGCTCTTTGTATTCAAATTTTGCTAAGTCTGGATGTTCGTAATTTGCGGTATCAAGGTAAGGGACTTTCGTTTTAACGCACGCATCCATAATCGTAAGGTCTTGGTAAGGCAGTGCGATATTCATCACTAAAGCGGGTTTTACTTTTTCAATTAATGCGACCAATGCATCCACATCATCCGCGTCTATCGCAGCGGTTTCAATCTTTACATGTAAAGATTCTTCAATCTCTTTTGCGATTTGGTCACATTTTGCTTTTGTTCTGCTTGCCAAGACAATGTGTGAAAACACACCGCTGTTCATCGCACATTTTTTAGTGACCACACGGCTCACTCCACCCGCACCAATAATTAATACTGTTGCCATTTTTATCCTTCTCAATGTTTTAATTGACTTTTTTAAAGTCTCAACCACGCCAAAAGAGCAAAGCTCCTTTGATTAGCCACTAGGGCGCTAAAGCTAGCCAACATGTTGGCAGAATTAAAGTTAAGATAAGGCTTCTTTAATAAGAGCTATACGCCATAGCCATTATCAAAAAAGCCTAGTAGAATTATTTTGAATACGTTTTGACTGCCACAAACACTGTGTAGCAGTGTAATTTATTTTGATTACGTTTTTATTTCAAACTGTTAATGATGATATGTGCCAACGCTAATGCTCGCGCTCGATGCGAAAATGCTTTTTTCACACTCTCATCCAATTCACCCAACGTTTTATCGTAGCCTAATGGCATAAACATCGGATCATACCCAAAACCATTGGTGCCTTTAGCCTCTGCGATGGCGGTTCCATGCATCCATCCGTGAACGCAAAACTCGCCTTTTTTGCACACCAAAGCAATGGCGGCTGTATAATACGCGGGCGTTGTTTTTAAATGGTGCTCTTGAAGCGTTTGAATCAGTTTGTTTAAGTTATCTTTCGCATTTGCGTTGATTCCCGCATAACGCGCACTGTAAATTCCAGGAATACCCCCTAATGCAGGCACGCTAATACCGCTGTCATCACTTAAGACCATATCATTTTTATCGTCCAGTTTTTCAAAAACAGCGCGTGCTTTAATCAGCGCGTTTTCTTTAAACGTATTTCCCGTTTCTTCAATCTCAAAAGAGGGCATAATGTCGCTGTACGCGATAACTTCATACTCTTGAATCCACGATTGAAACTCTTTGACTTTGCCTTGATTCGACGTCGCTAAAATAATTCTCAAACCCTACTCCACATACGCAAATGAATGTTTATTGTACCGATTTTTGTTTAAAACTTCGGTTGCATGATCCACACTTCAAGTGGAGCTTTGAGTTCACCTGCTACATATTGTGCTCTAGGTCCATAGCCCATAAACATATCGGCCCTGTTAGGTCCCTTGATAGCGCCACCCGTATCTTGCGCAAAAACAAATTTATCGACACTGTAAATATCCGAATGGCTACGTACCGCGATGAGGGAGCCTAAAGGAATATAACTTTTATCCACAGCGGCTGAACGTTCTGGGGTTAAAACAAGCCCCAAACTGCCTGTTGCTTTTTGCTCCATTTTACGAAAGAAAACGTAGCTAGGATTAGCATTTAAAAGGGAATCAACCTCTTTGGGATGGGCTAAAAGCCATGCACGAATACTTTGTAAAGAGACCTCTTCCACGCTGGTAAAAATGCCTCGATTTATCATCTCTCGTCCAAGTGACTTGTACTGATGGCCATTAGTATCGGAAAAACCTACAAAGATGACCCTGCCATCATCCAATTCAACTCTGCCTGAGCCTTGCACTTCCATAAAATACAAATCAATTTTGTCATCGACATAACAAATAACGTCGGCTTTGAGTTTGTGTTTAGCAATTTCAGCGCGTGTAAAATAAGGAAGCATTTTGCCTTTAACGGAACGTCCACGCATCTGTTTATCATTTTCACCGACAATTTTGAGCAAATCTTTGGGTTTTGCGTACACGGGGTATTTAAAGCGTTCGGTCTTTTTTAGACTCCCATGCAAAAGCGGTTCATAATAGCCAGTCAGCATGGAGCGTTGATCATTGGGTTCAATGCGCTTCAGTTCAAATGAGGTTTTAAAAAACGCCTTTGCATCTTTTACATGTAATGCTTGTTGGCATACGTTGCCATACACTTTTTGTGTTAAAGGTGCTTTACAATCCACTTTGAAAAGCTCTAAGAGTTCATCAAAATTTTCATTTTGAGCTAACTCGTCAAAACGTGCATTGCCTGTTTCTAAAGAAGTGACTAACGCTTGGTCTTCAGGAGTTGGAGAAGATTTTGGAGCACAGCCGCTCACCACAAACATAAAACAAAGAAGAAGGGGGAAATAATAGCGCATCGGTATCCAAGGAAAAGAGGTAGCTCGTACCTCTTGATTTAAGCAGCTTTTTTCAGTGCTGCCAACTCTGCTTTGATTGAATCAAATTGTGCATACATTTTGTCATTTTCTAAAACGAGCCAATGATTTAGCCCAATATAATAAAGTGAGATAAAGTAAATTAAGGCGCATCCCATAAAGCCTAAAATATGTGTAATATCCATTGTGCATCCTTTCAAATGTGTTGTGAGGATTATAACATAAAACAACCTTGCACAATGTTTCATTTTCATATCTCATAGAATTTTCAAAGTTTAAGGAAGGTAAAATTGTCATGAATACATTACAAGGATTTTTTCGCCTATGATTAAAACCATTTTTCCATTGAGTTTGATTATCTCACTCCGTTTTTTAGGTCTCTTTATCGTTCTGCCTGTTCTGTCTGTTTATGCACTGCATTTAGAAGGCTCCAGCGAATTCTTAGTCGGTATCACCATTGGCGGATATGCGATTACACAGATGCTTCTTCAAATTCCTTTTGGTATTCTCTCCGATAAAATAGGACGTAAAATTACGATTTTTATTGGTCTGGTTATTTTTATGGCTGGCTCCATCGTCTGCGGATTTAGCGACAGTATCTATACCTTAATGTTTGGTCGTTTTTTACAAGGTGCAGGTGCTATCGGCGCTGTTGGAACGGCGATGATTAGCGACATGGTCAAAGAGGAAGTTCGCGCGCACGCTATGGCGGTTATGGGTGGAAGTATTGCCGCTAGTTTTGCCATTTCGATGATGCTTGGCTCTGTCATTGGCGGTTATTATGGCGTTGATAAACTCTTTTTTATCACAGCAGGGCTTTCGTTACTTGCTATTATCATTCTCTTTACCAAAGTACCAAATCCTCCTAAAATCGTCCATCATTACGGCGCAGACGAAACACAACTCAAACACATTTTTAAAGATAAAAATTTGATGAAAATGAACATCACCAATTTGCTTCAAAAAGGGATGATGACACTCGCTTTTTTAGTGATTCCCATCATCATGCTCAAAAACTTTGGCTACGTGAAAAAAGAGTTGTGGATGGTGTACCTACCTGCGATGATTTTCGGCGTTATCGCAATGGGACCTTCTGCGATTATGGGTGAGAAAAAACATAAAGCCAAAGAGATGCTGATGATTGGTGTTGCTTTTTTTGCACTGAGTTATGTCATCATGGGGTATGCACACTCCGCTTCTTGGTTCATTGTGGGCGTTATCATCTTCTTTATCGGCTTTAATATGCACGAACCGCTCATGCAATCCATGGCAAGTAAATACGCAAAAGTACATCAAAAAGGCGCAGCACTGGGCGTTTTTAACTCTTTTGGCTACGCAGGGACATTTATTGGCGGTGTGTTTGGCGGCTTCTTCTTACAACACTTTGGTATGATGGAAATTGCATGGGTTATTTTTATTACCTGTATTCTCTGGCTTTTTCTGATTGCCTCGCTTCAAAACCCAAAACACAATAAAAATATTTATATCCCGTATGGCGAATTTGACATAACACGCATTGAGCACCTTAAAGGACTTAAGGGTATTGTTGAGTGGTATCGTAATGAAAGTGAGCACATTTTGGTCGTCAAATACGACGCCAATCTCACGGACAAAGAAACAATTGTCGCTGTTATTTCTTAAGTGGTTTATCTCTCTTTATTTCTGACAAGCTTTGCTTCTGCCACGCTTTTGCCTGGTGGAAGCGAAGCACTTTTTGTGTACCTTCTCTCCGAACAGCATCAACCTATTTTGCTTTTACTCTTTGCCACTCTAGGCAATACGCTTGGCTCATTCATTAACTACATTTTGGGCAAATATGCAACAGAGTTTGCGAAACACAAACACTATATGAAACAAAAATGGCTGGATAAAGCAACAACCTTGTTTAATACCTACGGGTTTTGGACGCTGTGGTTTTCGTGGCTTCCCATCATTGGCGACCCATTAACGTTTGTTGCAGGTGTCGCGCATTATTCGTGGCGTAAATTTTTATTTATCGTTTTGTGCGCAAAATTTTTGCGCTATCTCTTTATTTATGCAGGATTCCTAGCGCTTTTTTAGATTTACATGTAAAAATCATTACATATTTTTTCAGCGCGTAAACGGTAAAATGAGCTTTTTTAAAGGAACCCCTGTGAACAGTTACGTGATTGCTTATCAAGGCGTTGAAGGCGCTTATTCTCATCTGGCGTGTAAAGGTTTTTTCCCTCAGTCCATTGCCATCGCGTGCCATACGTTTGAAGATGCTATGAAATTGGTTGAAGCCGAAACAGCGCATTTTGCGATGATTCCTCTTGAAAATTCTACCGCAGGACGTGTTGAAGAGATTTACCGCAAAATTCCACAACTGGCTTTACACATTGTGGCGGAGCATTTCCAACCAGTGAAACATTGCCTTTTAGGTGTTAAAGGCAGTTCCATGCAAACCATTCAATACGTCTCTTCACATCCGCAAGCACTGGCACAATGCCATCAGCATATCATTCAAAACCATTTTGAAGCCATCGCGCAATTTGACACAGCAGGTGCCGCACAAGAGGTCAAAGAAAAAAATGACCTGACATACGGCGCTATCGCATCAGAACTTGCGGCAAAACTTTATAATTTGGAAATACTTGATGCTGATTTTGGTGACCAAAAAGGCAATGTCACGCGCTTTATCGTTCTTTCAAAACAAAATATTACACCGACCTATGATAAAACCAAACGCTATATCACTTCGCTGTTTTTTCAAGTACGCAATATTCCTGCGGCACTCTATAAAGCGCTTGGCGGCTTTGCGACCAATGGGGTCAATCTTATTAAACTCGAGAGTTATAGCATGCCCGATACACCACTTCAAGTCAGCCAATTCCACCTTGAAATCGACGGTCATCCTGAAGAAAAATCCATAAAACTCGCCTTAGAAGAACTCACGTTTTTTGCCAAAAATATCAAATATTTGGGCGTTTATGAGAGAAATCGTTATCGTGACGAAGTACTGGGTGTAAACGTCTTGTAATGACAAAAGGTTTTTACATGTAAAAAGCCTTTTGTCACTTAAATGAAAAAATGTCACACATCTTTGAGGCCATCTCTTACGCATTCTACAAGTTTAAGGTTTCTTATCTTATTCTACACCAAGATTTAAATTTACTCTTTATAATCTTTATTATTATAAGTCATTTGTTTATTTTCCTTACCTGACATTAAAGCATTCGCATTTACAGGAGGTTAAGATGTTTAACGCAAAGAAAATTGCCTTTATTCTTTTGGCTTTAGTCGCTATGCTTTCTATGATTTATCTCACGCCTGAAATGGCTGGGCTGAGTTTCAAAGGAAAAGTAGCGCTTGGAGTTGGTATTTTTGCAATCATTGTCTGGATTACACAAGCCCTAGATGATGCGCAAAGCGGATTTTTAATCATCGCTTTTTTGGTTCTTTTCGGGGCAGGAAAAATTGGCGAAGCGCTGGTTGGATACTCTTCAACAGGCGTGTGGATTGTGATGTTAGGTATGGTTATGGCTGCGTGTATGGGAGACAGTGGGCTTTCAAAACGGCTTGCCCTCATTATCGTCAGTAAAATTGGTAAATCCGCCATCAACTTATACTGGGCAATCTCCCTCGTCACACTTATTATGACGTTTTTTATCCCTTCACTCGCGGCAAAAACGCTTCTAGTTTTACCTATCATCACCTCTATGGGATTAGCGTTTGGGGCAGAAAAAGGAAAAAGTACCCTTGTCAAAGGGTTGATTTATATTGTGACAGTTGCTGGAACCATGTATTGTATGGGCATTATGACTTCACATGCGGCAAACCCCATTTCTGTTAGTCTTTTAAAAAATGCCACAGGCGTTGAAGTCAGTTGGATGGAGTGGTTTAAAATCGGTATGCCACCTGCTTTACTCATGGGTTTAATCGCGACATATATTATTATCAAAATGTTTCCACCTGATATTGAAGATATATCCGCAGGCCGTGATGTCATGAATCAGCAATTAACAGATATGGGGAAAATGAGCTCAAAAGAGATATATGCGTTTGTTATTTTCATAGCAACTCTTCTTTTGTGGGCTACGGACAAGCTTCATGGTCTTAATACCACGTTGGTTGCCATGCTTGCTGTTGCCGCCATGATAGCTCCTGTTCCTACACAAGTCATGACATGGAAAGAGGCTGAAAAAAAAGTGCCTTGGAATGTTTTTATTGTGTATGGTGCAGGTTTGTCTATGGGGTCACTCTTAGTGAAAACGGGTGCGGCAAAGTGGCTTGCAAGTACATTTTTTCATCCATTGCTGACGTTGGATGTAAGATTGCAAGTAGTCATTTTTATCTGGCTGATGCTTGCGCTTCAAGTTTTATTCACTGGAGCTGGTCCTAAAACAACGGCTTTAACACCTGTGGTTATTGCGCATGCCGTAGCCGTAGCGGCACTTCCTGCCAATGCAAGCATGCAAGTCACCGCTTTTGTTCTCTTGGTTGCGATGAATATGCTCCACCAATATTTACTCCCCGTTTCCAATCTTCCAAACATCATTGGTCTTGCAACCGAGGAGATTACCTCAAGCGAATTGATTAAAGTTGGCGCTATTATGAGTCTTTTTGGTGCAATCTTTAGTACGATTATGGTTTATACCTATTGGAGTTGGATAGGTTTATTTTAATAAAAAAGCGAGTATTGCTAGGCTCTTAAGAACCTAGCAATACGATATCGACCATCTCGCCTTTTTCGATTTTTTGAACATCTTTTTCAACACGTAACAGTACAGGAGAGCCTAAAAGATTATTGAGAATGGCACTGCTTCCTTCTTTTTTTCCTTCCAAATCAACGATGAGTTGTCCATCACAAAAGCGAAGATTACAAGCAGTAAATTCGACAAATTTAGAGCGCTTTTTATAAAATTCGCCCATGATGGCTTTGGTTGTTGGAAGTGCAAAGGTTTGTGCATTCATTTTGCGAAGCAGTGGAGCGATGAACAAAAAGGTGCACACCGAAGCGCTGTACGGAAACCCTGGAAGTGCGTAGATGTATTTGTGGTCTGCTTGAACCACACGAATGTGGCGACCCGGTTTCATGTAGGAGCCATCAATGATATTTTCGGTCTTCATATCGGTCAAGATACTTTGAATAAAATCAAAATCTCCTACGCTTCCACCGCCTGTCGTAATCACGATGTCACTCCAGCGAAGCGCTTGGCGCAGTTGTTGTTCTATCAGCTCACGCTCATCTTTAATCAGTTTAAACCGCATCGTCTCACAACCTAATTGGCGCAAAATCGCTTCGACGGTCACGTGATTGGAACTTCTAATTTGGGCATAAGAGGTTTTCGTCTCACCAAAATCCAAGATTTCATTGCCCGTAGAAAGAATGGCAACACGAGGTTTCATAAAGACTTCGACTTGTACCATCCCCAGTTCCGCCATCACACCAATCTCGGCAAAACCAATTTTCGTACCTTTTTTAATAAGCACTTCACCCGCTTGATAGTTTTCGCCAATCGGGCGAACCGCAAAGCCTTTAGGAACTGCTGACGTAATGTGAATCATTCCCTCTTTGACTTCGACATTTTCGATGGGAATCAGCGTATCGCTGCCTTCACTCATTACTGTGCCTGTAAAGGTTTTCACACACTCGCCTTTGGCAACCACCCCACGTGTTTCTGTACCTGCTGGCACAAAATCACTGATACGAAGTGCGCCTAATTGTTGGTCGATAAATCGAATGGCATAACCATCCATCGAAGAGGTTTCATGTGTAGGATTGTTTTCACGTGCTGTGACATCAACAGCTAAATAACGCCCTTGCGCATTGCCAATAAAAATATTTTCAATACCAAATTCTGTTGTGATAGAAGCTTCGAGTGCTTTTAAAGTTTCATCAAAAGGAGGAAATTGGCTCATGCATCCGCCTTTAAAAGACCCGAACCGCTAATAATATGGGAGCGTTCTTTCGCATAAATACGCTTGCCATCCACAAGGTCATATTTCCAAATAGGAGCGTTAGCTTTAAAATCTTCCACAAAATCATTAATCATTTTAAGGGCAACTTTACGTTTAGGAGAAACAACCGCGGCAATATAGCTTGACGTATGATTGGGGACATCCCCACGCGAATGTGCCATCAAAAGATAGGCATGTTGCTCTTTGGCGACTTCTTGCCATGCATTAAACCAGCTGGTTAAAATAGGCTCATAAATATCAAAACTCAGCCCATCAATGCCATCTTCGTCACGTACGATTCCAACAAAAGGGATGAACGCTCCGTAATTTTTATCGTTGATTTGGGCATACCACGAAGCAAGAATTGCCTCTACCTGTAAAGGCCCATTATGAAGTTCTAACATAATCAACCTCCACAAACAGGAGGGAGTAAGGAGATTTTATCGTCTTTGGAAAGAGGAACATCTAAAGAGCAAACCAGTGTATCATTGATAGCCACAGCACAGATGCCAAGCCACTCTTGGAGTTCATTATCGTCTTTGAAAAATGTTTTCAGTTCTTTCAAATTGGAAATATCTACTTCAATACTTGGACGCGCCAATGGCCCCAAAAATTCGACTTTTGCCACATTTTTTCCTTATTACATGTAAAAGATTTCGAAAGATTGGGAGGGGAGAAAAAAACTCCTCCCAATGTTTTAGATAGGTAATATTCGTATATTTTTACTTAATTTTTCTTGTAGTACCGCTTCAATCGCGAAAAGTGTTCCTGTTGAACTGCTTGCGCAACCGCTACAAGCACCAAGGTAACGAATATAAACATCCGTCATTCCATCATCACCGTCTTTGATATCTAAAATTTCGAGGTTACCGCCATCCATGACAAGCATAGGACGAATATTTTCATCAATCACGGCTTCAATCTCTTTGAGTTTTTTAACAACGGTTAATTCCTCAAAGCTAACCGTGTTGCTTCCTTCGATTTTTGAATTAGAAATCGCAAGTAAATGGTCATGTTCCATTTCAGCTCTCGTGTCACGTAAAATATCAACAAGGTAATACTCACGTGCCTCATGTCCACCGGGTTTAATACAGGATTTACAAAATGCACCTGCTTTGGTATAGTTTGTAATCTCTTCAACAGTTTTTAGGTTGTTGATTTTAATCACTTCTTTAATCGTTCCAAGGCTCACACGCGCACATTCACAGACGATAATATCATCTTCAAATGAAGCGGCATCAACCCCTTTAAACGATGCTGCAGCTGCTTTAATAACATCATACGCCATAACAGAACAGTGCATTTTTTGAGGTGGCACAGCCGGTGTGTTGGGTTCATCGCGCATTGCTTTTTCAACGTCGATATTGGTAATTTTAACTGCTTCAGAAACGGTTTTACCTTTACAAAGCTCAGCCATCGTGTCTGAACTTGCAATGGCAGTACCACAACCAAAGCTTTTAAATTTTGCTTCTTTGATGATTTCGGTTGCTTCATCTACAATCCAGTAAAGTCTGACGGCATCGCCACAACTCTCTGCACCAAAATCTGCAATAATGAGCTTGCCGCCCTCACGTTTTGCATCTTCTTCTGTTAATTCACCCATGTTTTGTGGGTGGTTCATCAAATCTTGTACTTTTTGGCTGTATTCCTCCCAAATGGAGCCGCCAATTAAACTATTTTTTGCCATTTTTTTATCCTCTAGTGTTATTTATCATTATAATTTACTGACATGCCATGAAGGGGCATATGCATACGTGCTTGAAATGGCACGAAGTCTCACAACTGCTTTTTGAATCACGTCAATTGCAAAATCAATCTCCTCTTCTGTGGTGAAACGTGAAAGGGAAAGCCTGAGTGCGGTGTGCGCTAAATCTGCCTCTGCACCAATCGCTTCCATAACAGGATTTGATTCAAGTGCTTCGCTTGCACACGCACTTCCCGTACTAGCACCGATACCGCTTTGATTCAAATCCCATAGCATCGCTTCGCCTTCAATACCTTTGACGCTGACTAAAATGGTATTGGGAACTCTCTGTTCTTTCGTACCAACAACCATCATTTCAGGAATTTGTAAAAGGGCATCTTCGAGTTTATCTCTTAAACGTCTGACATTATTTTTTTCAAAATCAAGTGCTTCAACAGCAAGTTCCATTGCTTTTCCCATGCCTACAATGCTTGGAACATTGAGTGTTCCACTACGACGTCCGCCCATGTGTTCACCGCCATGAAAGAAAGGTGTCAAGTCTTGTCCATTGCGAATATAAAGACCACCAATACCTTTTGGTCCGTGGAATTTATGTGCTGAGAAACTGAGAAAATCAACATTCACTTTTTGCACATCGACGGGAATTTTACCAATCGCTTGAACAGCGTCAGTATGGAAAAGTACGCCTCTTTCTTTACAGATAGCTCCAATTTCTTCAACCGGGAAAATCATACCCGTTTCATTATTTGCCCACATAATAGAGACAAGTGCCGTTTTATCGGTAATAGCATTTTTAAGGTCTTCTACATTGATGACACCATCGGTATTAACCGGTAAATAGGTCACTTTAACACCAAGCGTTTCTAAAAATTTACACGAAGCCCCAACAGCAGGATGTTCCACTTCCGTGGTGATAATATGATCTTTATCACCATTTAAAATATAGTCATGATAGATACTTTTAATGACCCAGTTATTGCTCTCGGTGGCACAGGATGTAATCACAATATCATCATCATCACTTGCGTTAATACCCGCATACAGCTGATCCATCGCTTTGCGAAGAGCTGGGTGACTTTCACTACCAAATTGATGCAAAGAATTTGGATTACCATACATCTGGCAAAAATAAGGAACCATCTCTTCAAACACTTTAGGGTCAACTATGGTTGTCGCGTTGTTATCTAAATAGACTCTCATAAAAACTTCTCCATCGCTAATAGGATAAAGTTTATCCTAATTAATTTTTTGAATACTATTACTTTATACTTTAAAAAATACTAAAATAATTTAGACACTTTTTAAAATAATGTGTCACAACGTTTTTAGCCAACAATCAATTTTAGGTCATTGACCGTTGTTTCAAATTCGAAAACCTCTTCGGGATTTTGCTGTAAAAAACCATTCATTTTCTCTTTTTTACTAATCGCCAAATCCAGCTCTTTATCATTGCCTTTTTCGTATGCACCGATGCGGATAAGCACTTCATTTTCTTTCAAAATAGAGCTAAGACGCTTAAAACGCATTGCCGCTTTTTTATGCTCACCATCAATGACGTCGCCCATAACCCTTGAAGCACTGTTTTGAATACTAATCGGCGGGTAAATACCATAATCGGTCAGTTCTCGACTGAGTACGATATGGCCGTCTAAAATACTTCTAGACTGATCGGCAATCGGATCACTGAGATCATCGCCCTCAACCAAAACAGTAAAGAACGCTGTAATCGAGCCTTTGCCCTCTTCTTTTCCCGCACGCTCCATGAGTTGCGGCAACAGTGCCAAAACAGAAGGCGGATAGCCTTTTGAAGTAGGAGGTTCCCCAAGAGCTAGACCAATTTCACGCTGTGCCATTGCAAAACGTGTCACAGAATCCATCATGAAAAGAACATCTCTTCCTTGGTTTTTGAAATACTCCGCAACGCTCATGGCACTAAAAGCACCATACTTTCGCATCAAAGGCGAATCATCGCTGGTTGCGACAATAATCACGGTATTTTCAAGATTGCCTCCTAAGTTTTTTTCGATAAACTCAGGAACCTCACGTCCACGCTCGCCAATAAGCGCGACCACTTTAATAGGCGCTTCGGAACCACGAACAATCATACCCATCAAGGTTGATTTTCCCACACCGCTTCCCGCGAAGATTCCCATTTTTTGACCTTTGCCACACGTCAAAAGGCCATCAATGGTCTTCACACCCACGCGAAAAGGTTCATTAATCAGTCCTCTTTTCATCGGATCAAGCGGTGCTTTCATAATCGGTGCTTGAGACGTTGCACCTATCGTTCCTTTGCCATCTTTTGGGCGAATAAACGGATCGACCACGCGTCCTAAAAGCTCTTCACCCACGGGAATCATCATACCTTGTTCGCTAATAAATACTTTATCGCCAATCTTAAAACCTTCAATAAACCCAAAAGGAGAGATAAAAAAAGCGTTGCGATCTACCTCGGTAATCATCCCCAATTCACTTTTGTCTTCATTGAGAGAAACAATTTTAACAATATCGCCGATACTTGGTCTTAGCCCACACGCCTCAATGGTCGTGGAGCTAATTTTCGTAATCGTACCAAACATGGGCGAAAGACTTTTATTTTGAAGTTTTTCGCGTAATCGATTGAGTGGCATTAGTAACGATTGGCCTGTGGAGCATTGATAATATCAAAGAACTCTTTTCGGGTATCTGCTTTTAAAAAGAGTCCGCGCAATGCAGAAGTAGTTGTATTCGAATGTGTTTTTTCCACACCGCGCATCTCCATGCACATATGACGTGCTTGAATCACAACTCCCACACCTTTAGGGGCAATCACATCGTCTATTGCTTTGGCTATTTGTTCGGTGAGTTGTTCTTGGATTTGAAGGCGACGAGCGAAGATGTCCACCATGCGTGGGATTTTAGAAAGGCCTACGACTTTTCCATTTGGAATGTACGCTACATGTGCGCGCCCGATGATGGGCAAAAGATGGTGTTCACACATGGAATAAAACTCAATATCTTTAATCAAAACCATCTGGTTATTATCGCTTTCAAACAAAGCTTCACCTAACACCTCATTAGGGCTTTGATGATACCCTTGTGTCATATATTCATACGCTTTAAAAACGCGTGTCGGAGTCTTTATGAGTCCCTCGCGCCCAGTATTTTCACCTATGATTTCAAGCATCGTTTTAACCGCTTGTTCAAATTCTTCTTGTCTATGCATGATTTGTTCACTTTTTTCTAAAATTAAG
>DKFS01000009.1 GCA_002452855.1 Sulfurospirillum sp. UBA6790 | reverse complement strand
AAAAGCAACCAAGAGATTGAACAAGATATGAAAATCATTGCGAGTATCTCTCGTAAAGTCAGAACATATGCTATTGCTGACGCCCAAAGAGTTTTGGAAAACATTAAAGACACCAAGCTCAAAGTTGATGTAGGATTATGGCTCTCAACCGATAAGAGTGCCAATGAGTCAGAAATAGAAACACTCTTTGAACTCACAAAACTGTATTATCCAAAAATTTCTTCTATCATTGTAGGCAATGAGGTTTTACTTCGTGCGGATTTAACACCTGAAGAATTGATGGAGTATATCGATAGAGTTTCCAAGCGAACACGTATTCCTGTTACCACCGCTGAAGTTCAGCACGTTTGGCTGACCAACAAAGAACTCGCCAAACACGTTGATTTTATTTGTGTGCATATTCTTCCGTATTGGGAAAAAATTCCTATTGAAAAAACATTGGCATTTACGAAAGAAAAGTACGATGCTATTGCTAAAATGTATCCAAGAAAGCCCATTACCATCGGGGAGTTTGGTTGGCCAAGTAGTGGGTACAACAATGAAAAAGCTGAAGCCACACTCAGCAATCAAATTGCGGCAATTACGGGCTTTTTAGAGATGGCAAAGCAAGAAAAATGGAGCTATAACATTGTTGAAGCATTTGATCAACCGTGGAAAGGGGTTCATGAAGGTAGCGTAGGTCCTTATTGGGGACTTTTCGATACCAACAAACAACCGAAATTTCATTTTATTAAGCAAACCATTGTCAATCCATTATGGCGATACCAAATGGCGGCATCTGTCTTTTTTGGAATTCTTTTGACCTACTTTGGTTTACGTAATCAACGCGTCAATCTCGCACACTCTATGACCTATGCCGCAGCAGCACAAGCCATGGGTTTTGGTATCGCAATGGCAGCAACATACCCATTTATCTACTATATGAACTTTGGTATGTGGGTTATGTGGGTTATGGGTATCATTTTGATGATTCCGCTGGTCATTATTACATTGGCAAAAATTAACGAGCTTTTTAAATGTACCCTTGGCATTGCACCTGCTCGTCTTGCGCCATTGCATCTTAAATTAGAACACGCTCCTTTTGTCTCCATTCACGTGCCAGCCTACAAAGAGCAACCGCATGTTTTGATTGAAACACTCGATGCACTCTCAAAAATGAAGTACACCAATTATGAAGTCTTAGTCGTTATTAACAACACTCCTGAAGAGTTTTATTGGAAGCCGATTGAAGAGCACTGTGCCAAATTGGGTGATAAATTTATCTTTTTAAACATTACATGTAAAGGTTTTAAAGCAGGCGCACTCAATGAAGCCCTTAAATTTACCAATGAAAAAGCAGAAATTTTAGCGGTCATTGATGCGGATTATGTGGTCAGTGAAGATTGGCTGATTGATCTTGTGCCGCTTTTTGATGACCCAAAAGTCGCTCTTGTACAAGCACCTCAAGATCACCGTGATGGCAATGAGTCTTTAATTAAGCAAGCCATGAATGCAGAATATGCAGGCTTTTTCGATATCGGCATGGTTGAACGCAATGAAGAAAATGCCATTGTTGCACACGGAACGATGCTCATGACCCGTCTTTCTGCGATGCATGAAGTCGGTGATTGGACGACGTACACAATTGTTGAAGATTCTGAACTGGGGCTTCGTTTATTTGAAGCGGGTTATACGGCGCATTATACCAACCGACGTTATGGATGGGGGTTGTTACCCGATACGGTAGAAGCATTTCGAACACAACGCCATCGCTGGGCGTATGGGGCGATTCAGATTCTCAAACGTCACTGGCGCCATTTTATGCCTTCATCCACAACGCTCACCCGATACCAAAAATATCACTTTGTGGCAGGCTGGTTCTTCTGGCTTTCCGATGCCTTTGGCGCGATGACAGCTTTTTTAAATATTTTTTGGGTGCCGTTTATTATTTTTGTAGGGGTAACTATTCCAACGCTTCCCTTGACATTGCCAATTGTAGTTGCGTTCTTGGTCAATATCTTGCATGCGTTCATTTTATACCATACCCGTGTTAAAATGGGTATCAAAGAGACTGTTTTAAGTGCCATTGCATCTATGAGTTTGCAGTTGGTTATTTTTAAAGCCGTATACGATGGTTTTGTCAAAGACGGGTTACCTTTTAAACGTACTGAAAAAGGCGGTAACACCAAAAAGGTCAATAAAAACCCTATTCGCCATGAGATGATTTTGGCGGGACTTTTAACGCTTTCGTTCTTTGCATTGTATTTTACAAACTTCACACGTATTACAGAAATTTATGTTTTTGCCTTCACTCTTTTAATTCAGAGTATCCCTTATTACTCTGCTATTATCCTGCGTATCATCGAACTTCAATCTCTCAAACCTAAGAAGTAGTGGTCTTTTCCACTCCTTCTTTAGGAAAAGTGTGTAAAAAAAGATATGCCTAAAAAGCATATTTTTGTTTTAACATTTTTTTTTGACTCTCTGTTTTAATCGGTGTATAATAATTATGTCCTTGGGGTTTTATACTCACAAAACAAGGATAAATTTATCATTATAGACGAGAACGTAGCAATGAAAATTTTACTGCTTGAGGATGATATTTTACTGAATAGTGCTATCACTCAGTATTTAACATCCATTGGACACGCTATCACACCCGTACGAGATGGAGACGTTTGTTTACATGTACTCCAAGAGAACTTTTTTGACCTTCTCATTTTAGATATCAATGTTCCTAATGTAGATGGTTTAAGCATCGTGCGAAAACTGCATGCCATTAAAAAAATGGCTCCTGTTATTTTTATCTCTGCACTCACTGACATTGAAGACATCTCCAATGCCTTTGAGTTAGGCTGTTTTGACTACCTTAAAAAACCATTCCACCTAAAAGAATTGGGACTTCGAATCAATAAGATTACGCAACCGCAAACTGTGACAGTACGTCATAAAAGACTCTCCTCTTGTTATAGTTTTAATTCAGAAACAATGGCACTCTATTTTAATAACGAACCCCAAGTTCTTTCAAAACGACAACTTAAAATCATCAATTTTTTAGCTCGTAATAAAGGACTTGTTTGCAGTTATGAAATGTTTATGGATGATGTCTGGGATGACATAGAAGTCGATGTACCCACTATTCGAGCCGAAATTAATCGCTTAAAAAATGTTTTAAAAGAAGACTTGATTGTCAATGTTAGAGGGATGGGATATACCGTTAGAAGATAGAATTATTACGCTATTTTGGCGCTATTTTTTTTAAATATGATTGCGCTATACGAAACTTGTAAAGGAGTTATCATGGCAGATTTAATTTATCGTGTCAATATGTCAAACTTGAGTTTTAAAATAGAAGAAGTTCCAAGTCATTGGATGGGATTAGGAGGTCGCGCTCTTACATCAACGATTGTTGCAGAAGAAGTTGATCCAGAATGTCATCCTCTAGGACCAAACAATAAACTTGTTTTTGCTCCAGGTCTTCTTTCAGGAACCTCGGCTTCGAATAGTGGCCGTAATTCAGCGGGAGCTAAAAGCCCCTTAACCGGAGGTATCAAAGAGTCTAACGTTGGTGGAACGAGTGCTGGTATCTTTTCAAAACTCGGTATCAAAGCGTTGATTATCGAAGGCTTACCTAAAGATGAAAATACCTTCTATCAATTACATATCACCAAAAATAACGTGGAATTCAATCCGGTACCAGAACTTGTCGGAAAAGACAACTACGCTGTCTTAGATGCAATGGCAGCAAAATATGACAAAAAAGTTGCCGTTATGAGTATTGGTCGAGTGGGAGAGATGCGTATGAATCTTGCCAATATCTCTGTCAAAGACCCTGGTGGAAAAATCAGAAGCCATGGACGTGGTGGTCTTGGTGCCGTTATGGGTTCTAAAAAAATCAAGTGTATCACCGTCGATGCAGAAAACTATAAAGAAGTCACGATTGCTGATCCTGAAAAATTTAAAGAAGCCAGTAAAATTTTTACAAAAGCGCTTCAAGAAAACCCTATCAGTGGTCAAGGCTTACCTGCATTTGGAACAAACGTTCTTGTCAATATCCTGAATGAAGCAGGTGGTCTTCCAACCCGTAACTTTAGAGAAGGTTCATGGGAACATGCTGAAAACATCTGTGGTGAAACCATGGCGGAGAACATCAAAGCCAGAGGAGGAAAAACAACCCATGGCTGTCATGCAGGTTGTGTCATCCAATGCTCGCAAGTCTATAATGATAAAGACGGAAACTACCTCACATCGGGTTTTGAATACGAAACCATTTGGGCACTTGGAGCAAACTTTGGTATCGAAGATTTAGATTTGATTGCTAAGATGGATGGATTGATGGATGATTTAGGCGTCGATTCTATCGAAGCGAGTGTCACGCTTGGTCTTGCTGTTGATGCGGGCATTCTTGCTTATGGCGATGGACAAAAAGCGTATGAACTCTTATCTCAAGATTTACCAAATGGTACGCCAATAGGTCGTATTATCGGAAGCGGTACGCATATTTTAGGAAAAATTTACGGATTGGTACGCGTACCAACGGTTAAAAGTCAAGGTATTCCTGCGTATGAACCGCGTGCGGTTAAGGGTCAAGGTATTACCTATGCTACTTCAACGATGGGAGCGGACCATACATCAGGTTATGCCGTTGCAACCAACATTCTAAACAGTGGTGGGCATATCGATCCACTCAAAAAAGAAGGACAAGTTGAACTCGCACGCAATCTTCAAATTGCAACCGCTGCCGTTGATAGTACGGGTATGTGTATTTTTGTTGCCTTCCCAGCACTCGATGATCCAAAATGTTTACCAGCACTTGTCGATATGATTAACGCTCGTTTTGGCTGTAATCTTAGCATTGACGATGTAGTTAATTTGGGTAAAACAATTTTAAAACGAGAGCATGAATTTAACATCAAAGCAGGTCTTAATAATGCAGATGATAGATTACCAGAATTTATGAAATACGAAACACTTCCTCCGCACAATGTTGTTTGGGATTTTACAGGTGAAGAAATTGATGAGTTCTGGAACTTCTAATGCACGTTTTGATTAAACTGTTTGCTCAATACCGAGAAGGTCGTTTCAAGGCTGAGCAAAAAGAATATCCTCAAGGGACAACAGCTCAAACGGTCATAGACATGTTAGAGCTTGAACAAACGTCGCCTTTAGGTGTTTTAATGGTTAATGGAAGACATGTTGATACAACGTATGGCTTACAAGAGGGCGATGAAGTCGCCCTCTTCCCAAAAGTTGGTGGTGGTTAATCTTCTTTCAGTCCCGATAGCAACCTATACGACCCTGGCGTCCCTGGAGGAATGAGCGCAACTCGGTCATTTTCATGGAGCGTTGTCTCTTTGGGCACAACTTTATGGTTTACAAAAGCCGCTTCAACATCTTGTTGCGAAAGTTGCAATAAATCCATTAAAGCACTGATGTTCGCCCCCTCTTCTAGCGTGATAATTTCATCAAGATAACCAAATCCTTTTTGTGCTATCTTTGCTCTCAAAAATGAAAAAGCATTGAGTACAATATGCATGATTGTTCCTTCTCTTTTAACACATTATTATACCCTATCAAAGGATAACTATGACACTTTTAACCTATCTTCAAAACGCTACACACGATGGCTTCTTACCGTTAGAAACAGCTTTTAAAGCGATGCAAGTCTTTACATGTAATTTCCGTGATGTTGAAAAAGTTGCTCTGGAAAATGGTATCGTGCCACTTCGTTACAAACGCAACCAAAAGACCCTCTCTACAGCAGAACAATACACACTTTTTAATGCGACAGCGCTGATTGTTGGATGTGGAGGACTGGGAGGATTCATCAGCGAAATGCTTGCACGTATCGGCGTTGGCAACCTCATTCTGTGTGATGGCGATGTCTTTGAAGAACATAATCTCAATCGCCAAAACTTTTCATCTCTTAAAACACTCGGGCGATTTAAAGCAGATGTGCTTAAAGAGAAACTCGAAGAGATCAATCCCGCTTTACATGTAAAAGTACTTTCTTCATTTTTGCAACTTCCAAAAGATGAAAACCTCATCCAAACTGCCGATATTGTTATCGATGCTTTAGACAATCCAGACCTCAAATGTCTTTTAGCACAAACGGCTATGAAATTGAACAAACCTTTCGTTCATGGCGCAATTGGTGGGTATTATACGCAATTTGCAAGTTGTACCACGTTAGAGCATCTCTATCGTGAAAAAGGAGATGGTGCAGAAAAGCGTTCAGGCAATCCAGCCTTCACAGTCTGCTTTGCTGCCTCAATTCAAAGCGTAGAGGTGGTAAAATTACTTTTAGGAAAACCTCATCTTCAAGATTTGTTGATGGGAGATTTATGGGAATATGATTTTACGCATCTTCCAAACACATAAAGATTGACGTATATTAGGACGGTAATGCAACAACTGAAAAATGCTCTTTATACCTTTAATGCTCTTTGTTTAGGGGCTATTCTTATAACACTGCTTATTTTTAAGATGAACATTATCCCTCCTTACGCCTTCTATCTTTTGTGGCAAAGTACCTTCGTCTTTTTACTCATTGCAATTGCACTTAGTATCTACTTTAATAAAAGCAAATTATTTGTTCTTTTGCTCTTTCCACTCTTTTTCACCTTAGCATTAGCCTTTCCCAATACGCTTTTTAGTAAACTCAGCGTTTCAGCATTCTGGCATATTGCGCCTCTGACATGTGCCATAGGGTATCTCATTCTCTATGCATTGCAAGAACGAGGTCTCTTTAGTTCTTTTGGGCTTTTACGAACCGGCATTGGTCTTATTTTTTTAGGGATGAGTTTTGTTGCCATGAAATATTTTTCACCTGCGATGCAAAAAGCCTTGGATACCCCCATATTGCCCACGCTATTGCATGGACTGACCAAAGCAAGTGATTTTCTTTTAATTATTGCATTGATTGCTCTTTGCTTTATCTTTCTTGTCTCTTTACTCTTTGAGAACCAGGCGCAAAAAGCTCCTTTTTGGATGCTACTGGCTTTGATGATTCCTTTTTTAACTTTACAAGAGAGCCAGAGTTTTGTTCTTTTCTCGTTACTTTCTTCACTTATTGCCATTAGCGCTTTGGTACACGATGCGTATCGTATGGCCTACGTCGATACACTCACAGGCATTCCAGGTCGTCGTGCTTTAGAAGAGCGTTTTTTACACTTGGGCTCACACTATCTGATTGCTATGGTGGATATCGATTTTTTTAAAAAGTTTAATGATAAATTTGGACATGATATCGGTGATGAAGTCTTAAAAATGGTGGCAAAAGAGCTCAGTCATGTTAAAAATGGCGGCAAAGCGTACCGTTATGGAGGTGAAGAATTTACAATTTTATTTAGCGGAAAGAAAAAAGAAGAGTGTATCATGGCACTTGAAGAGGTTAGAGAGCGCATTTTCAGGCGAGGATTTGCTATTCGCGATAAAAATAGACCTGAAAAAGCTCCGAAAAAAAATACACCACAAACGCCCGTCAAGAAAGAAAAACTCTCTGTAAGTATTGGTGCGTCGCTTTCTCAAAAAGGTAAGCTCCCACAAGATGTGATTAAAACGGCTGATGAAGCTCTCTACAAAGCCAAAGAGAGTGGTCGTAATTGCCTTATTTGCTTATAATAAACACATAATCCTTCTTTTTTGCTATGTTACAATAAACGAAAATGATTCTCTATTAAAGGAGTTTTTGTGAGTAGTATGGCACTTAAATGTACCCTAGCAGAATGCAAAGCAAGGCTTAAAGAGATTGATTATATGAATTTAGATGAGCTTGAGCACTACGCAACGCGTTGCGCAACGTGTGGAAATTGGATACTCAAAGACGATAGTGTTGCCCAAGAAACCTATCAAAAAGTCTCTTTGAAATGGGCCGAAGAATTTAACAAAGCCCTTATTAAAGGCTAATTTTTCCAACATAGGCATTTTCTTCTTCTCAATGGGGTAATTTTCTTTTTTCAGTTGTTTTTGTGTTAGTACGATTTAATATAAATCGTACATAGCCTTTTAGCCT
>DKFS01000060.1 GCA_002452855.1 Sulfurospirillum sp. UBA6790 | reverse complement strand
TTGTTTTGACAATCGCCTCCATGATTTCATCGCCACCAATTCCCTTAGCTCCACTCGCAATTCCTAAAACTTTTTAACTAACTTTTATATTATTCCTCTCTCTAATATAATAAGACTTACAATTTATTAAGCGAGCAAAATAAAATTTGATATAATATTTTATTATTTGACAAAGGATGCGTATGAGTAAAGATTCTGTTAGCCTTGTGGACAATCGTACGGGCAAAGAGTATGAATTTCCTATTTTAAAATCTACTTTAGGTCCTGATGTTGTAGATATTTCTACCTTTTATCCTGAAACAGGAATGTTTACACTCGATAGAGGATTTACATCTACGGCCAGTTGTCGTTCTCGTATCACGTATATTGATGGTGACATTGGTAAACTCATGTACAGAGGATATGATATTGCGTACTTAGCAACAAAGAAATCTTTCTTAGATACGGCTTTTTTACTGTTACATAAAGAGTTACCAAATAAAGATGAATACAAAAACTTTTTGTTTGAATTAAAAAAACGCTCGTTTATTCATGAAAGTATGCGTAAACTTTTTGATGCATTCCCCGATAATGCACATCCAATGGCGATTCTTTCAGCCGCAGTTTCTGCACTTTCAACGTTTTATTTTGACCACTTAGATATGGATTCACCAGAAGAAGCCAAAGAGATGGCGCACCGTATTATTGCTAAGATTCCTACAATTGCTGCATTTTCATATCGTTATTCTCAGGGTCTTCCGATTATTTATCCTGATTTGGACAAGGGATTTACAGAAAACTTTTTGTATATGATTCGGGGCTATCCTCATCATCATATTGACCTTAAACCGATTGAAGTGAAAGCATTAGATACTATTTTTACATTGCATGCTGACCATGAACAAAATGCTTCGACAACAGCTGTTCGTGTCGTTGCTTCAACCCATGCCCATCCTTATGCTGCTATTTCGGCAGGCATTGGTGCCTTGTGGGGTCGTGCACATGGTGGGGCTAATGAATCGGTTATTCGCCAACTTGAACTTATCGGTAAAGTTGAGAATGTTGATAAATTTATTGCGAAAGCAAAAGATCCAAATGATCCATTTAGATTAATGGGCTTTGGTCACAGGGTGTATAAAAACTTTGACCCAAGGGCAACCATTTTGAAAAATCTTCAAAAGCAACTTGTCACTGAGCTTTCATTAGATACTGAACTGATGGCGGTTGCACATCGTATTGAAGAAATTGCCCTTAACGATGAGTACTTTATCAAACGTAAACTCTATCCAAATATTGACTTTTATTCAGGCCTTATCTTGCAAGCGCTTAAAATTCCAAAAGAGATGTTTGCGGTTATCTTTGTGATTGGTAGAACACCAGGCTGGATTGCACAATGGCTTGAACTCAAAGAGCAACCTGATATGAAAATCGCACGTCCAAGACAACACTACCTCGGACCATTAGAGCGAACTCCAAAAGCATAAACGCTAAGATTACATGTAAAACTTTTACATGTAATCTCTCTTCTACTTCAATTTAATAATATACCCACCGTTAAATGGCAAAATATCGTAACGATAATGCCCATCCAGTAAAATAGCTATACGATAGAATCCTTCGTGATTGCCAAGTGTTGCAGAAACAAAAGGAGGTGTTGCGAGATTAAGCGTTTTCGTTCCAAAAGAGCTCTCTTTTTTAAAATCAACAACAACTTTGTAAGGATCGGCAATTAAAAAATCGCGAATTTTACTCTCTTTTGTAAAAATTGAAATTTCGTTTCCATTGGGTAGCAAAGAGATAGTATCCGTAAATTGATACGAATGAGCATTTTCTGCTTGCTTCAGATTGATTGCAGGCTGTTCTTTCTTAACTTCTATATTTTTTTTCATATCAGAGACAGGGGCTGGAGGGACTGTTACTGGTTTTGATGTCACGTTGTTTTCTAATGTTTGAGTGGAAAGCAATAAAGGATAATGCCAATCCACATTTTGATCAATAGCGACAATCTCTTCACTAATAGAGCCGTCAAGATTTTGAAAGGTTACGGTGGCACTTTTTAGGATACGCGCACTGCTAGGAAGCTTTAGAGTAGTATTGACAAAATTTTCGCGTGTTTCGGGTATTTGGGTTGTTTTACCCACAACAGTAGGAGACATCGTCGTTTCAAAAGGATTTTCTCTCGCTTCTGCAATCATCATAAAAGATAGTATAAGCCAAAGAACCTTTTGCATTTGCTCCCCTTTACCGTTTGTCAGGATCTAATTGCCGCAATTCAAAATACTCTTTTTGCAGCACCGCATTCTCATCTTTAAGGTTTTTAATTTTCCCTGTTAAAGTATCTTTGTCGGCTTGAAGATTTAACAAGACATCAAGTGAGCTTTTGCCAAATAAAACATCACCGATGTACAATCCAAAGCCAATCACAACAATAACTAATCCTATGATTTTAAGGTAAAAGAGAGCAGAACTTCCGCCCTCTTCTCCTTCTTCTTCAAATTCGTCTAAAACATCACTCATTTAGAAAAGAGTTGTTTCCCTATATATTCGCCAATAACGAGTTCATTGTCAATTTCAAGTAAGCGATTGTATTTTGCGGTTCTCTCGCCACGAGCAGTTGCACCTGTTTTGATTTCGCCTGTATTTAGTGCAACGGCAAAATCAGCGATAAAAGCATCTTCGCTCTCACCACTTCTATGACTCATAACACATTTATAGTTATTGCGTTGTGCCAAACGAACGGTTTGCATTGTTTCAGTGACCGTACCAATTTGATTTGGCTTAATCAAAATAGCATTACCAATGCCTTTAGCGATACCTTCGCTAAGAATTTTAGTGTTGGTTACAAATAAATCATCACCAACCAATTGAATTTTTGAACCGAGCTTCTCAGTCAAAAGTTTCCAACCATCCCAATCATCTTCACTAAGTCCATCTTCAATAGAAACGATAGGGTATTTATTACAAAGATTTTCATAATAAGCAACCATCTCTGCACTGCTTAAAACACGATTTTCAGACTCTAATTTGTATCCACCATCGCATACAAGCTCACTGCTGGCAACATCAAGAGCAATGGCGATATCAATGCCTGGTTTGTAACCTGCATTTTCAATAGCTTGCATTACAACTTTAATCGGTTCTTCGTTGTCCTTAAGATTTGGAGCAAAACCGCCTTCATCACCCAAAGCCGTACTCTCACCCATAGAAGCAATTAACTTTTTAAGGTGATGATACACTTCTGTCGCCGCACGCAATGCTTCTGGAAAATTTTCAAAATTAAGTGGCATAATCATATATTCTTGAAAATCCACACTATTGTTTGCATGACTTCCGCCATTGATAATATTGAACATTGGTGTTGGAAGGGTCATCGCATTGCTACCACCAAGGTAACGATACAATGGAACGCCAAGGCTTAAAGCAGATGCTCGTGCAACAGCCATAGAAACGCCAAGCACGGCATTGGCACCCAGTCTTCCATAATTGTCTGTGCCATCGAGTGTTTTCATCGCTTGGTCAATTGCCGCTTGGTTAAATGGACTTAAACCAATAAGTTCATCTGAAATTTCAGTATTGACATTTTCACATGCTTTTAAAACGCCTTTGCCCATATAACGTTTATCGGCATCTCTTAACTCTAATGCTTCGCGTTTACCGGTACTTGCGCCACTTGGTACAATAGCACTTGCAACGGTTCCATCACTGAGTGTTACTTTAGCTCTAACAGTAGGATTTCCTCTGCTGTCTAAAACTTCATCTGCTGTAATGTCTTCAATATAAATCATTCATCGTCCTTTATATCATCGGCGCCGCATGCCATTACCATCACATTGCCGCCAATAGCTTGTTTTATTTTGTCTTCAATTTCCAAAGCCAATTCTTTGTTCTCTTTTAAAAATGCTTTAACATTCTCTCGACCCTGTCCAAGTTTGGTTTCGTTGTAGCTAAACCATGCGCCACTTTTATCAATAATATCGAGTTTAACGCCATAATCGACCATTTCACCCTCTTTAGAGATGCCCTCGCCGAACATAATATCAAACTCAGCTTGACGAAACGGAGGTGCGACTTTATTTTTAATAACTTTTGCTTTTACTCTGTTACCAATCTGCTCTTCACCTTGCTTCAGTGTAGCAATTTTACGAACATCAATACGCACAGAAGCATAAAACTTCAAAGCATTTCCACCCGTTGTTGTTTCAGGTGAACCATACCCCATCGTGCCAATTTTCATACGGATTTGATTGATAAAGATGACCGTTGTATTCATTTTATGAACAACGGCTGTTAGTTTACGAAGTGCTTGACTCATCAGTCTTGCTTGAAGTCCTACGTGCGTATCGCCCATATCCCCTTCAATTTCACTTTTAGGTGTGAGTGCTGCAACCGAGTCAATGACAATAACATCCACCGCTCCACTGCGTGCCAGTGTTTCAACGATATCTAAAGCTTGTTCGCCAAAATCAGGTTGAGAAACCAATAAGTTCTCAATATCAACGCCTAAGTTGCCTGCGTATTTCACATCCAAAGCATGCTCGGCATCCACAAACGCGCATACGCTACCTTTGGATTGTGCTTCAGCAATAATCTGAAGAGAAAGTGTCGTTTTACCCGAACTTTCTGGTCCATAAACTTCGATAATACGACCCTGAGGAATACCACCGATTCCAAGTGCTAAATCTAGCCCAATAGAACCTGTGCTAATCGAAGCGATAGGTTCAACGACCTTATCACCCAGTCTTACAAGTGCACCTTTTCCGAACGCTTTATCGATCTGTTTAATCGCCAGTTCTAATGCTTTTTTCTTATTTTCATCGATTTGCATGAATTACCCTTTTGCGTAATGTTATTATTGTATCATTTCGAGCTTGAAAAAGCCCTTTGGAGTGATTGTATAAAATTTTGTTTTCGTACTCTCAAAATATTTCAATATGGAATATGTTAAAATAAACCTAACACTTTTTTAAGGA
>DKFS01000081.1 GCA_002452855.1 Sulfurospirillum sp. UBA6790 | reverse complement strand
TAAAACTCTATCAAAAAGTTATTGTTGTTACGCCTGATGATATAAGGCTTCAAGAAGGAAACGAAAATTTTATTGCTGTCAAAGAAGCCAAAGAGATTGACCCTGATGTAGAAATCGGCGATGAGCTGACTTATGAATTGCCACTGGATAATTTGGGAAGAACAGCCGCTGCAACCCTCCAAAAAGAACTCGAGTATCACATTCAACGTCTCTTAGAAAATAATATTTTTGAAAAATATCAAAAACTTATTGGTAAAACTGTTTTTGGAACGGTTGTTCGTATCGATAATGATGAAACAACGTATATAGAAATTGATGAAATCAGAGCTGTTTTGCCACGTAAAAACCGCATTAAAGGTGAAAAATTTAAAGTCGGCAACGTGGTTAAAAGTGTGATTCGCAAAGTCATGATTGATAAAACGCAAGGAATGTATGTTGAACTCTCACGCACCAGTCCAAAATTTTTAGAATCTCTTTTAGAACTTGAAGTTCCTGAAATCAAAGATGGCATGATTAAAATTGTCGGAAGCGCTAGAATTCCTGGCGAGCGAGCAAAAATTGCACTGAGTTCATTGCATCCTAATATCGACGCCGTTGGCGCTACCGTTGGTACCAAAGGTGTACGTATTAATGCCGTGAGCAAAGAGTTACACAATGAAAATATCGACTGTATTGAATACTCTAACGTCCCTGAAATTTTCATCGCACGTGCTTTAGCTCCTGCGATTATTTCCAATGTTAAACTTCAAAACGGTAAAGCCATCGTCACCTTACCAAGTGATCAAAAATCAAAAGCAATTGGTAAAAATGGTATTAACATTCGTTTAACCTCAATGCTGTGTGGTGTTGAGATCGAGCTTCATGAATCAGGAGCTGCTACGGCAAATACAACCGCCACCAACGAAGCGCAAGTTAAAGAAGAGATTGAACGCAATCCAAATGCGTTAAAAAACCTTTTCGGAGGACTATAAAACCTTTTTACATGTAAAGCTTCCGCTTTACATGTAAATCTTTTCATGCCTTTTATAAGGCTCTACGGATTGATTTTACTCTGTCTTTTCTTTAACGTATTCCGCCCCATGATTAATCTTCTCTTTTGTCCATTCAGCGCTATCTTTCGCATCCTTTTTAATGCCACCCCATGTTGCGCATCCACTCATCAACAAAATTGCAACTAAAGCTAAAAGAATATTTTTCATTATTGTGTCCTTTTAAAATGATTTATCCTCTTCGTTTAAAGTGAGGATTGAGTTTACTCAGTACCAAATCGGCAATCATATTGCCAAGTAAAGTAAGAAAAGAGGAGATAATAAGAATCCCCATGATCACAGGATAATCACGACTTAAAGCGCTTTGGTAGAAAAGTAATCCCATACCATTAATGGCAAAGATAGACTCTAAAATAACACTACCGCCAATCAGACCTGGTAGAGAAAGTCCTAATATAGTAATAATCGGTGGGGAAAGGTTGGGAAGAATGAACCGTATTAAAAGCGCTTTTCCTTCAATGCCTCTGCTTTTAGCAAAAAAGATGTAGTCACTTTTAAGAATATTGAGCGTTAAACTTCTTACATACAACGTTAAACTCCCAAGTCCACCAAAGACCATAACAAAAATGGGAAGCACTAAATGCCATGCCATATCGATAATGTACCGATAACTGCCTTGCGCTATGTCATTAGAATGCAGTCCTGATATCGGAAAGATTTTCCATTGAACTGCAAAAAAAAGCACCAAAAGCAACGAAAGATAAAACGATGGCATGGCATAACTGATTAAAGCCACTTGCTTAATGCTTTTATCGTACGTCAAAGATTGTTTCATCGCAGATTTGATGCCAAAATAGATCGAAAGAAAAAACACAAAAACCATACTGATGACATTCATCAAAAGAGTAATAGGCAATCGCTGTAATATCTCAGTACGTACCGTTTTTCCGCTTGCAAAAGAGATGCCAAAATCAAGTTGCAGTATCGCTTTTAGCCACGCAAAAAATTGCATGCTTAAAGATTGGTCGAGTCCATAAACGTGTTTGAGCTGTTCAAGTGCTTCAGGGGTGATGTTAGGGTTGAGTTCACCGCTTGCAAAGAAAGAGTTTGGAGCCAAATGAATCGCTCCAAACGAGATTAGAGAAATAATGCAGAGCATCAGTACTACATAACCTAATTTTTGCAGTACCACTCTCATTGTATTCCTTATTTTCGCATATCCCAAGCAAGTACAGTATGTCCTTCTTCGTCTGTTTCGTCCATACCCATACCCATAATGCTATAGCCAGCATCGACGTAGTGAACTTCACCTGTAACACAGGAAGAGAGGTCACTTAAAAGATACATGCCGCTGTTACCCACTTCATCGGTTGTGACATTTTTGCGAAGTGGCGAATTTACTTCATTCCAATTTAAAATCATTCTAAAATCGCCGATGCCACTTGCTGCAAGGGTTTTAATCGGTCCTGCACTAATAGCATTCACACGAATACCTCTGCTTCCAAGATCAACGGCAAGGTAGCGTACACATGCTTCTAAGGCTGCTTTTGCGACACCCATGACATTATAATGAGGTACATAACGAGGTCCTCCTAAATACGTCAAGGTAAGAATAGAGCCATTGTCGTTCATCACAGGTAAACATGCACGTGATAATGCAACTAGAGAGTACGCAGATGTGCCAAGAGCAATATCAAATGCTTCTTTGGTGGTATCAACAAATTTGCCCGTCAATGCTTCTTTAGGTGCGTAAGCAACCGAGTGAACCACGAAATCAATTTTGCCGAAATCTTTTTCTAAAGAGGCTGTCAATGCTTCTAGGTGTGCTGGATTATTAATATCAAGCTCATACACTTTATCGCATCCAAACTCTTCAGCAATCGGTCTGACTCTTTTTTCGAGTTGTTCATTCAAATACGTAAATGCAAGTTCAGCACCTTGTTCCTTGCATGCTTTAGCAATGCCATAGGCAATGGATTTATTATTTGCAATACCAACGATGAGGCCTTTTTTGCCCTTCATAATCATAATTTCTCTCCTTATTTTTTAACGCTATCTGCGATTTGAATCATGCTACAAAACGCTTCTTCATTCCAGCTTGCTGTTCCAACTAAAACACCATCGCACGCTTTTACATGTAAAATTGCTTCAATATTATCAACTTTAACACTTCCCCCATACAACAAAGGTGCACTGAGTTTAGAACGAAGGTGTACCAACACTTCTTCAATATCTTCCAAACTCGCTGTCAAACCCGTGCCAATCGCCCATACAGGCTCATACGCAATCACCATTTTTTCATAATGAATGTCAATGCCTTCAAGTTGCTCCCAAAGGTAACTCATAACAGCATCGATACCTTGCACTCGTATCTCTTGCGGTTCGCCAATGCAGTAGATAATCTCTGTCTCTCTGGCTTTGGCAAAATCATATTTTTGTGCGATAAAGTTTTGACTTTCCCCTAAAATATGACGTCGTTCACTGTGTCCAATCAAGACGCTACTGATGCCAAACTCTTCGAGTTGTTCAAAACCTATTTCACCGGTAAATGAACCGTTCTGCACAGGGTAAAAATTTTGTGCGCCGACTCTGAGAGAACGAATCTCAGGGTAGCTATCTAACGCCGTAAACGGAGCAAAGATACGCACTTCAGACTGAACAGCATGTTGATGCATATACGCTTGAACACTCTGTATAAACGTACGTGCTCTGCCTCTGGTGTAATTGGTTTTAAAGTTTGAAGCAACAATCATGCTTACTCAGTCTCACTTTTACTTAAGACTTTAACACCTGGGAGTTCTTTTCCTTCAATGAGCTCTAAACTAGCGCCGCCACCCGTTGAGATAAACGTCATCTCATCGGCATCGCCTGCACGAGCGACCACATCAGCAGTATCGCCACCACCTACAACGGTTGTTGCATGGGCTTGCGCAATGTCGTGAGACATTTTAAAGCTGCCTTTGGAAAATTTTTCCAATTCAAAAACACCCATTGGTCCATTCCAAAGAATTGTTTGGGTATCGGCAAGGGCTTCTCTAAAAAGACGAGAGGTTGCAGGTCCAATATCCAGTCCCATCCACCCTTTTGGAATCTCTTGAACCGTAACAAATTTGATAGTGGCATCTTGTGAGCAGGTTTGTGCCGCTACGACATCTACCGGCAAATAGAGTTTAACACCCAAGCGTTTTGCTTCTTCCATGACACGATTGGCTTCATCTAAGAGTTCATCTTCAACCAATGAGTTACCGATATCAAGTCCTTGCGCTTTTAAAAAGGTAAACGCCATACCGCCACCAATGACGAGTTTATCAACACGTGGCAATAAATTGATGAGTGCTTGAAGTTTACCGCTAACTTTACTACCGCCAACGACTGCCGCAAACGGACGCGTTGGACGGCGAAGAAGGTTTTTGGAAAATTCAACCTCTTTTTGAAGTAAAAATCCAGCCGCAGAACTTTTTTCATTAAAATAATGCGTGATGGCTTCTACTGAGGCATGCGCCCTATGGCAAACACCAAATGCATCGTTAATATACACTTCTGCCATATCTGCAAGTGCTTTTGCAAAATCTTCATCGTTGGCGGTTTCACCCTTGTTAAAACGAAGATTTTCCAGCAGTAAAATTTCTCCTGGTTGCAATGCTTCTGCTTTTTCAGTCGCATCTTTACCAATGACATCTGAGCTCAAAATCACTTCTTTGTCCAAAAGACGTTTGAGTCTCATTTGAACGGGTGCGAGTGAATATTTTTCATCCACAACACCTTTTGGGCGACCTAAGTGGCTTGCTAAAATAACAGCACAACCATGGTCCAAACAATAACGAATCGTAGGGATCGCTGAGCGTACACGTCTATCATCTGTGATATTGGCAAACTCATCTAAAGGCACATTGAAATCACAACGAATAAAAACTTTTTTACCTGCAATATCGAGGTCTCTAATAGAGCGAATCATTCCCTGTCCTTCTTTTTATTTACTTACATGTAAAGCCATATCGATCAAACGTGTCGAATAGCCCCATTCATTATCATACCATGCCATAATTTTTACCATGTCGCCACAAATCACTTGTGTCAAATCAGCAGCAACAACGGAACTCCATGAACTCGTAACAAAATCTTGAGAAACTCTTTGCTCAATATCTACTTCTAAAATACCTTTTAAAGCACCTTGCGCTTTTTCCATCAAAATTGCGTTAATTTCTTCTTTGGTTGTTTGTTTTTTGATAAGCACGTTTAAATCAACCATGGAAACATTAGGTGTTGGAACACGTACACTTTGTCCGTGGAGTCTTCCTTTGAGGTGAGGAAGAACCAACCCAATTGCTTTTGCAGCACCTGTGGTTGTTGGAATCATATTGATAGCAGCAGCGCGTGCACGGCGTAAATCATTTTTTCTATGTTTTACATCTAAAATATTTTGGTCATTGGTGTAAGAGTGTACGGTGGTCATTAAGCCTTTGTCGATACCAAAGGCATCATCTAAGATTTTAGCCACTGGTCCTAAGCAGTTTGTGGTACAACTTGCATTCGAGATGATAGTTTGACCTGCGTATTTATCTTCATTGACGCCAAGAACAAACGTTGGCGTGTCATCTTTTGCAGGAGCGGAAAGAACAACTTTTTTGATACCATTGTCAATAAACACTTGCATGTCTTTTTGAGTTAAAAGTGCTCCTGTACATTCAAGAACAACATCCACACCATAATCTGCAAAATTAAGTTCTTTTGCATCACGTGTTGAAAACATTTTTACCTTTGATTTTCCCATTTGCATATAATCATTTTCGAGTAATTCCACATTTCCTTGGAAAATTCCATGTACACTATCGTATTTGAGTAACTGTTTTGTTGTGGCGCGTTCTGCTGTATCATTAACACATACCAACTCAACATCATCGCGTGAATCAATAATTCTAGCAACGCATCTTCCAATGCGACCAAATCCATTTATAGCAATTTTGAGTGCCATAGGTTTTCCTTTTGATATAATAATCATTTTAGTCTATTTGCTTCTGTTTTAGAAAAGCAAAATATTTTAACAAAAATGATGTATAAAAAAGTTTAAAGCACTGGAGAATCCACATTGCATATTGCGATTTTTGGTGGTTCGTTTGACCCACCACACATAGGTCATGAAAAAATAGTCTATGAAGCACTCAAAATCTTGGATATTGATAAACTCATTGTCGTACCAACCTATCTTAGCCCATTTAAAGAGAACTTTTGCGCACCGGCTCTGCTACGCTTCCGTTGGTTACAAGCGATGTTTGAACACGTACCCCACGTCGAAGTCTCATCGTATGAAATTGACAAAAAACGCCCAATACCAACGATTGAAACGGTTTTACATGTAAAAGAGCTCTACCCAAGTGCCAAGATTTCTTTAATCATCGGCAGCGATAGTTACGCAACATTACCCAAATGGAATCGATACGATGAGTTGAGCGCTTTGGTTCAAATTGTTGTTGCAAGACGCGGCGATTTTGTTCCGCCAAAGGACTTGAAAATTTTACCAATTAATGTTAATATCAGCTCTTCAAAGCTCCGCTCATTTTTAGATAGAAGATTTCTTCCCAAAGCCATCGAAAATGAAGTGATAGCGTTTTATACAAGGAATCCAATGGATAATAGAATTGAAAGAATTGTCACTGCTTTAAGTGATAAAAAAGCAGAAGACGTACAAGTATTTGATATGAGTGGTAAAGACTATTTTGTAAACACTGTCATTATCGCCACAACAATGGGTGAGAGACATGGTCTTTCATTACTCGACCATCTTAAAACAGAACTCAAAGGTGCTGGTGAAACTTTTTTAAATGTAGATGCTGATGATAACTGGACCGTGATTGATATGGGAGACATCCTGATTCATCTTATGACACCGCAATATCGCCAAAAATACAATCTTGAACTTTTTCTCAAAGAGCGAGAAGATGAGATGAAAAAAGTAAGAGGCGTAGAGTAACCTTATTTGATAACGGCTCTTAGGCAAAGCCTAAGAGCCTACGTACGCTGCGCTATACACTAAAGCTTAGCGTCTGGTTTGGGTGTTTTTTCTGTACTTTCAGGCAGCTCAGGATAAACAATAACCGGCTTTCTTCCTTTTAACGCCTTCAAGAATGTCTCAATCTTTGCACTTTCCGTATCACTGATGCTAATGCCTAACTGAACGCTTCCCATCTCTTTAATAGCATCTTTAAGTGTCCAAATAGCTCCATTGTGAAAATACGGTGCCGTTTCGCTGATATTTCGTAATGTTGGGGTTTTGACCATACCGTTCTTATCCCCTTTAAAATCACCGACTTGTGCGAATTTGTATTTGCCCGCCACTTGAAAGGGTTGCATCGTACCACCTAAAGCGATACCATTATGACAACTTGCGCATCCTTTATCCATGAACAATTCTAAGCCCTCTTTTTCTGCTTTACTGAGTGCATTTTCATTTCCCAGCATAAAGTCATCAAAGCGAGAAGGGGTAATCAATGTTTTTTCAAAAATAGCAATTGTTGCGGTAATTGTCTCAAATGTAATTTTGACACTATCGCCATATGCTTGTTTAAACGCTGCAACGTACTCAGGAATAGAATTGATACGCTCTTCAACTAATTTAGGCGGTGCCGCCATCTCTGGTCCTGCTTGGACAGGGCCTTGTGCTTGATCGGCTAGATGAGGGCTTCTGCCATCCCAAAATTGCGCTTTGAAAAAAACTGAATTGTAAACCGTTGGAGAATTTAAATGATGTGGATTGGCTGTCCATCCATGTCCAATTGCTGCACTGATACCATCGGTTCCTCCAAGTGCCAAGTTATGACAGGTATTACAACTAATCAGCTCACTTTTTGACATACGAGGATCAAAATAGAGTTTTTTGCCCAACTCAATTTTCGCTTCTGTCATAGGATTCTTAGGGTCATCAATTAATTTTAAAACCGCTAATTGACTTGAAGGAATTGCTTCAATCGCATTTTGCTTCACTTTATCCACCAAGCTATTCGCACCGAATAAGACTGTTGTACTCACTATACAAAGACCAATTGCCTTAGAAATTTTCATTTCTTCTCCTTTTTAAGATTGTAAAAAGATTATATGCACTTTTATCTTAATTAATAATTAATACTATTTAGAATTTATTTCTATTATAAAATATTTTCAAATAGGATAGTTAATATCTTATTAAGTTCGGCTCCTATAGAATTCTCATTTTACATGTAAGAAGGATTGTGGGCTATGGAAAAGTTTAAAGATGTTTTAAAAGCAAGTAATCTCAAATCAACGCATCAACGTTTAGCAATTTTAAATTGTATTGAGACATTTGGCCATATTGATATCGACACTCTTTTTGACGCCATCATTCGCAAATACCCTACCATGTCCAAAGCAACCCTCTACCGCAATATCAACGACTTAATCTCTTTTCATATTTTAGAAGAAGTCAAACTCCCACATCAAAAACAACAATATGAAATTAAAAAAGTGCCACACATTCATCTTCTTTGTTCAGAGTGTGGAAGTGTTGAAGATATGTTTGTTGAAACAAAAGCACTTATGGATGCAATCCATTCACAGAGTGGTTTTCATATCAATCATAGTTTTATCGTTATGAATGGTATTTGTAAAAAATGCTCGCAAAAGAGTTCTGATACTCTATAACATTATATTTTAAAATACTAATGCGCCCTATCTAGAGTTTGCTAGCAATAGAGATTATTAAGCTCTACTTTTCTATACTAATATTTCTCATAAATTACATGTAAGGATTTTATATTCAGTCATGAAGATTATTTTGCTGCTTGGGCTCATTAGTAGTCTTCTCTTTTCTGACTCCCTTGATGCACTCTTACAAGAATATAAATCAACTTCGGACAATTCTCTTCAAACGGTAAATGAAAAAATTGGGCATGTGGTCATCTATTCTCAAAAAGAGATTCGCCTGATGCAGTACACCAAGCTCAACGATATTTTAAAAGAACTTCCCTTATTTAACATCAACACCAACCAATTTGGACTAACCAATTACTCCTTAACCGGTTCCAAAACAACTACCAGTGGTTTTTTTCGTTTTTTTATCAATGATCATGAAATCAGTTCAGGCTACGATCAATCCACATCGCTCTCTTGGGGCGATTTGCCGTTAGATTTTGTCGATCATATCGAGATTTATTACGGAGAGAGCTCTTTTTCATTTGGCAATGAGACGGGCATCTACTTTGTACGTATTTATACCAAATCCGCGCTCAAAGAGAATAGTTCAGAGATCAATAGTTGGATCACCTCCAAAGGGGCAAACTCCCAAAGTTTTACAAACTCAGCCAGTTTTGAAAACGGCTGGTCTTACCTGATGTTTTTCAATCAGGAAAAAGTCAAGAAGACAACCATCTACAATGACCAAAAACTTAACAGTAACGGCACAAAGCACTATGTGTATATGGATATTAGCAACGACACCACCAAAATCAACATGGGATATACCGATATTTCTCAAAATAATTATACGGGTCTTGCATTTGATGCAACCCCTAACAGCGGTAAAAACCTCTCAAGAGACTTTTTTATCAACTACACCCACTATTTTTTAGACGACAAATCGCTTAAAGCAAATCTCTCCGTTGATGTGAATGATCGTAGTTATGATGAAGCCAATACACAGGGAATTGCTGTTGTTCCATTAATTACCTTTTCTCAATATGGTCCTAATGGTCCTAAAAGTTACAGTGAGGATTTGCGTTTTATCAAAACAAATGCCTATCTTTCAAAATCATTTGATGTCGAAAACAACTCTTTTATTACGGCCATTAACGTTAAAAATAAAACGTACGATGTTCAAAACAGAGAAAGTGATACGAACAGCAATATAGGACGTTTTAGTCCTTTTGATGAGGAGACCATCTCTTCTTTATTGTTACAAGACAGTTATAAGCTAAGGAACGATCTTATTTTAGTCGCCAACACAAAGCTTGATTACTATGACCGAAATGCTTATTTAAAAGACAGTTCAGAAACCTTGCTACGCGTAGGTGCTATCTATACGCCTACCGAACATTGGGGATTTAAGAGTTTTTATACCCAAACAGCCCTAGCGCCTTCGTTTTACAATGTTGATTATGCAGATGCAAGCAATCCAAAGCTTAAATCTCAACAATACCGATTTTACACGCTTGAAGGCGTTTATACCGAAGGGAATTCGAAATTTGGTATCACTTACGACCATGTGAATATTGATGATTTTATCTATCTCACACCCGTTGGTTTCATCAATGTTGATCATACCATTACAACTAATGGCATTCTTTTTGACTATGAATACAGCTTTACCGATAGAGACAAAATCCATCTCAATTATTATACTTCCAATCTTAGCGAGACCATTAACAACTCGACCAAAGGTGGCTACATTAAATATATGGGAGGGTACCAAAAGTTTGATTACTTTACCTCTGTTATTTACAGAAATGGGTATGACTACCTTGGTCTGAGTATTCCTGATAGCTTCGATATGAGCCTGGGTGTGACCTATCATGCCACAAAAGATTTGAGCTACAGCCTGAAAGCAAATAATATTTTTGATCGCTCCACGCAATCGCTTTATTTTACCAATTTAGGAACCCATTTTTTTGCTTTGGACGATAATGACCGAAGTGTTACCTTCTCTATAAGATGGGTATTCTAATGAGAATACTTATCCTTTTCCTAACCCTTCTAAGCTTTTTATTTGCAGAGAACTACACCTTTTTAGTGCAACCCTATAGTAAAGAAGTTGAATTGGAAGCAAAAATTATTGCTGAAGTGGCTACGGCTTCGATGCATGAGAAAATTAAACTTTTTATTCCGCATATCTCAAAAATGGAAGAGAAAGTCTATTCAAAATATTTTACACTCAGCTCCAAATGTGAAGCAGCCAACTTTGTCTTTGTTAATAAAAATATTGAAAATGAATCCTTATGCGATAATACGAACCGTCTTTTCTTTACCAACAACTATCGCAAACTTCTCACAAATGATAAGTATTTTGGAGCACTTTTTTGGAATAAAAGTAGACCAAACATTGTTTTTATTCAAAAAAGACTTGATGAAAAAGCAATCGAGCTACCAAAAACGTTTGACCAGTTTGTTGAGAATTTTTAATGCGCATGAAGTCTCTTTTTAAAAATCCTTTCTATCTGCTCGTCCCCATTGTGGTAATCACTTCCATTTTATTTTTTTTACTCCTTGTAACGCTTAGACTTGAGAAGAGTATTGAAACCAAAATTTTTGAAATCTCAACATCCGATGTCTTCTCGATTACCCACAACAGTGCACGTTATATAGAATCCCTCTTTCAAGGTCAGACCAATTATATTGACGATATTAAAAACAATGAGTTCATTCAACATAAAATTGAAATGAGTTTAAAAACATTATTAACGCCCCACATTAAATACGCTTACCTTTTATACCGCGATGACAGAGGCATTTTTCGATTTTTAAGCGACGCTTCGACGTCTGAAGAGAAAGCAGCGCTGGATCAAAAGTTAGATGTAGATAGTCCTGAATGGCTACAAATCTATGTCAAAAAAGAGCCGCTTGTTATTCGCCACACACTTTTACAACAACTCTCCATCAGTTATTTGGTTCCTATTTTAAGCCAAGGAAATGTTGAACTCATTTTAGCCATTGATTTTTCTATCCACAAAATTGAAGAGATCAATCAAATCATTCATATAATCAAAAGTGGCATCGTAGGAGCGATGTGTGTTATTTTTGCCATACTCATCTTTGTCATCATCCAGACAAGGCGTTTTAGTGCAGTTCGAAAAAGTGCCTTTATCGACAAACTCACCAGTGTTTACAACCGTAATTACCTTCACAAATATGAAGATTTTATTAACATGAATGATTATATCCTCGCAACATTGGACATTGATTACTTCAAAAAAATCAATGATACTTATGGGCATGATACGGGAGATCACGTTTTAAAACAAATTGCCAGTACTATGTTGCTCACGATTCGACATAAAGATGATATCGTTATACGCTATGGAGGTGAAGAATTCTTAATCTTAGCCAAAATCCATAGAGATGACCATTTGAGCGCTTTAAATGTCATCGAACGCATTTTTTATGCTGTTCAGGAAAATAAATTTTTGATCTCTCCAACGGAGAGCATCCGTGTCACCGTTTCCATTGGTATTAATCTTGTTCCACACAAATCACGTACTTTCCAAGAAGCGTTTAAACTAGCCGATATTGCACTCTATAATGCTAAAACAAAGGGACGAAACAGAATAGAAATCTATGATGAAAATGAGAATACGCACAATACTTCAATGTCACTCAATGAAATTAAAGAGTCCATTGAAGATCATCGCATTCAGTGTTATTATCAAAAAATTATCCATTCTCAAACACAAGAGCTTTCCCATTATGAAGCACTTCTGCGCATTATTGATAAAAATGGCGATGTTATTTTGCCCAATCGCATTCTCCCAACTATTAAAGGTACGTTTATTTTACGCAATATTTCTAAAGAAGTTTTGAACATTTGCTATCTTCAATTATTGGCACATCCAAGTGTTAATATCAGCGTCAATCTCAACCCTCATGATGTTATCGATGAATCCATTCTTTCAATTCTCAAGGGCTATGCAGCAGAAAAAAATATCGCACCTAGGTTAGGATTGGAGATCATTGAGACAGAAGATATTACCAGCAGAGAAGATGCAAAAAATAATCTTTTGATGTTAAAACAGTTAGGTTACACCATTTATATTGATGATTTTGGAAGCGGTTATTCCAATTTTATCTATCTTGCAGAGATTAAAACGGATTTTATTAAAATTGATGGCATGATCATTCAAAAAATTCTAGACGATAAAATCTCTTTTTCGTTGGTAAAAAATATTGTTGCATTTGCCAAAGAGGCACACATTAAAGTGATTGCAGAATATGTCAGTGATGAGAAGATTTATGAGATGATTCAGTCTTTAGGGATTGAGTATGCACAAGGTATTTTCTTCTCAATTCCTAGCCCTTCAATAGATGATTAACAGCATTACATGTAAAAATCAAAACCAGTTCTTTGCATCAATCTCTTTTTCAAGAGCATCTTCAATGGTATCATCTAACTGATAAAAAAAGTCAAATCCACTGCGGCGTTCTACTTCATCAATACTGACAACATACTTCTTCAACGCATCTCGCATTTTAGCTTTTTGAGGAATAATGAACGCTAATGCTTTTATCGAACCATTTTCTTCAATCCCAAGATATATTTTGTAAAAGGCTTCAGGGATTTCAATATGAAAAGCGCTTTTAAGATAAGAAGGATTGGTAGTGAAAAGAGGTCCTGAATACACCCATAGCACGTTAAATTTTGGAGTAAACTGTTCTAATTCTATCACTTCAAGTTGCTGCCATAATTTCTGGTTTAAAGAGGGTTTTTGAGGCGTTATATTTGTCATTAAAAACGTTTCTTCTTGCGCCTGTTTGCCATACAGAAGGGCTATTGCATGATTGGGAGCCATGTGTCCTCTGTCATATCCACTATTCGTATAATCTTGCGGTGTTACCAAGCCTAAATTTCGCCAATCAGTACTAAAACTATCAGGTCGTTTCAGAGAGTGCGTACCCTTTGGTGTGGGTTTTAGTTGGTACACAACCCATAAAGGATTGCCTTTTATATCAGAGTATCCAACCATGTAAGCTTCATTTCGGAAAATACGCGTTGCATGTTTTATCGTGGAGTCCGTTGCCTTTGGAACGCCCATATAAGACATCGTGTCTCTGGCAACAAAAAATTCGTAAGAGTAAACTAGCCCTCCTAAAAGAAGAGCTAGTAAAAATATTTTAGGGTTTTTTATCAAAAAAGTAAGGAAGGCAATGTTCAAACGTAATGAGTTTCGCATACGCTTTTACATTTTTTCTTTGGCAGTAATACCTATCAACTTTAATCCCAAACGTAATGAGAGCGCTACAGTAGCAAATAATTTAAGGAATTTAGCTTCTTCAGTCGTACCAACAACACGATTTTCATTGTAAAACTTATGCAACGATGCCGCTAGATTTTTGAGATATTCTGTCACCTTTTGGACTTGTCTTGATTGAAAAGCATCTTCAAGGACTTCAGGCAAAAGCAACGCACTGAAAAGAAGATTTTGTGCATCTTCACTCATATTTTCAAGTTTCACATTGATGACATCGCTAATGTTTTTTTCAGCTTTTGCAAAAATTTGGTTAATTCGAGCATGTGCGTAATTGATATAAAAAATTGGATTGTTGCTGTCTTCTTGTTTGAAAACATCCACATCAAATTCTAAATGCGTATCTGATTTTTTACTTAAAAAGACAAAACGCAATGCATCGCTTCCAATTTCACTCACAACGTCACTCATCAAAATAAAATTACCCGCACGCTTACTCATCTTATAAGGTTCACCACCTTTGAGCAGTGAAACCATTTGAGCGAGCAAAACCTCTAATTTCGTTTCATCGTATCCAAGAAAATTGATCGCAGCTTTAACGCGTGTAATATACCCGTGATGGTCTGCTCCCCAAATATTGATATAATGATCATATCCTCGTTGGAATTTATTATCGTGATAGATAATATCGCCCGCTAGATAGGTTGGTCTTCCATCTTCACGCACAACAACACGATCTTTTTCATCGCCAAGCTCCGTTGAGCGAATCCAAATTTTTCCGCCTTCTTCGTACGTTTTGTGACTCTCTTGCAATTTTTTGAAGCTTTCATCCCATTTGTCATACAATGATTTTTCGCTAACAAACTGTTCAAACTCAATACCCACATCGGCTAAGTTTGAGCGAATAAGTTCAAGCATTTTATCTTTGCCCCAAATGGAGAGTGTTTTAATATTCTCTTCACTCAGGAAAATGGCTTCACCAAGCTCTGACTTAGCGACATGTGCTAAATCAATAATATATTCACCTCGATAAAACTCTTCAGGCCAAGCAACTTCTAACCCAAGGATGTTTTCTCGACCCGATAAATAAAGAGAGAGTCCTAAAAGATCGACCTGATTACCTGCATCATTGACATAATATTCACTGGTAATTTTATAGCCTAAATGTGTACCAATGCGATACAAAGCATCGCCCATAACGGCACCTCTGGCATGACCAATATGTAATGGTCCTGTCGGATTTGCACTCACGTACTCTAGTAAAATACTTTCATGATATTCATCACGTCCGAACTCAGATTCATGCTGTATCGCCCATGTGGCATATTGATCTAAAAAAGCTTCACTCAGCTTAAAATTAATATACCCTTTAATAGGCGTCACTGCTTGAAAAATAGAGTTCGTATCAAACTTTGTACAAATCTCTTCTGCAATCGCGATAGGTGATTTTTTGAGCTCTTTAGCGAGCGAAAAAGCTATGGGAGTTGCATAGTGGCCAAAAGAGAGATTACTTGGCTTTTCTAAAATAAACTCTCTTTGTAGTGTCTCTTTAATAACGCGTGTAACCGATTTTTTCAACACCCAACCTTATACAGATTTTTTTTCGTCTGTTGTTGTCGTTGTTACCGTTACATCAGGTTTTGATTCAACTTTATCTGTCGTAGTTGTTGTCACTTCTTCATCTTCTTTGATTGCTTTTTTAAAGTTTTTGATACCTGAACCTAATCCTTTGGCAAGTTCTGGAATTTTTTTTGCCCCAAAAAGCAAAACAACAATCAATAAAACAATCAGCAATTGCTGAACACTTGGACCCATTTTTTCTCCTTATAAGAAATTACATGTAAACTTTAAGTTCGGGCATTATAGCATTTTTTTATAAACTAAAAATGAGATGCTAAGACTTAATCGATATTTGCCCAGTTGTTAATAAATTCGCCTAAATCCATTAGAGCTCTTTTCTTTCGAGAAGCAAGCGCAATAGCAGTCAAATCATGCAGCGTTGTCGTTAAATCGTCATTAATCAATAAATAGTCATACTCTCGAATGCGTGTCATTTCCGATACCGCATTCGCTAATCTTTTGGTAATAACCTCTGTTGGATCAGTGCCACGATTAATCAA
>DKFS01000048.1 GCA_002452855.1 Sulfurospirillum sp. UBA6790 | reverse complement strand
TAGGGCAGATTTACGGTATTGAACCGAGGCTTCTTTATTCTATCGCTAAAGTTGAAAGCGATTTAGACCGCTATGTGGTTGCTTTTAGTGCCAATAAAATGTCACCCAAGCAAGCACAAGAACTGCAACTTTTTTTGAAACAAAGAGGAATTGAAAGCAAGCAATATTCTCAAGTGATTTCCATTAAAAGTAAAAATAAATACGAAGCCAGTCACGTGGTACATTTTCTTTATACGCGGAACTATCCACGGTTTGATATGGGCATTATGCAAATCAATTCGATTCATAAGCCGCTGTTGGATCGTGCCAATATCTCATTTTATGATTTGTTTGACCCTAAGATTAATATTCAAGTGGGCGCTTATATCTTAGCAACCTGTTTTCAGCGCCATAAAAATAATAAAGACGCCATCAATGCGTATAATGGCAAGATAGATGATAATCCTTATTCGGCAAAGGTCTTTTCCGAGTTTAAAAAGCTTTACAGCACTTACCAAAAAGATAAAACCAAACTCTATTACCGCAATCCTTCCTAAATGACTCAAATAAAAATCAACTCTTTGTACTTTGTTATCCTGCCTATATTTAATATGTATATCTCAAATACTTTTACGAATGAAGGTGAACATACCATAGAAACGTTTTTATACTAATTTATAAATAATAAAAAAATGGATGGATAGCTTCTAATCTTCTCTCTATTTTAGACAATGAGTAGGGTGATTTTAAAAGTAGAAATTATCATTACTATACTCTGGATAATCTTTTTACAAAATGATCATATGCGCAGTAGGCTTTTTAATGAAAAAAGCTTAACTCGAATTACAATAGGGCAACTTCATAAAGGCTAATTTGACAATAATTTATAATATTAAATTATTATTTATATTATAAAGTAAAATAAAAATAAATTCTTTGCTATAATATTATTGTTTTTATTTAAGAGTTAAGTAAAAAGTTATGACAAAATACTTATTAAAGAATAGCAAAATAATTTTTTTATTTAGTGTTGGTTTCTTCGTTTTGATTATTGCAAATTATTGGGTAAATTTACATGTACTTAAAGATAGTATCTATGATTTGCAAGTTCAATCTATGCGAGATATATCAAATCACATTAATAAATGGCTAGAAACCAAAATAGATGCTATTCATATAACGCAGGCGTTCATTGTAGAATTAAGCCCAGATAATGATCAAAAGCGAATTTGTGAGATTTTGCAGAATTGTTCTCGAATGGCAGGTTTTGCTAGTATGTTTATTGGCTATAACAATACTATGACCATTTCAAGCAAAAATGTCTATATTCTCCAGCCTTATCCTAATATTTCAAATTTTCGGTATCAAACAACTATTTTGAATAATAAAGTAACTATCACAGAACCTTACAAAGATGATGAACTGCAATCCATGGTTATCTCTATTTGTATGCCTTTTGATAACAAAAATAATTTACAAGGTGTCTTATGTGGTACTCTTCCCATAGAATATATCAAATCGGAAGTTTTAGATATTTCTCTTCCCTATAATGGTAATGCTTTTATTGTAGACAAAAACCAACAGATATTAGCTCATAAAGATGATAAGAAACTTTTCAATACGTTTACATATAATTTGAATCAACATTCTTGTACGCTGACAACAGATAATTGTGATTTTGAAAAATATATTTTTTCTTATGCATATATAGAATTCCCTCAATGGTATGTGATTGCACAATTAGAGAAAAAAAAAGTTTATGAAAAAGTTGATTTTCAATTGGAAATCAATATTCTTATTTATGGTATTAGTCTAACATTGTTTTTGATTTTGAATCTTTTTTATAATTATCGTGGTTATAAAAGTGCAGAAAAACTCATTAGTGCTCAAACACTGATTCACAGTTTTATTGATCATAATGAAAAAGGTTTTTTGATTGCGGATAGTGAGCAAAATGTTACATACTATAACCAACAGTTTTTTAAATTATTACATGTAATAAAATTCAAACCAGAAAAATCTTGTCTTTTAGTTAAAAATCTTTTGCTTAACTACTTTCCTCAAAAGACTCAACATAGTATTGGTAAAAGAATTAAGACGATGTTGGCAAAACAAATCACATGTGAAGATAAGTTTAATATTAGTTATAAAAATACGACCATCTCTCTTCTATGTACCTTATCACCTGTAATAAATAGTCAAGGTTTATGTGAAGGGATGATGATGATTTTAGAAGATATAACGCAGCGAGAAAAAGCAAAATTACAAAAAAAAGAACAAGAAGATATTCTTTTTCAACAATCTAAAATGGCAGACTTAGGAAAGATGATTGGTGCGATATCTCATCAGTGGCGCCAGCCTTTGAATGCTATTTCTATTATGATGGGGAATTTACTGCAATTTAAAGAGATGAAATGCCTGAATGATGCAATTTTCGAAGAAAATATTAATCATACTCTTTGCAATGTTCATTATTTGTCGAACACATTGGATACATTCTGCAATTTCTATAAACCTTCTCAAAGCTTACAATTGTTCGATATAGAGGAAACTGTAAAAGAAACGCTTTTAATCATTGATCCTTATTTTAAAAATACAGACATTGTGATTAAAATTATTAAAGAGGTAAAGAATGGACTTTGCCATAATTACAAAAATGAATTTCAACAAATTATTGCTAGTTTGATGCTAAATGCAAAAGATGCATTACTTGAACAAAATAATCAACAGTGTAAACAGATTAATATACGCATTGAAGAAACAGCTACAGAGTATCGTATTAAAATAGGAGATAATGGATCTGGTATCAAAATGGCATTTCGCCCTATGCTCTTTAAGCCTTTTAAAACGACAAAAGGAGCAAAAGGAACTGGAAATGGTCTTTACATTTCTCAATTGATTGCGCGAAGAAGATTAGAAGGAGAGTTATCTCTTTTATCTTATGGAAATCCAACTATATTTCTCCTGTCGATACTAAAAAACAAGGAAGAATAATCATGCTTGATATTAAGATATTAAAAAAACTTTCTACTATTCATGTCCTTATTGTAGAAGATGACGAAATAACAGCACATGCTTTGCAACAATCTTTAGTACTGTATTGCCAATGTGTTGAAGTTGCTAATAATGGTATGCTTGGATTTGAGATATTTGAACGTAGTAAACCTGATGTTGTTATTGCAGACATTCAACTTCCTGAAATCAATGGACTTGAAATGGTTGCGGCAATGCATAAAATCTCACCTCATTTACCTGTTATCATCATTACATCGTATGATAATTCTGAAAATATTTCTGAAAGCATTAATCAAAGAGCTTATAGTTACTTACGTAAACCGATTCGGATTGAAGATCTTCAAACAGCACTACTGATGGCTACAAAAGATATTTGCAATACCAATATACTCTTAGGAAGTGGTTTTAGTTATGACTGTAAAAGAAAATTTCTTTTTAATCGAAATCAAGAAAGAATCGTTTTAACAAAGCAAGAAAGAGACCTTTTGCATTTATTAATCTCAAATATAAATACTATCGTAGAATATTCAGTAATTGAGAGTTACGTTTGGCAAGAAAAAAGTATGAGTATTGAGGCTTTGCGTATGTGTGTTCAAAAAATCAGAAAAAAAATATATTATGCTTTGATAGAAAACATTTCTGGCTATGGCTATCGACTCAATACACCGTTATGATCATAACTCAATACTGCTACCAATCTCACAAAAATATTTTATAAATAATAATAATTATATTTTTTATGTTCAAAAAAATTACTTTTTTATTATTTTATTATGTTTAAATTCTTATGTAATAAAATATTAAGGAGGTCTATTATGGCTGATATTTCAAGACGTAAGTTTTTTAAAGTTAGTGCTATGGGTGCTGGTATTCTAGCCCTTGGAAATAGTGTTGCAAATGCAGCATCTGTGTCTCCAAATAATGTTAAATATGATGATGAGTATGATGTTGTCATTATTGGTTCTGGTTTTGCAGCTCTTGCTGCGGCAATTACTTCAGTTGAAAAAGGCAATAAAGTTGTTGTTGTTGAAAAGATGGGGCGTTTGGGAGGCAACTCAATTATTAATGGCGGTCTTTTAGCTGTTGTCAATAGCCCTAAACAAAAAACAGAAGGTGTTAAGGATTCTGTTGAATTGTATACTAAAGATACTATGAAAGCAGGGCTTAACCTCAATCACCCTGAAAACCTTAAAGTCATTGCGGAACGTGGAAATGATGCTCTCAAATTAGTTGAAAAATGCGGTGCCAAATTTTACGAAAAACTTTCACATTTAGGAGGGCATTCTGTCCCTAGAACTTATTTAACGTCGAATGGCAGTGGTTCTGGTATTGTACAACCAATGCTTACTTATCTAGAAAAATTACCAGGGGCCGTTATTAAAAGTAGAACAAAATTTGATGATTTTATTCTTGATGATAGTGGCCGTGTTGTCGGAGTTATTGTCAGAGAAAATTATAAGTTTGATACGAAAGCGTTAGATGATAATGCAGAAAATAAAACGGGTGACCGAAAATACTATAAAGCGAAAAAAGCCGTTGTTTTAGCCAGTGGCGGGTTTTCACGTGATGTCTTTTTCCGAAACATGCAAGACCCTGGTATTCCTGTCGAAACAGATTCTACAAATCAGCCAGGAGCAACAGCAGAAGTACTCCTTAAAGCATTTGATATCGGTGCTGTACCAGTTCAAGTATCTTGGATTCAATTTGGCCCTTGGGCATGTCCTGATGAAAAGGGATTTGGTTCAGCTTCAAATTTTAATATCAACGCTACCTTTAGGTACGGAATTTCTGTCAATCCGAAGACAGGTAAGCGATTTATGAATGAACTTGCAGACCGCCGTACACGTGCTCAAGCAATGTTTAAAGTGATAAACGGCGATGAAAAAAATTATCCTATTAATATTTGTGATCAAGTGGCTGTGGATAAAATTATCCCTGATATTGCAGAAAAAGCTATTCAATCAGGTGTTGTTAAAAAATACAATACAATTGATGAGATAGCCGCTACTTATAAAATATCTCCAGTGGAGCTTAAGAAGACGATAGAAGCTTATAATAGTTATGTCACTTCAAAGAAAGATCCTGAATTTGGAAAACCTGTTAATGAAGTGGAAGGTGTTCAAATTATCAAAGCACCTTTTTATGCTACGAAAGGTGTGCCAAAACTTCATCATACAATGGGCGGATTGAAAATCAATACGAAAGCTCAAGTTATCTCTACTAAGACAAAAAAACCAATCCCAGGCCTTTATGCTGCAGGTGAAATCACAGGGGGTACTCATGGTGCTAGTAGGTTAGGGAGTTGTTCTATCCCTGACTGTCTTGTTTTTGGTATGGTAGCTGGAGAAAATATTTAAGCGATGAAACGGGCATATCATTTCATGCGTGTACTTTATTTTTATTTCGTGTTGTCAAGCATCTTTATGACAACTTTATCTGCAAGAGAAGATAACACTTCTCTTGCAAATACCAACGAGGTTGAAATTATAGTGACTCCAGAGCAAAAAGAGAAGTATCCTCTAAAACCGATTCATGCGAGCCTCTCTTTGAAATGTATCTTTTGTCATGAAGGGCAAGGCAATAATATAGAAGGATTCAAAGCTGTGAGAGAAGCTACCTGCCTTGAATGCCATGGAACAAAAGAAAAGCTTGCTAAACGATTGGGCGTTATTGATACTATTAAAGCAAATCCACATAATTCAATTCATGATGGAACAAGGCTACAATGTGATGAATGTCATAATGAGCATAAACCTTCAACAAATATGTGTACAGAATGCCATGAAAAAGAGATTCAAACTAATATGTGGATGGGGCAGACACCATGAAACAAAAACTATTTCTCTTAATATTTGCAGGACTTGGTGTGTTAGTGGGCATAATCCTTTGTTATGGTACCTATTATGGTCTGCATAAAACAAGTGATGAAAAATTTTGTGTCCTTTGTCATGAAATGGATCCTATGGTTATCGCTTATAAAGAAGATGTTCATGGTGGCAATGGCAAGGTAGGTGCAAGTGCGAAATGCGTTGATTGCCATCTCCCTCACAATAATCTCATAGCGTATATTGTTTCAAAAGCACGGAATGGTCTTGTTGAAGGGAGCATTCATTTTTTCGGAAATCCAGATAATATTAACTGGTTTGAAAAAAGACATTATCGAGCAAGCTTTGTTTTTGATAAAGGTTGTTTAGAATGTCATGGCAATATTTTAAACAATAAATCTTCTACTGTACAAGCTCAAAAAATGCATAAACATTATCAAAGCTTACAAGGGACAGATAAGGCAATTAAGTGTGCTTCATGTCATATTGATGCTGGTCATAATGAATTGAGAAATATATTGAATTATTATAAGCCTGAACGTAATTCTTATAAAGATAAAATGGAGCAAAAAAAGAAAGAAATACAAGAAAAGTATCAACAACTTGGTATTAAACAATAAAAGTAGGCAGAGTAATTGTATGATTGCTCTGCCTATTTGATGTTAGAAACGCCATATTCAAAACTTTAATAAGTAGTTCCTCCTCTACACCATAAATTTATAGTTTAATTGGGCTTGTTTTTGCAATTAATTGGGAATCACTATAAAATATGCGATTGTATGATGCTGTTTTTTTATAACTCCCCTAAACGGTATCCCACTTCTTTAATCATCTCAATAGCACCCTCTGGTAATTTTTTACGTAAGCGTTTGATAAGAGCGCGCATATTTAAAACACTCGTCTCTTCGCCTTCCCAGACGTACTCTTCGAGTTCATTAAACGTGATGACACGGTGTCTGTCTTTGATAAAAAGGTCTAAAAACATGCACTCTTTTTTTGCGAGTTTTATCTCTTCATTATTCGGGTCAAATAAGCGGTGATTGACGAGGTCGTAGTTGTAGCCTATCCATAACGCGATGGTTTGTGATGGTTTGTGGCAAAGCTTTTTAACTTTTTGCACCAGCTCATAAATGAAAAAAGGCTTTTTAAGGTAATCATCACAGCCAATTTCATAGGACATTTGAATTTTCTCTAAATCGTGATTGGAGCTGATGATAATGGCAGGTATGTCCTTGTGGTATAACCGAATGGTCTCCAAAATAGAGATGCCGTCAATGGAGGGAACATTAATATCCAGAATAAAACAGTGATAACCGCGGTTCAATGCGTCCAATGCTTGTTCGCCATCCATAAACACATCCACACTATAACCCTCTTTGATGAGGACACTCTTAATCACATTGGCAAGGCGTTCGTTATCTTCTAAGACTAAAATTTTCATAGTTCACTTCCTAAAATGATTGTAAAACATGCACCTTCGCCGTGATTGGAAGCGAAAATGCGACCACCCATCTTATCTTCGATGATAAGTCTTGACATATAAAGTCCTATACCGTGTCCTTGTTCTTTGGTTGTAAAGTAAGCATTGAAAATATGAGGAAGCTTCTCTTCTGGTATACCGCCTGCATTATCTTCAATGGTGATAAAGAGGTATTTCGTTTGATTGTAAAGCGTGATATGAATCAGTCCACGTTTTATTTTTTTGGCATCTCGTGCCTCTTTAATCTCGTCTTTTGCGTTATTGACAATGTTTAAAAGGGTTTGCATAAACTCATTTTTATAACCGCTGACCATTAAATTGGTTGCGTTGCTGACATCAACGGTGACATCAATGTAGTTGTATTTAATCGTATGGTTAATGATTTTAAGCATGGTTTCGACTGCCTCGCTCGCATCGAACACCGTTTTGGTCGTGGAAGGCATAATAAATTTTTGAAAATCATTGATAGTATCGGTCATATAGCGTACTTGCACCATAATGTCATGGACGTATTGATTGTTTTGTTCATCATCTTGCGCTTCGCAACTATAAACATGTTCTTGCGCAATCGTGGCTATTTCGACCAAAGGATTTTTCCATTGATGCGCGATGGAAGAAAAAATCTCCCCGATTTCAGCCAGTTTGGACTGTTGGATGATAAACTGTTGATGTTTGTTTTTTTGTAATTCAATCACGCGTAACTCTTTTTCAGAACGAATCCGCATATAAATGTTGTGAATGAGCCCTAAAATAAGAAAGACTAAAAAAGGCGATATCAAGAAAACCGCGTCAATAAACTTTCGGTATTTATCAAAAAACGTTTGAGGCGCATTGACCAAATCAAATTTTTTGACGGCACTGTTGGGGTAAATGTCAAATTGTTTCAATTTCTGGACGTCAAATTGGTAGCTGTATTCGTTAAAAACTTGAACGGTGAGCGGTGCTACTTTGTGGTCTAAAATATTAATTGCCATTTGCCCCGTTTGCATTCCTAAATCTTTAACAAGAACCAACTTTCCACCAATAGCACCTTTACCGATAAAGAGTGTATCGGTGATAAAAACAGGCAACTCGCTTTTGTTAATCATAGAAGCGATTTGACTGTTCTTATACAGATTCCCATTGCGGTCATTGTAAAAGCGAATAAAAAAGACGGCTTCATCGGGATTGGGCTTAGAAAAACGCTCTTCCAATTCTGGAAGCGTTGATTGGCGGATGTACTCAATTTCAAATTGCGCATTATGTTCTTGGATGGCTTCTTTGATGAAAGGTTCACTATCATCGCCATTAGCGCTGGTGTCGTTAATGATATAGAGTTTTTTGAGATGCGGTAGCATTTTAGAAATCATCGGAATAGTCTCAGGAATGGCACGTTTTTCTAAAATACCATACATCCTATCTTCAATCTGTTGAGCACGTGCGTCGTTGGGATCAAACTGCTCTAGCCCCGTAAATAAAACAGGTTCATTGGTAAAAAGCTCATGGTAGTATTTGATAACAAAGTCGTATGCAAAATTATCCAAAGCGATAATAAGGTCGTAATTATGTTTTTTGAGTTGAAGTTTATAGAGTTCGCGAAGCTTGGCATAATACTCTTCAGAGCTGATACGCTTAGAGTCCATATACCAAACATTGATAGTGATTTCGGGATGATTGTAAAAGACTTTTTCCATACCAGAGAGCACATCGTCGCTCCACTGAAAACCTCGATGGTATGAGTTTATAATGAGTATTTTTTTATCATGGGCGAAAAGCGGCAAAGCACCCAGAAGCATGATCAAACTGATCAAAAGAATTTTTTTCATCCTATCCTCTGCTTAAAATTTCGGGAGGTCATTATAACACCAACCTTTTTACATGTAAAGGTGCTCCATCCTATGCCGCCAAGCAGGATGGAGCATTTTTTTAATACTCTAAGAACATTTTTTGAAGTGCTTTTTTATCGTTGGTTTTCGTAAGTCCCAACATCAAAAGAACACGAGCTTTTTGTGGGTTAAGCGTTGTTGTAGCGATGAAACCATATTTTGCATCGTCCACTTCACCCTCAAGCGTTGTACTACCACTTCCTACACGGCTACTACGGGCGACAACCACACCTTTTTTAACTGCTTCTGCGAGTGCATCTTGCGTTAAAGGGAAAGGATTGCCATTACCCATACCTGCATGAATAATGCCTTTTGCACCTGCGGCAACAGCAGCTTTTACCATGACGTCTGTATCACTTGGATGTCCATAAACGATATCAACACGTGGTAAATCTTCAAGTTTACTGACATCAAATTCAGTTGCAACGGTGTGTTTACGTGTTGGTTGCATATAATACTCTACATTACCGTAATAAACCGTACCAATTTTACCTGAATTTGGTGAAGCAAAAGCATTCACAGATGTTGTGTTTACTTTAGTGACTTCTCTTGCACTGTGGATTTCATCGTTCATAACAACCACAACACCTTTACCCGTTGTCTCTTTGTTAATAGCGACATTGACTGCGTTAAAAAGGTTCATAGGACCATCCGCACTCATAGATGTGCTTGAACGCATTGCCGCTACAAAAACAACCGGTTTTTTACTTTTAACGGTTAAATCAAGAAAGTATGAAGTCTCTTCTACCGTGTCAGTTCCGTGTGTAATGACAACACCGTCAATATCCGGTTGTGCTAAAAGTTCATTGACACGTTTTGCAAGTTTTAACCAGACTTGGTTGGTCATCTCTTGTGAACCAATGTTAGAGATTTGCTCACCTTTAATGGTTGCCATTTTATTGATTTCTGGTACCGCGGCTAAGAGTTTATCTACCGTAACAGCGCCCGCTGAATAAGAGCTTTTAAGCTCAGATGTTCCCGCTCCTGCAATCGTTCCGCCCGTTGCTAAAATGGCAATCGTTGGTTTTGCCATGAGTGAAGAAGCACCAATAAGTGCAACCATAAGTGATGTTTTAAGAAAATTCATCCTAATACTCCTTTTTGTAAAGTTGGTTTACATGTAAATAATACGGCTTATGAGCATTGCCCAAAAGCCGTTATAAAAAGAGTTCCCTAAGGGCTCTCTTACAGAATCATACCGCCGATAACAAAGGCAAAAACAACAGAAAGAGCAATCGCAATAACACCAGGAATGATGAATGGATGGTTAAATACAAATTTACCGATACGCGTTGAGCCTGTATCATCCATTTCAACCGCTGCGATGAGTGTTGGATAGGTTGGTAGAACAAAAAGCGCGCTTACAGCCGCAAAAGATGCAACAACAGTGAGTGGTGAAACTCCTAACAATAATGCACTTGGAATCAACGCTTTTGTGGTTGCCGCTTGTGAATAAAGAAGGGTACTTGCAAAGAAAAGAACCACTGCTAACATCCATGGATAAACATTTAAAAGGTCGCCAGCAACTGCTTTAATTTGAGCGATGTGGTTAGCTACAAAGGTATCACCAAGCCATGCAACACCTAAAACACAGATACATGCGCTCATACCTGATTTAAACGTTGCAGAGTTAAGCACTTGTGCACATTCGATTTTCGTAAAGAAAGAGATAAATGTTGCTGCTGCAAACATGAAAAGCATAATTGCTTCGTTTCTTGGAACAACAGGGTGTTTGATAACGCCTACTTTATCACTAATCAATGTCGCATAGGTAACAACTGCTAGGATAGAGATAAGGAAAATCGCAACAGAAAGTTTGGCACCTGGTTTGATTTCAAGTTTTGTAGCACCTCTTGTTTTCACTAAGCCTTTTGCCAATCTTTCTTGATAAACAGGATCATCTTTAAGCTCTTTGCCTAAAAAGTTAGAAACAAATGCTGCGACCATACATGCTAAAAACGATGAAGGAATACAGACTGCTAAGAGTTCAAGATAACCGATACCTTGTTTTTCCAACGCGCCGCTTAAGAAAACAACAGCCGCAGAGATTGGAGAAGCTGTAATGGCAATTTGTGAAGCAACAACCGCGATACTCAAAGGACGAGACGGGCGAATGCCTTGCTCTTTTGCTACTTCTGCAATAACAGGTAAGGTTGAAAATGCCGTATGACCTGTTCCTGCAAAAAATGTCATAACATACGTTACGATAGGAGCTAGGAAAGTGATTTGTTTAGGATTTTTGCGTAAGATTTTTTCCGCAATACTGACCATATAATCCAGTCCACCTGCTACTTGCATCGCACCAATGGCTGCAATAACAGACATAATGATAAGAATAACATCGATAGGAATTGATCCTAATTTTAAGCCCATGCCAAGTGTTAAAACAAGAACACCTAGCCCTCCAGCATACCCAATACCAATACTACCAAGTCTTGCACCAAAAAAGATGGCGGCAAGAACGACAATGACTTCTAACCATAACATGGTAACTCCTTTTAATAGGTTTCTTTCATGGTTTAGAAGAACCATCAAAGAAACCTAACGTTGGGGCATTTCTGCCCCAAATCGTTGTTAGCGTTTTTCGAATTTATCTTTCTCTGAAAGACCAAAATTACGAGGTTTAATCATATTTTCTGGTTTGATGATGTCATCGAGTTCTTCTTTTTTAAGAAGTCCTTTTTCCAAAACGATGTCATACACAGAACCGCCGCTATCCAGTGCTTCTTTAGCTACCTTTGTGGAATTTTCATAACCGATGAATGGGTTAAGTGCTGTTACAAGACCGATGCTATTAAGTACCAATGCTTTACAACGCTCAGGATTAGCTGTAATGCCATCAACGCAGGTGTACGCCAACGTTTCAAATGCATTTTTCATCATGTTGATAGAGTTGAAAATGTTAAATGCGATAACTGGCTCAAATACGTTTAGTTGAAGCTGACCGCCTTCACATGCCATCGTAACCGTGATGTCTGAACCAATGACTTGGAAACAAACTTGATTGACCACTTCTGGGATAACAGGATTGACTTTACCTGGCATAATGGAGCTGCCTGGTTGCATTGCTGGAAGGTTGATTTCACCAAAGCCTGTACGAGGGCCAGAACTCAGTAAGCGAAGGTCGTTACAAATTTTTGACATTTTGGTTGCAACACGTTTAAGAACACCAGAGATTTGTACATAAGCACCTGTATCTTGGGTTGCTTCAACTAAGTCACCAGCTGTTACAAAAGGGCGACCTGTCACTTCTTGAAGTTTAGCTTCTACCGTTTTTGCATAATCAGGATGCGCGTTGATACCTGTACCAATCGCTGTTGCGCCCATGTTGATTTCGCGAACCAATTGTCTTGCTTCGCTTACACGTTGAACGTCTTCGCCAATCATAACGGCATAGGTTCTAAATTCTTGTTCCAATGTCATAGGAACAGCGTCTTGCAATTGGGTTCTACCCATTTTGATAACATCTTTAAATTCTGTTGCTTTTTTGGCAAAAGAGTCTTTAATGATGACCATAGATTCGTTAAGTTCTCCAAGTTTTTCATAAAGTGCGATTCTTAGAGCTGTTGGGTAGGCGTCGTTTGTTGATTGAGAGAGGTTTACATCGTTGTTTGGGTGTAGGAATTTATACTCGCCTTTTTGGTGTCCCATCAGCTCTAAGCCGATATTCGCAATGACTTCGTTGGCATTCATATTGGTTGAAGTACCCGCTCCGCCTTGGATCATATCTACCACGAATTGGTCGTGGTATCTACCTGCAATGATCTCGTCGCACGCTTCACAGATAGCGTTTTTCTTGTTCTCTGCCAAAAGTCCTAGTTCAAAGTTTGCCAAAGCGGCTGCTTTTTTAACTTTTGCCAAAGAGATGATAAAAGTAGGGAAACTTTTTAAAGTAACACCTGTAATGTGAAAGTTCTCAGCCGCACGTGCGGTTTGAACACCATAATAACATTCGTTTGAAATTTCTTTATCGCCGATAAGGTCATGTTCGATTCTAGTAGACATTTTGTCTCCTTAAGATTTAAAGGTAGTGGAAGTTTAAACCTCCAAAGAGACTTGAAAATGACTTTTAGCCATTTTTTTAAAAAATATTTGAAAGTTGTTAATTAATTTTAATATCTAAAATATAGAGATAAAACATTCCATGTAAAACTAAAAGCGAAGAATGTATCTAAGGTATTTTAGAATAGAAAATGAGCATTCGCCGAAGGAAACACAGCGTTAGTGAAGCGCTTGAAGCTTTGCTTCAAGCGCTTATAAAATGTATTAGAGTTTAACGAATTTGTCTTTTTCAGAAAGACCAAAATTGCGGGGTTGAATCATGTTTTCTGGCTTGATAATCTCATCGAGTTCTTCTTTCGCCAATAAGCCTTTTTCCAAAACGATGTCATACACAGAACCACCTGTCGCGAGTGCTTCTTTGGCAACCATTGTGGAGTTTTCATAGCCTAAATAGGGATTAAGCGCTGTCACAAGACCAATACTGTTTAAAACAAGCGATTTACAATGTTCCGTATTGGCAGTGATACCATCGACACAGCTATATGCCAACGTTTCAAACGCATTTTTCATCATATTGATGGAGTTAAAAAGATTAAACGCGATGACGGGTTCAAACACATTAAGTTGAAGCTGACCGCCTTCGCATGCCATGGTAACGGTGATGTCCGAGCCAATGACTTGGAAGCAGACTTGATTCACCACTTCTGGGATAACAGGATTGACTTTACCCGGCATAATGGAGCTGCCCGGTTGCATCGCGGGGAGGTTGATTTCGCCAAAACCTGTGCGAGGACCTGAGCTTAGAAGGCGTAAATCGTTGCAGATTTTTGACATTTTGGTCGCAACACGTTTTAAAACACCCGATACTTGCACGTATGCTCCCGTGTCTTGTGTGGCTTCAATAAGGTCGCTTGCGGTGATAAACGGACGTCCCGTCACTTCTTGCAGTTTGGCTTCAACCGTTTTGGCATAATCAGGATGCGCGTTGATACCTGTACCAATCGCTGTTGCGCCCATATTGATTTCACGTACCAACTGTTTGGCTTCATGCACACGTTCGATATCTTCGCCAATCATAACGGCATAGGTTCTAAATTCTTGCTCCAATGTCATAGGAACCGCATCTTGCAGTTGGGTACGACCCATTTTGATGACATCTTTAAATTCACTGGCTTTTTTAGCAAATGACTTCTTGATAATCGCCATAGACTCACCAAGTTCGCCCAGCTTCTCAAACAAAGCAATTCGAAGTGCGGTAGGATAAGCGTCGTTTGTGGATTGAGAGAGATTGACATCATTGTTAGGATGGAGAAATTTGTACTCACCTTTTTTGTGTCCCATCAGTTCCAAGCCAATGTTGGCAATAACTTCATTGGCATTCATATTGGTTGATGTGCCTGCTCCGCCTTGAATCATATCGACCACAAATTGGTCGTGAAATTTGCCTGCGATGATTTGGTCACATGCGCCAACAATGGCGTTTTTCTTTGGTTCAGAGAGTAAATTAAGTTCATAATTGGCAAGGGCTGCTGCTTTTTTAACGTTGGCTAAAGAGGTGATAAAGGTTGGAAAGTTTGAAAGGGTAACCCCCGTGATGTGAAAGTTCTCAGCCGCACGCGCGGTTTGAACACCATAATAACATTCGTTTGAAATTTCTTTGTCGCCGATTAGATCGTGTTCGATTCTAGTAGACACACATTCTCCTTGTGATGTATAGATTCACTTTCAAGATTCATTATAACATGAGCGCATTGTAAAATCTTTACATGTAAAGATTACTTTTTCGCAATGCCCACTTTTTGAGGACGAATGCTCAAATCTGTCACGACTCCTTTTACATGTAAAACATCCAACACACTCTGTGCGATGGTCTTAGGTAGCAGGTAAGCATTTTCATCTTCGCTGGGTTGGAAGTGCAATGCATCAAAAAACGGCGTTTGTGTCATGTCGGGATTGATAGAGGTGACTTTAATACCATTTTTGCGTACCTCTTCAAATAAACAATGTCCAAAATCGCGCAATCCACTTTTCGTAGCCGTGTAGAGGGCTGAATATTTGGCGTGGCGCGTGGCTTCAATGGACGTGATATTGATGATGTGTCCTGCTTGCTTTTGTAAGGAGCGTAAGCACAGATTGGAGAGAATAATAGGAGCGGTTAAATTGATGTCGATGAGATTTTTTATTTTAGCGATGCTGAGTGTTTCATGGGGGTCAAACAAACCGATGCCAGCGCAGTTAATGAGCACATCAACCTCATGGGTTTTTAGCCATGCTTTTACGCTTTGTTCAAGTTTTTCTGCCTCACGCAAGTCACAGATGATGTCTGCCTCCCGACGTCCGATGTTAAAAACCGTGTAGCCGTTTTCGTGAAGTTTCTCTTTAATCGCCTTACCGATACCGCTGCTACCGCCGCTCATCAACACTGTTTTCATGGTTTTCCTTGATGAATTTAATCAACGTATTTTAGCGTATCTTCAATGGCAATTAAAGGTGGGGTTTGAAGGGTCGTTTTGTAAGATAAGGTTCAAAATCTTCCCAGTTCTTAAACGGAATTTCATGGAAGGGAAAATGGCTTAAACTGACTTCAATAGGATGAAAGCCGGTGCTAAGTCGTTGTGAAAACATTTTGGAATTGACTTCTAAGGCGTGGTTACACAGCAGAATAAAATCATCGCCAAAAACACGAAAAATCAGTGCATCACGAAACATCACTTTGAGGCGTGCCGTCATCTCTTTGAGAAGATTATTGCCCGCTTTCCAACCATAATGTTCGTTGTACCTTTGTGTATGGTGCAATTCTATGAGATAGCAACATGAAAATTGAGCGCGCTTTTTTTTGTGTGTTAAAAAGTGGTTGAGGTATTCGCTGGTGTATGCTTTGGTAATGTTATCTTTGTAAAAGAAGGCAAATCGCTCTTCTTGAATAAACGATTCGGGTAATTGATTGATATGGGAAAGGTCATTAAAATTTTTAAAAAACTCAACGGCGGCATCGACGACAAGAGGGTCAAACTGCTTGCTTTTGTGTTTAATCAGCTCATCAATAGCCTCCGTATTACTCTTTCGAGGCTTGTAAATACGGTTTGTGGTGATGGCATCAAAAGAATCCGCTACGCATAAAATGCGCGAAATGAGCGGAATCTCCTCTTTTTTCAATTTATCGGGATACCCTGAGCCATTATAATGTTCATGATGATGGCGAATCAGTGGAAGATAGTGCTTAAAAGGCGTGATAGACTCAACGATTCGCTCGCTGTCCGTGACGTGTTTTTGGATGATGTGAAACTCTCGTTTGGTCAGTTTTTTTGGTTTGAGTAAAATAACTTCGGGGGTTAAGATTTTACCGATGTCATGAAGCAGCCCTACATGGTAAGCCGTTGTTTGCTCTGCCTGCGGAAGCGAGAGAATATTGGCGATTTCTGACGAATAAAATGCAACTCTCTTACAATGCCCTGCGGTATAAGAGTCTTTCTCTTCTAAAATAGTATTCAACATTTCAATAACTTCATAATTAGAAGTCGAGCTATTTTGCATTATAAACCTTAAAAAATGACGAAAAAATTATATAAATTGATAGAGCGTCAAGACAGATTGCTGTGAAAACTTAACGCATCTTTACTTAAACCGACTTGATACACGAAAAAATACTGGAATCCTATGAAAATGAGATGATATTTTCACTCAAAGTATGGTGTCACATTCCATTCTAAACAGTGATTTTTGACTGATAGGCTTTAAGCATGGCTTGTTCAAAGGCGAAATTATTTTCAAATTCATACCCAAAAACTTTTTGCCACAAGCTTTCATCTTCCATACACAGATAGAAAAAGACGTTGCCGTGCCACGGTGCAAAGGCTTGATAAAGCGTGCTAAACATCTCCTCTTTGATGGAAAGCGGGTAGGAGTATTTGCCGTTAGCATCGACTAAAGGCATTTGTAAAATCTTGCTGTTTTGCGCGCGCAGACGAATCTTTTTTAAAACGGGTTTGATGAACGTCAGTGTTCCCATGGAAACGAGGGCGACTTCGTTACATGTAAAATGTGTGGTAAGCGCGTGTGCGATGGCGGTGTAAGCTTCTTGCCAGCCTTCAAACAACACGATGGGATGAAAATGAAACCCAACCTTCACGCCTTTATCTGCCAAGGCTCTGGCACTTTGGATGCGCGCACCGAGGCTTGCCGCACGCTTCTCTTCATTGTCAATGATGACCTGTGGATTGAGTGACCATGTACAAATAACGTTTTTGGGTACGTCGTTTTCCAAAAGATACGCGATATTATCGGACTTGCTTTTCAGTTCCAAAATAACATTGGGTTTTTTTCTTGCAAAGTTCAACAGTGCTTCCAAAACGCCCGCGCGGTTGCCCCACATCAAGGAGTCCGAAGACTGTCCCGTGCCGATGTGGTAGGCTTTGCTCGGGTCAAGTTCTAAACGTTCTAACTTCTCGGCGAAATTTTTATCGAAGCTAATCGTGTTGTTTTTGTAAAAACTCTGAATCGAACAGTACGAGCAGTCAAACCCACAGCTCTCCACCGCGTCCAAAGTCATAAGATTGCAACAGCGTGTTTTGGGTGAAGCCACAGGGCAAGAGCCAAGCCCCAAGCTCTCTTTTTCGATTTCTTCGATTTTAAAGCTCTCTTTTTGAAGTGTATTTTTATCACGCTGCTCAGGCAAAGCCCGAGCACCTACACTGGCCGCTTGGTCACTAAAGCTTGCCTCTGCGAGGCAGAAATTTTCTATTGCGGGGTAGATTTTGAGCGTGCTTTTTAAGGTTTCATAGGTTTTTTGCACTGTAGCAAACGCCTCTTTTTTACTCTCTTTGTCCACCCAAAACGCCTCGATATCTTCACCCCACATCTGTAAATCTATGGCGATAATGATGAGTTGCTGAATCTGCGAAAAGCTCAAATGATACGTCGCGGCTTTGTTCTTTAAAAAGGTTTGTGTTTTTACATGTAAACTTGCAAACGCAGTATTTTCACACGCTTGCTCAAAATGGTCGTGTTTATCGTGCATATTTTTCCCAGTGTTTGATGCTTTTGTTTATCCAATTTCCAACGTCTGCTTTGCTTGGAATGCTCACTTCCAAATGGTCGGAGACGACTTTAAAGACGTAGGTTTCGATGCTTGTTGGAAGCGTTTGCAAAAAAGTTTGAGCTTCCCTATCGACGAGTGTTGTTTTTACATGTAAACCATCTTCCACCGCCTTTGAGTGCGAGGAACAGGTCGCAAAAGGAATGTCCAAACTCTCGTGCGTGGTGCAAAAGAGCGTGCCTTTAGCGATACTTTCATCCACACATCCCGCAATGCCCACATTAATAGCAACGCACGGTTTATAAAGACTCAGCGCATACGCAAGTGCCTCTTGGGTCTTCTTGCTTCCCATGCCTGAGACGATAAGGACGATGCCATTCCCCTCGTAAAGATTGAATGGCTGTTTAGTTTTACATGTAAGCTTAAAATGCCCAATGATAGGCTTGGCTTCGGCAACCAGTGCGGTGTGAATGAGGGTTTGGATTTTCATGGCAGTATTATAACAAATTGGCTAAATTGAAATCTAGCCAATGGTGGAAAGTACAATTACATGTAAAAACTACTGAGCCACTTCAAACCCCGAAAGTGCCGCGCCTACTGCGCCGATGAGTTGTGGATGTTTGGGAATGAGGATTTTGCGCTCGAGTTTGAGTTCTAGCATATGGTGTAAGAAAGGATTGAGTGCGCCGCCGCCGCTAAAGACGATGCAGTCGTTTGGATTGAGTACAAATTTCTTCGCCATCGACGCTAAACGTGAGGCGATGGATTCGTGTACACCGTAGCAGATGTTCGCAAGGCTTTCTTTTTTGGCGATCAGCGAGATGACCTCAGATTCGGCAAAAACGGCGCACATGCTTGATATGGTGAGCTCTTTGTCGTGCTCAAAGCCTGCTTTGGCAAACGCTTCCATCTCTAAGCCCAAACGATTGGCGGCGATTTCTAGGAATTTTCCCGTACCTGCCGCGCATTTGTCATTCATGCGAAAGTCAGTGAAACTGCCAAATTCACCCATCTTGATGACTTTGCTGTCTTGTCCGCCAAGGTCGATGACGGTAGCAACACTGGGTTCAAAAAAGTACGCCCCTTTAGCGTGCGCTTTGATCTCTGAGATGATGGGAGCACCGTGAGAGTCTCCTAGCATATGACGTCCATAACCCGTCGCCACGAGCATTTTGACCTCTTTGTTTGCGAGGTATTCACCGACGATTTTATCTTGATTAAAAATGGTTGGGATAACCGCCTTATCGACGATCTCCCGCTCTTTGTTGATACCGATGATTTTTGTATAGGTCGAGCCTATATCTACGCCCCAAAACATTATTTGGACTGAAACGCTTGCGCTTTTTTCTTGAAGTTGATGCTCTCCAAAAAGGCTTCCACACGGGTTTTGATCTGCCCTGCATCTTCAGGGGAATAGTCTGACTCAATGACTAAGCAAGGGATGCCTTCTTTCGCAAGCGCTTCAGTCACAAGGTGCGACTCGACATTGTAGGTGTGACAAAAAGAAAGTGTGTAGTAGATGACGCCATCGGCTTTTCTGTCTTTGTACATTTGCACGATTTTATCGGTTCTACCTTGATTTGGCGTGAAGCAGGCACAGTCGATTTTAGAGTAGCGTTTCATCAAGCGTTCGTAAAGTTCATCTTCGCTTTGAACACCTTCGATGTCCACATTGTCTTTAAAGTAACGATGACCGATGCAGCCTTCTTCGTTGATGATGCACGCCCCTGAGCCCTCAACTGCGGTGTGAAGTTTCCAGTTTGGAGGAGCGATAGGCGTGCCTAAAACCATGATACGAGGCGTATTTTCAGGAAAAACGCTCACTTTTTCTTTGATGCGCTCATCGAGTTCATCGCAGAGTTCATTCACTTTTTCCGTGAAGCGTTTGGGATCATCTAAAAAGCTCATTTGGCTGATGAACAGTGCATCTTTACCGCTAATAGGCATAATGTCTGGGTGCATGCCACGAAGTGTGTCGAGGCGTTTCATCGCGTCGCGTTTGGCGTTGATGACTTTAACGCCTTCAAGCATCTCCGCAAGGCTGAGTTTTTTCTCCGCTACTTCTTCGATGTGCTCTTTAAACTCTTTGATCTCCTCTTGCCACATTTTAAGGTCACGTTCACGTTTCATGTGAGGAATGTTCATGACGTGAACAGGATGGTGTTTGCCTAGAAGTTCCCATGTTTTTTTCTTCGCTTCACAGGTGGTTTCACCGTAGATAAAATCGGCGGATTGGGTGTACGCACAGGTGCGTTGGAGTTTAAAACCATAGGCTGATTTGATGAGAGGGCAGATGTTACGAGGCAGTTCACTCTCCGCGTCTGCAATAGGAGGATTGGCCCCGCCACAGAGTCCAAAACACGCTCCGCCTGCACCGACGACAATCTCTTCGGGAACGAAGATACAAAACGTCCCCACAGCTGGTTTTTTTTGTGCTTTAAGCGCGTTAATCTCAGCGATACGTTCTGCTTGGATTTCGCTCATAAACCAGTCAAAATACGCCATCGCTTTAGGGCGGTTGGGCTGGTTCATAAACCCTGCTTGATACCCTGCAAGTCCCATGCCCATCATTTTCGCGTGACGTTCAACATCAACACCAATACTACTTAATAAATCTTTATGGAGTTCAACACCCATTGTCTTTCCTTGTATGAAAATGTAGTGCTGTGAGGGGTTACATGTAAAGCGGTCAGCAGAAAAAAGAGTGCTACTTCATGTATGTCTAAGCCTTAGACTAACAGCAATTAATGTATTGTATAGCACTCAAGATTAAAATTTGGTAAATTATACTTTACCAAATTAAGAGATAATTTCTCCGTTTATAAGAAATTTTCCACCCACACGTCCGACATTTTCCAGGTTTACATGTAATGCTTCATCGATGACTTCATCGGCATAATATGCATGCTCTACCAGCAGTAAACACGGTGTGGTATCACTGCCTTTTATGGGCATGGTTTTAACAAAACTGCAAAAGAGTGCGGCTTTAGTTTTGTGAACCATCATAGGGTACTCTTCGATGCGTTTCTCTCCTTCAATTCCAAACGCTTTAAATTCGCTCTGCTCGTAATCAAGTGCTTGGGCACTTTGACTCATCACCTCTTTGAGCTCTTTGGAGACAAAATTAATGGTGACTTTTGAGCCATTTAAAAAGTTCGCCAGCGTGTCTTTAGGATTTCCATTTTCTTTTTTGCCGATGGAGACAATGAGCATTGGAGGATTGGAAGAAAGCGGTATAAAATAGCTAAAAGGAGCTAGGTTGGTGATGCCGTTATGTTCCGTGCTAATCCACGCAATGGGGCGAGGTGTGACGGTGTTTGAGATGAGTTTATAGATGCTATTGACATCCAGTTTTGAAAAGTCTAAAAGCATGATTTTCCTTTTACATGTAAAAAGCAATTTTAGCATAGAAAATCAGTGTTTATCGGTATGATTTTTGCTTTTATTTATGTGCAATTAGCCTTTTAAAACGTATCGTTGGAGAGTGAAAAATGTATATACATGAAAGCGGTGTGAATTATACGCTTTATCTTCAAAATGACAAATTTGCAAATGAATTTATTAATGAACATTCATTGTTTATTGGTATAGCAGGTGAAAACTATGCTCAAGATACAGCATCATCGGATTTAGGAAGTTACCTCAAAAAAGTGGTCGATAGTGTTCCCGAACTTAAAGCAGCCATGGACACAGGCAGTGCGAGTCTTACCGTTTTTATCTTACCCGAAAGTACCTCTTCTGTTGTTAAAGATGCCGTAAGCCAAACTACTGATAAAATGCTCGATGAAGGTACGGATGAAACTATTCTCAAAAGTATTTTGGGCATCGTAAAAGATAATTATTCTTTTGATATCGAATATGGTCCCGCTGTTTCACATATTAAAAATGACACAGTAAACTATGATATGGACGCACTCAACACTGTTCTTTCTAAATTCAAAGATATTTATAGCTCGAACACTGAACTTGCAAATGGACTGGGTAAGTTTTCACAGTATGTAAATGAAATCTACGATTTTTTAAAGCATGAAGCCAATCCTACAAGCGATGAAGAAACAACGAGTGCTACAACAGATGAGACGAAAAATGATTTGGTTGATACGTTAATGAAAGAGATGGATAAGAGCGAAGAGGACAAAACATTTGGAGATAAGGAACTGGATAAAAAACTCTACAAAAAATACATCAAATCTTTAACCACGACACTTAAGGGCAACTTACTTCAACAGAGCAGTTAAGCCAATTTTTTTACATGTAAAGACTAACGTCTAGTATGCTACAATCTCATATTTATTTTACATGTAGGATTTTTCGTGGATATTTTGCAATCGGTTATTATGGGAATTGTGGAAGGATTTACCGAGTTTTTGCCTATCTCTTCTACTGGGCATATGATTATCGTAGGTGATTGGCTGGGTGTCAAGCAAGACAGTGTGGTAAAGGCGTATGAGATTATCATCCAGTTTGCGGCGATTTTAGCCGTTGTGCTCAATTATAAAGAAAAATTTTCTCCCAAAAAAATTACTTTATGGATGAAACTAGCGGTTGCTTTTTTCCCTTTAGGCGCGGTAGGATTTTTATTTGCAAAGCAAGTCAAAGCGATGTTTAGCATCGAGATTGTAGCGTTGATGTTTATCATCGGCGGTATCATTTTTTTAGTGGTCGAAAAATTTTACAAACCCAAAGAGCATTTTATTGACGATGTGGAAAAAGTAAGTTATAAACAAGCCCTTTGGATTGGTGTCGCGCAAGTGTTTGCCCTCATTCCCGGCACGAGTAGAGCAGGCTCAACGATTATCGGTGCGATGCTTGTGGGTTTGACCCGTAAAGCCAGTGCAGAGTTTTCATTTCTTCTTGCCTTTCCCGTTATGTGTGCAACTACCGCGTACGATTTGGTGAAACACCGTCATGAACTCTTCACCGATGCCAATTTTACAGTCCTTGTGGTAGGATTTGTGGTTGCGTTTATCGTCGCTTATGCGACTATCAAACTCTTTTTGAAATTTTTAGAGAAGTTTACGTTTGTCGGGTTTGGTATTTACCGCATTGTGTTTGGTTTGGCACTCTTAGCGTTTTATTAAGCTTCTTATCGAGAGAGACAAAGAGAGCATTTACGTTTGTCTTTGTCTCTAAAAGAGTTTGATAATTTCTTCTTCGCTGATACTCTCTTTGATAATCACCTGAATACCGCCCGTTGCTAATGTGTTTTTGAGACCTTGCCCTAGTGCAGAAGTGAGGAAAAAATTAACTCCGTGTTGCTGAAAAATAGGAGTTAATGAGAGAGGTGGTTTTGCTTCTTGAAAATACACAGGATTGTCTATGCAAAGAGAATTTTCAATATGTCGGTCTTGAACGGTAAAGATAAAGATGTATTTGCCTTTAGGGCTTAAATGCGTAAAATGCGCTTTATCATCACAGCAAAAGGCAACGGTATAACGGTCTCTTTTGACTTCAAGGTGAAGTTGATGCCCGCATAAAAGCGCTAAAGCAACTTTTTGCCGCGCCATCTTGATAATACGTGCAAATGTTGGGCGCGAGACTTCCATTTTTGCCGCCGCATCTTCTTGGTACAACCCTAATAAATCCATCAAATACAACGCTTCAATCTCTTCAGGTATTAATGTAACAGGTTCATCTTGCACATTGCCTTTGGGGGTAAAACGGGTGACAATAGGCTGATAAGAGGTCAATCGTTTGCATTTTTGACGTGGCATAAACGTACCTTGTGTATAAATTGTTAAGGTATCTTAGCATATTTTGATTGAATATACTTGACATATGTTCATTTTAAGTGCTATTATTTTGAGCATATGACCAATTAAGGAGTTTTATTATGATTGCTGCTGCTGTTAAAACCGATAAAGAAAAGGGTGTTTTATCACCACTTTTTGGGAAAGCGAAGTTTTTTTCAATTATTGATGATGCGGGAAACATTACCACGCATAAAAATACATTTGAAGGTGGTATGAAAGTAGCCCGTTGGATAAAAGGCTTAGGCGTGACAACCCTTATCGCGAACCATTTAGGGGAAAAGCCGTTTCATGCGCTTCAAAATGCAGGCATTAAAGTCTATTTTGCAGGGAAAGAGCGCATTGAACTACACGATGCTTTAGAAAAAATGAAAGCCGGTGAACTCGAAGAGGTCAATAGTACAAATTATATGGCTCTTCTCGGTGAAGAGGCAGATGAAAATAATAAAACCCATGCGAAGCATTCATGTTGTGGACATAGCCATCGCCATAGAAATGAATATGCGCTCTCTAAAAAAACGGCTCATCGAGGAAGTCATTTTCACCTTTAAAAGCTTTTATTTGGGTATTTACATGTAAGATAGAGAAAAAGTAACACGCTGTGACATAAATGTTTAAAATAAAAGCATTTGCTTTACATGTAATAGTAATTATCATGTTATAGTTATAGTCTATAATCATTTTAAATTACGTGTTTAAGGGGTTTGAGATGTTTTTTCAAAAAAAAGAGCCAGAAGAGCTTTATGCACTGAGACAAGAGATAGAAACACTCAAAGCTGAAAATGCACTGTTTCAATCTTTGATGAAATTTTCGCAAGAAGAGATGATTGTTGTTGTGGATAAATCGCACACGATTGTGATGCAAAATGATTTAGCCAAAGAGAGCATCAAAGACCCTGTAAAGCTCGGCTCTTATTTGAATGAAAACGACCAAACTATTAGCATGGATGGATGCCAAGGTGCGGTATCATCGAAACGTTTGAATGCTGATTTGGTAGCGTATAGCATCATCAAAACCGATGTACGCAATGCCAAAGACAGCAATATCCTCACAATGCATCAAAGTTCTATCGCAGGCGCACTTAAAAGCTCTCAAGCTACTTTTTCCGAAATACTAGAAGACCTCAAAATAATGAAAGAAGAGTCTGCCCAAATCTCACTCGAATCAAGAGAAGGACTCGACCTTGCCAGTAAATCCTCTACGGCTATGGATAAACTCAGTGCACTAATGAATGATGTTGTCGGTAACGCAAAATCGCTTTTAGAGAGAAGCAAAGAGATATCAAGCGTGGTTCAGCTCATCGAAGATATTGCCGACCAAACGAATCTTTTAGCGCTGAATGCGGCCATCGAAGCCGCACGCGCGGGAGAACACGGACGAGGGTTTGCCGTGGTTGCCGATGAAGTACGCAATTTAGCAGAACGCACTCAAAAAGCAACCAAAGAAATCGCCATGGTTGTTCAAACCATGCAACAAGAATCTGCCGATACCGAGCAAAGTACACTGGAAGTTAGCAAAATTGCTCAGACAACGAAAACACATACCGATGATTTAAAAAGAAAAATTGTCTCTTTTGAGAAAAACGCAACGCGCTCAACGTTTGAAGTGAGCCACTTAAGCGATAAAATCTTTGCCTCTTTAGCAAAAATTGACCATGTTATTTACAAAAACAATGTTTACGCACTTCTTTTTGGTGAAAAAAATGAGTTTAAAGCCTCAACGCACCACGATTGTCGTCTGGGACATTGGTACGAAAACGGTATTGGTAAAGAGGAGTTTCATACCACGCCTTCGTATGGTAAGCTTGAAAATCCTCACGCGAAAGTTCATGAGATTGCCAATCGTTTGGCAAAAGAGTGTGGCGGCGATAAAGCCATCTGCTCTAAAGCGGAAATTGAAGCGATGGTTAAAGAGATTGAGAATGCAAGTGGCGATGTCTTTGTGACACTCGATGCTATGGTAGAAGAAAAAGCAAAAACCCTGATGCTTGAAGCAAAAGAGCATCTTTTTGATAAATCGATAAAGGTATGAGCATGAGTAAAGTGATAAAAGTAGCCGTGATTGACGATGAACAAGACATCTTGGATATGATTGAAAAATATCTTAAACGTTCATCGGGATTTGATGTAACTCTCTTTAACAACCCTCACAACGCAGTTTCACGCATTGATAAAAGTTATGACGTGGTGCTTCTTGATATTATGATGCCGCAAATGAATGGCTTGGATGTTTTAAAGTCGCTTCACGATAAAGCGCCTGATTTAAAAATCATTATGATGACAGCCTATTCAACGTTGGATAAAGTCTTAAAATCGCATCGAGAAGGTGCAACACACTACATTATGAAACCCTTTTCTTCTATGAAAGCGTTAGAAGAGAAGATATTAGAATTGGTTCAGTAAGAGTTCTGTGTGAAAGATTTACTTGCGAAAATCGCTGATTTAGAGCAAGAAATTGAGGTATTAAAAAGTCAAAATAGACGCATTTTAGAGTGTGCGGTTATTGAAAAAAAAGAGTTGGAAAAGCTTGCTAAAAAAGCAAAACTCTATTTTAACAATGCTGATTTGGGGTATATTATTCTCGACAAGCATCAAAATATTATTGATGTCAATGAAACGTTTACGACACTGCTTGGTTATACGAAAGAAGAGGTCCTTAGTCTGCCACTGAACCATTTTTTTACGGCACAAAAGCGGTACGATAAATGGTTGCAAGAGCATTTAATAAGATGTGATTGTGAAAATGTCTGTAACCTTGAATACCGCCTGCGTAAAAAAAATCGCCTTACTTTTTGGGCAGAGCTTTTTGGTCGAAAATTTGTCGATGAAGGTGAGGATTTTACGATTTGGAGTGTACGAGACATCTCATTACGCGTTAAGTCACGTAATACCATTGCAAAACTTAACCGCAAGTACCAAAAACAACTGCGTGATATAGAAGCTATCTTAGACATCATTCCTGTTCCTGTTTTTATTAAAGACCGCCACTTTAAATACATAGGATGCAGTAGAGCTTTTTGTAATTTTTTTGATTTGGAGAAAGAGGATATTATCGGAAAAACGGTTTTTGAGCTTTATCCAGAATCGCTAGCACATATTTATCAGACTAAAGACGAAGAGATGCGTTTAGGAAATCTTCAAGTGTATAAAATCACAACACCAAGCCATTTGGGACGAAAAGAGATGACGCTGGAGATTCAAAAAAAGAGCATTATGAAAGAGGGCGAATTTGACGGTTTTGTCGGTGTTATTATCGATATAACCGAGTCGGAAAAACAAGAGCTTTATCTACAAAATCGCATCAGCGAAGAAGTTAAGAAAAACTTAAAAATTCAAGCGCTCTATCAAGAGGAGATGATTCGAAATGCCAAATTTAGTGCTATCGGGCAGATGGCAGCGGGTATTACGCATGAAATCAATACGCCTTTGACGTACATCAAAGGCAACTTTGAGATGTTGGTAGAAGATATAGCACTTTATATGAATGAAACGCCTCGCAAAACTTTAATTCTCCAAGATACGAAAACGATTCAAGAAGGTCTTGAGCGTATTGAAAGCATCATCGAGACGATGCGAGAGGCATCCCAGAAAAGCCGTGAGCAAAAAGAGCGTGTTAATGTCTATGAAAGCGTTATTTCCGCATTGATTTTATCGTACAATCGTTCCAAGCAAGTGGTTGCCATTACTATTAATAAGGTTCCTTTCTCTTTGACGACTTCGAAGCAAGCTTATCATTTTACATGTAATCTTCAAAAGCAACGTATTGAGCAAGTGTGGATTATTATTTTAAATAATGCCTTGGATGAGCTTGTCAAAATCGACTCTTTTGAAAAGCGTGCTTTAAACATTGATGTTTTTGAAGAAAAAGAGCATGTAATCGTTCGCTTTCATGACAACGCTGGAGGCATCGATTCTAAGATATTGCCGCGCATTTTTGAACCGTTTGAAAGTACCAAGGAGAGTTCTGGTATAGGGATAGGACTCAATATCGCTCAACAAATTGTTTTACAAAATGGCGGCGAGATTGTTGCGTTTAATGAGCATAATGGTGCGGTGTTTGAAGTACGATTTCCACTGAGTAAAGAAGAACATCATGAGCTCTAATTTTTTAGACACTTTATATAACACGATGCGCGAGGGAATGTACGCATTTGATAGCGATGGCAAAATAACCCATTTTAATCCATCGGCTCAATCCATTTTGGGTTATGGCGAAGAGGAGCTTTTAGGGCAAATAGGTCATTTTATTTTTCATGCGCATCATGGAAACCAAGGGCTGCTTCAATGCTCTTTGTATAAAGCGTTTTTACAAAATATGCCGTATGAGGGCGAAGAGGTTTTTCTTACCAAAGAGGGGCGTTTTGTCCATGTTTACGTCAGAGCCAATCCTCTTATGCGAGAAAACGTTAAAGAAGGATATGTTGTCATTTTTTGGGACATTAACGCTCAAAAATCTATTGAAAACAGTTTGGTGTTTGAAGAGGTGAAAAATCGAATGTTTCACGAACAGAGCGATGCGGATGAGAGTGAAGCGTTTTATGAACAAATCTTTGAAACGGCCAATCTTGGTATCTGTTTGATTGACAAAGAAGGGCGTTTTGTTGCTTTGAACCCAACGTGTTGTAAGATTTATGGGTACTCAGAAGCCGAATTGATTGGCAAATCGTGTACGTTGGTCGTTCCGCCTGAGAATAAGCAACACATGCAATCGTTACACCACGATTTTATGGCAGGTGCGTTGTATGAATTTAGCAATGAATGGGAAATTGTACGTAAAGATGGCATACGGATTTTCGTGTATGCTTCCGTCGGTATTTTACGCAATATTATTGGTGGCCCTTATAAAATCACCACGATTTTTGATATTACACCGATGATGGATGCAAGGCGTATCCAAAAAGAGCAAGAAGCGATGTTGGTTCAGCAAAATAAACTGGCGGCGATGGGTGAGCTTATCGGGCATATTGCCCATCAATGGCGACAACCTCTTAATGTGATTAACCTCACAACCCTTGATTTAAAACTCAAACATGAACTCGGCTCTTTACATGTCAATCATCTCAGTGACTCTTTGAAAAACATACAAATGATTACCGAGCAGATGAGCCAGACCATTGATGATTTTATGAATTTTTATAAACCAAATAAAGAGAAAAAAAGCTTTTATCTCCATGAAACGATTTCCTATGCGACCCATATTATCTCAGCGCAACTGGCACTTGAAGGTATCCAACTCTCTTTAAATATCGACCATTCTGTCAAAGTGCATGGCTTAAGCAGTGAACTGCAACAAGTCATTTTAAATCTGATTTCCAATGCCAAAGATGCGTTTGCTTCCAAAACATTAGATACAAAACAGATTTGTATTTTTGTGTGGAATAGCCCCCAACGTGTGGAACTGTGTATTGAAGATAATGCCGGTGGTATCGATGAGGCGTTAATGGAGCGTATTTTTGAACCTTATTTTACGACCAAAGGACAATTGCAAGGCAGCGGTATAGGTCTTTATATCTGTTCGATGATTATGAAGCAGAGTTTTAATGGGTTGATTCGTGTGGAAAATATTAGCTATGAAGATAAAAAAATTGGTGCGCGCTTTATTTTAGAATTTCCAAAGTAACACTCTTGATGCATCCTACGTTCGTATTACCAAAGCATCTTAAGAAAGTGTTTGTACTTTAAGGTCTAAACACAAGATTTTTTCTTCATTATTTAAAACAAATTTTTGTGCAAATGTACGGCACATACGTCCTGACGCACGGGAAATGTATTTTTGGCTGAGGTAATTACCCCGTTTGGATTCTTTGGTGATATAAAAGTACTCTTTGAGCGCATGATTATCCCCATCGCGCGCGGGTTGAAAAAACTCATTGGTATCGGCACTGATGTATGTTTTTCCTTCTTGAATACCTGTGTTCGCATCAATACAATAAATAGCTTCCAAGGGGTCAAACTCTTTTAAAAACTCCGACAAATCGACATTTTTAGCAGTTTTAATCGTTTCAATAATCGTGTACGTGTACGCTTTGGCACTTTGGATTAGAAACTCTTTGTGTTGCATAGAAGCTTTGACATTTTGGGTGTGCTTTGCCCCAATCAGAATAATTTTTTCATCTAAAAGTGCTTTATCATAAGGTGTCCCGCTAGGTCGTGCAAACCAAAATCCTTGAAAGAGGTCAATATCGAGTTTTAGTGAACGTAATATCTCCTCTTCTTCTTCCACCCCTTCTGCAAGGACAAGCGCACCGATGTTAAAGCACATATTGGCGATGGATTTTAAAATCTCTTTATGAATAAAATTCAGATGGACGTTATACACAATGGAGCGGTCCACTTTAACAACGTGTGGCAATACAGTTGCAATGCGGTCAAAGTTAGCATTACCTGCACCAAAATCATCCAGTGCAATTAAAAAACCACGCTGTTTATAAAAATCACAAAATTGTTTGAGGCGTTCGCTGTTTTGGATTTGATACTCTTTTATCTCAATCACAATGTGTGAAGGCGGAATGCCAATATCGTTCGCTAAAGCACAAAACGCAAAATCGTTAAAGCTGATATTGCTATCTAAAAGATGCGATTCAAAATTAAGAAATAAAAGCAGTTCACTGTTCTTTTCCAACAGAGGTTTGAATGCAATGAGCGCTAAAGTACGCACATATTTATCCAGTTCAAATGAGAGATTCTCTTTTTTAGCTTGGTCAAAGACAAAGATGGGCGAAAGTGGTTCGTTGTTTTCATCGTAGGCGCGCATCAATGCTTCAAGTCCAATAACCTTAGCACTTCGGATGGAAACAATCGGTTGAAAATAGATGTAAATGCTATTTTCATTAATGAGCTTGGAAACCACAGTAAACCCTTTCTAAAAATCTGAATTTTGGATTATAACATAGGGCTTAAAAGAGGGTGTGCTTAAAAAGTAACCATTGCGTTGAAAGTGAAGAAGGGGTTAAAGCTTATTTTTTAGACGAGAATAGACGACCATTCTTGAATGAGCCGCACGAGTGAGTAAGATGCATTGGCAGGACTGGTAGAAGGAAGTTTGGTAATAGCAATAGTGGTGGTTGGAAAACAGTATTTTTCATACAAGGCGTACGCTTTTGCTCCATTGGCATAAATACGTTGAATCGAAGCATGTTCTAAAAGCGTAGAAAAATCGGTAGGTACCACGTTTTTAATACTGCTATCGCTGGAACCTGTGATTTCGCAGCTTTGAATCACATCCCAAATGGCGATGCGGTTGGCTAAAAGCATCGCCTTTTTTGCTTCAATGCTTGTGGGTAAAGGAGTGTGGGTTAATGCAGCGATGACACTCCAAAAGCGGTTTTGTGGATGGGCATAAAAAAAGTTTTGTTCACGCGATTTAACCGAGGGAAACGTGCCTAAAATAAGCACGTTTGAATGAGAATTATAAACGGGGTCAATCGTATGATGCATCTGTTTTCTTTTACATGTAAAATTGTTGTGTAGTGCGAATTTTAGTGTAAAAGGTCCATGTTTGGCAAATACTCTTTGGTGTGCACGTTAAACAGTCCTAAGATAGTATGAAACAAATTGTCTTGCGAAAATCGTTCGGTTGCTTTTACATGTAAAGCGTCCAATTTTGCCTTTTGGTCATTGCCTAAGTAGATGATTGCAGGAACATGTTTTTGAGCATCGGGCGCTATCATATAAGGCATGCCATGAAGGTAGATGCCATTTTCACCCAAAGATTCGCCGTGGTCTGATACATAAATTAAAGAGGTTTCATACTTGTCTTCGTTGGCTTTTAATAAATCAATCGTTTTATTTACAAAATAATCAGTATAGAGAATCGTGTTATTGTAGGTATTGACGATTTGCTCATGCGAACATTTATCGAGTTCTTGTGTGTCGCATGTGGGTGTGAAGCGCTTAAACGCGTCAGGATAACGTTTAAAGTAAGTTGGTCCATGGCTTCCTTCTTGGTGCAACACAATAAAGGTATCTTCATAAGCTTTATCAACATTGCTTTGAAAATCTTGCAATAAAACCTCATCAAACGTTTTTCCACCGTACTCCTTAACGTCTTTCATTCGTTTGGCAACTTGTTTATCTCCGCCTGAATTATTGTCTCTCCAAAAAACACGAACCCCTGTTTTTGCTAAAACATCCACGAGGTTTTCATAATACTCTTTATCACTGCTCCACTCATCATGTCCGTATTTGGAAAACATACAAGGTACTGAAATCGCTGTTGCTGTGCCACAGGAGTAAAAATTGGAAAATGAGACAATGTCGTTTCGTTTAGAAAGTAATGAATTGGTTGCAACATCGTATCCATCCAAGGAAAAATTTTGAGCGCGAGCCGTTTCTCCAACGATAAATACGACCAATTTTTTCTTTGCTTCACTGGTTCTGGTTGCATCGGTGGCAATGGCTTGAAAGGTTGGTTTTGGTTTGATTTCGCCGTAGATAAATTTTCCTAGAGATGCTAGCGGATAATAAGGATTGAGATACATTTTAAGCTCATGGTGATTGCGAAAAAACGAGCTATAGGTTTTACTCACACCCATATAGAGTCCTACCGTCGCAAGCAGGGTAATGAGAAAAACAAACGCTTTTTGAAGCAACTCTTTAGGATAACTCTCAAAATTGATACGCACTTTAAGAATGAAAAATGAGACAATCAATGCGAATACGAGATAGATGGTGAGTCGAAGCGTGATAAGGTCTAAGACTTCATGCATATCGGTTTGAGCCGCATTGGTGAACATGTTTTTATCAAGAACCGTGCCAAACGTATCGATAAAATAACTGCTCAGTGTGCTGGATAGCAATAAGAAGATAAGAATCAGTCGAAAAGCCAATTTATTTACAAACAGCAAAAGAAAGTTTAAAATACAAATCAGCATCAACAACAAGACAAAAGGAGAGCTGTACGCCAAAAAATAGTTTTTTTCATCCAACGCGAAATGAAATACTTTTGAAAAAAAAGTAATGTTAAAGAAGAGGACGGTACTTACTGCCGCAAGAAAAATTGTTTTTTGTGTTGGGGAGAAAAAAAGCTTGAAGAGCATTACAAAAATCCTTATTATTTTAAATGAAGGTATTGTACCTAACAAGCATGAATTGTAGATGAATTAAAAAGTAATGGCTATTTGTGTGGAGATTTCTTTCGTGCTCGAAATATGAATCGTAAAGTCATGCAACTCAATAATAGACTTGACCAATGCCAGTCCTAGTCCACTCCCTTTTGCCGTCTGTTTTCCTTGTTCACTGCGGTAAAATTGTTCAAAAACATGTTCGAGTGCGTCTTTATCAATGCCAATGCCTTGGTCTTGAATGCATAAGTTATTCTTTTTTAGCGTAATGTGCACTTCTGAGTGCGGGTGGGAGTATTTAATCGCGTTGTCGATAAGATTAGCAAACGCGATTTTAAGCAATGTCGCGTTGCCTTGTCGGCTTAAAGGCTCTAAAAAATCCAATGTAAGCGTAATAGAACGTCCTTTTGCAAGCACCTCTTTTTCTTGAATGGCGTCAAGTAAAATTTCGTCAATATAGACTTCCGTAAAATGCTTTTTAAGGTCCACTGTGGTGTTACTGGATAAAAAAAGAATTTTTTCGATGACTTCTTGAAGGTGACTCACCTCTTTGTCCACATCGCTTAAAATGGTTTGATACTCTTCAGGAGTACGTACTTTTCGAAGGCCTACTTCCACTTCTCCTTTTATGATGGTCAGAGGTGTTTTAAGCTCATGCGAAGCATTTTGCCCAAACTGCTTCACCTGTTCGTAAGCGTGTTGCAGTTCGCGTAAGAGGGTATTAAAGGTTTCAATCAAATCATCGACTTCATACGCAACATCTGATTTTGGGATAATGCTTTTAGTGTCTTGCATGCTTATTTTTTTGGCGGCATTGGTCACTGTTTGAACACTAGAGAGTGATTTTGAGATCAGGTAATAGGCAAGAAGTAAGATGACTCCTAGAAGCAACGAGAGCCCAACCCATAGCGTAGCAATCAGTTCTTTAATCTGTGGGGTATGTTTCTCATAGGGAAGTGCGCACTGTAAAAAGATGAGTTGTTCTCCTTTATCGGCCAAAAAAAGTGTCCCAATCTGAATTTTGCGTTGTGTAAGTTTAGGCAGACTCATACTTGAAAATGTGATTTTATCAGAGCGATTGGCGACTTGATGCAATAAGGTTTCGGTGACTTCAAGGCTTTCATCTTTTAAATCCAAAGAGCGTATATCGATATTGGTGTTATTGAGTCTTAAATCAAAGGTGACGACTTGTGTGTATAAAAGAGGCATATCAAATTCATCTTTAACCGCATTAATCATGGTTTCAATATGTTCAGGGTTTTGTATATATTCATGTTTAATATCTCTCAAAACAGTAAAAAGCGATGTGTTGAGAGATTGTTTGTACGAGTTTTCAAGGGTGTGAACCACTACATATCCAAAGCTGTAAAAAAGGACAAATAAAATAATAAAAAGAGCCAGAAGTAATCGTACTTTTAAATTTTTAAAGACATTAGTCATGGAGAGAATAGCCTAAATTTCGATGTGTTACAATCAATTTGGTTTCGTTGTTTTTATCAATCTTCGCACGTAGGCGGTACATGTAAACATTGATGATATTGCTGTTGATGTTTTGGTCGGTATTAAAAAGTTGTTCTTCGAGCGTTTTTTCTTCGATAATGGCATTTTTATGGCGCATTAAATATTCCAGTAGCACGTACTCTTTAGCAGTCAAGACAATCACCTCACCGCCTCTTGTCACTGTTTTTGTCAAGGGATTGAGCTCAAGGTCGGCTGCTTTAAGCACAGGTTCTTTATGGTCATTTTTACGCAGTTGTACATGAATGCGCGCAAGTAACTCTTCAAAACTAAACGGTTTTGTCAGATAATCATCGGCGCCCGTGTTAAGTAAGGTAACTTTATCGCTGATGGTACTTTTCGCACTGAGCATAATCATCGGTGTCGCGATTTTGTGGGTGCGAAGTTTTTGACAGACTTCATCACCTTGTATGCCTTTGAGCATAATATCTAAAATAATGACATCGTAAAGATTGGTTGTTGCAAGATAGATGGCATCCTCGCCATTGTCACATACGTCCACACAAAAGTATTCTTCTTCCAACCCTTTTTTTAAAAAAGAAGCAATTTTGGGGTCATCTTCAACAATTAAGAGTTTCATTAAGCCTCTTTTATCCCTCTTTTCTTAAAGTAAGCATCCAGGCTAAAGATAAGCAGTGCTATCCAAATAAGCACAAAGCTGATTAATTTTTCTGGAACCAAAACCTCATTATAGACAAAAATTGCCAATAAAAAAGAAACGGTTGGGCTAATGTATTGAAAAAAACCTAAATGCATCAACGAGATTTTTGTTGCTGCTGCATTAAACCATAGCAATGGTACAACGGTGATAATGCCTGCTAAGACTAAGAGCCATGATGTGCTATCAGGAGGGAAAATAAAGGCATTTTCGTGCTGAAAAACCAAGTAGCTAAAATAGCCAAGTGCAAGGGGTAACAAAATGAGCGTTTCAATATACAAACCTGTCATAGAAGGAAGATTGATTTTTTTACGAATGAGACCATAAAAGCCAAAGCTAAAGGCTAACGTTAAAGAGACAATGGGGACCGTTCCTAGTGTGATCATCTGATAGGCAATCGCAAAAAAGGCTAAAGCAATGGCTATTTTTTGCCAAAAAGTGGGGCGCTCTTTAAAAAAGATAATGCCTAGCGCGAAATTGACTAAAGGATTGATGTAATAACCAAGACTTGATTCAGCAATCATATTGTTTGAAACCGCCCAGATGAAAACCAACCAATTAATCGAAACAAGTAACGCTGTCAAAACTAAGTATTTGATTTTATGAATATCGCGTACAAGTAATTTAAATGCTCCAAACTGACGGCTGAAAACAATCATTCCAAAAAGAAGAAATACTGACCATATAATGCGATGAGCCAGTACTTCACCTGCAGAGACGTGTTGGATGAGTTTAAAATAAATCGGGATAAGTCCCCAAAAACCAAAGGCAAGTAAAGCATAAATATACCCTTGAGCTTCTTGTGATAAATTGCGCATAAAAACCAACTTTAAAAAAGATAAAAAGTATTATAGACGAAAGCAACTTATAAGTAAAAGTTAATCATAGAACTTCATATTATTTTGTAATTAAAGAGTGTTATAATGGTGAAAAATCTAGGAATTGACAATGACTCTCAAATCAAAATTGTACATTTTTATGTCCATACTTTTTGTCATTTTCTCAACCTTAGTTTGGGTTTACTCTTCCTTTTTATTTGAAAACATCAATGAAGAGTGGACAAAACGTTTTGTAAAAAAACAGATTATTTTTGATAAAAACCGAACCCTCTTACCTATCATGCATGAAGAAACTATCGTTAAAGAGATGGCACACGAACCTGCTGTTATCGCTATGGCACAAGATGATATGAATGAAACGCGCAAGGCAAATGGACTTGCTGTGTTAGAGAAGTATCGCCTAAAGCTTCAAAATCGTACCTATTTCGCAGCTTTTACAAAAAGTGAAAACTACTATTTTAACGATAACAAAGGCAGCTATAAAGGCAAAGAGTTTCAGTATAAGCTCTCTGCATTGACGAGCAACGATTCGTGGTTTTATACAACTATTGCTGATGACAGGCTTTTTCAGGTGAACGTGGATGTCGATGAAAAACTTGGCAACACGAAAGTCTGGATTAATTACCTGCTCAAAGACAATGGTAAAACGATTGGAGTCGTGGGGACGGGATTTGATTTTAACCAGTTTATTGAAGAATCCGTTGGCATAGAGCAAGACGGTGTTCGTAATTTCCTCATTGATTCAAAACTTTTGATTCAACTTGCTAGAGATACAAAATTGGTTGATTATGCCAGTTTAACCCAATCTGATGGTGAACATAAAAGTATTGGGCGGTTATTTCCCAAAGATATCAACGCCATTGAGAGTGCCATTGATGAATTACATGTAAAACCTGATGACATCAAAACACTTTGGGTAGAGTTTGAGGGCAAGAAGCATTTGATGGGAATTGCTTACCTTAAAGAGATTAATTGGTTTAGTCTGACATTGATTGATTCAAAAGAGCTCGCCATCTTAAAAGACTTTACGATACTCCCAATGCTCAGTATTCTCTTTTTTGTCGCCTTGCTCGCGGTTGGCTTAGCGCTTCACACCTTGGTTTTAAATCCTCTCGACCAACTCAAAACGTCTATGCAGCATGTTGAACATGGAGATTACGATGTGGCGTTTTCTCGCATAGGAAGTGCTGAAATAGCCGCACTCGCAGAACAATTCAAACAGATGGTTCAGCATGTCAAAGAGACCAATAACGCATTAGAAGCCAAGGTCAAAGAGCGCACGGAAGGCTTGATGCAAAGTGAAAAAAAACTCAATACCATATTAGATACGGTAGAGGCTTTTATTTACATCAAAGATGAGCAATACCGTTATGTTTATGCGAATCAAAAGACGTGCGAGTATTTTCATAAGTCACTGGATGAGATTATCGGACAAACCGATAGCGCTTTTTTTGATGCGTATACGGCAGAAAAAATTCATAAGATGGACCAAGAAGTCATTCAACTTGGGCGTAAAATCAGTCGCGAAGAGTCCAATACAAACCATAATCAAGTCACCCGTGTTTTTTTATCGACTAAAATTCCTCTTTTACGAGATGATGGCTCTATCTATGCGTTATGCGGTATCTCAACGGACATTACTGAGCGTAAAAAACAAGAAGAGATTATTAGAACATTTGCATTTCATGATACACTCACGCAACTGCCCAATCGAAGACTCTTTGATGAGCGGTTGGAACTTTTACTCGGCTTGTGTCGAAGAAGTCATAAATATGGCGCTTTGATTATTGTTGATTTGGACAATTTCAAACCGTTAAATGATTTTTGTGGGCATCAAGCTGGAGATGCATTGTTGGTTGAGGTGGCTCAGAGGTTGCGTCATTGTGTTCGGGAAACAGATACCGTGGCACGTTTTGGCGGCGATGAGTTCATCGTGGCGCTTGGCGAATTAGATGAAAACAGCATTGTGGCGTATCAAGAAGCCTATAAAATTGCCTTTAAAATTTTGGTTCAGTTGGGCAACCCTTATGTCATCACGGTCACTTCGGATGACGAGCAAATGCAGACCATTGAGCATCGGTGTACAGCAAGCATTGGCGTGACGCTTTTTGGTCACGAGAAGCAAAATAAAGACCAGATATTTAACGAAGCCGACAAGGCAATGTTTGAAGCCAAAGAAAAAGGGCGAAATCGCATCGAATTTTATGAGGAGTACAATGTATGATTAAAGTGTATGGCATCACCACATGTGGAAGTGTTAAAAAAGCAACGGCGTTTTTAAGGGCGCATCAAAAAGCCTATGAATTTGTGGATTTAAAACGTGTTGCAATTCCTGCGGCAAAACGTCACGAGTGGCTCTCAAAACAGAGCATGAGCGTTCTTTTTAATACAAAAGGAACAAAGTTCAAAACGCTAAAATTGGATAAAACAATGAGCGATAGTGAAAAAGAGGGGTGGCTCGAAAAAGAGCAATTACTCTACAAACGCCCCATTATCGAGTGTGACGATGGGACGCTTGTCGTTGGGTTTGATGAAACGTTGTACGCACAAAAATTTGCTTAAGCACGCTTGGCGGTTGAGATAAAAAAGGCCGCCACGAGTAAAAAAGTACCCGTGATACGATTTTGAATTTTAATCGCGCGAATGGATTTAATGACATTTTTAAGACGGGAAGCTAAAGAGCTATACCCTGTCATCACGATAATATCAACGCAAATGAGTGTGGCACAAATAATCATAAATTGCTTCAATAATGGCTCGTTTGGATTTAAAAATTGTGGGATAAATGCCACTAAGAAAACAGTTGCTTTGATATTGGTAAGATTGATAAGGGTCGCTTGAAGGTATGCCCGTGAGGCTGAAAAGGCTTTGATATGCTCTGCTTCACTCGGCAAATGCGGCTTTTCAATAAACTTCATTACGCCTAAAAATACCAAATAGACAACACCAATCCATTTGATAATATTAAATAACAAAAGAGATTTTAAAATCAAAGAGCCTAAGCCAATAACAACAACAAATGTTTGAATCAAAAGTCCTGTTTGAAGTCCAAAAATAGCCGCGTATGAGCGTTTTAAACCGTATTTTAGACCATAATTCATTGAAACAACGGCTCCAGCACCCGGAGAGACACTGATTAAAATCGAAGCCACTAACATCGTTAGCCAAATATCAAGAGGCATACTCAATCCTTGAAGAAGTTTTGCAAAGCATTATTTTAACACACGAGGACTTATAGGGTATTGATAAATGAGCCTACGTGTGGTACAATCTTCTCTTATTTCAAAGGGAGGCGTGATGCGAGCAAGAGGTGTGCTTTTAGCAGGGTTTATCATTCTTAGTGTCACGATAATGGCACAAATAGCCTACTTCTCAAAAACACATGCCCTATCTCCTGAATCTATTACATGTAAAGAGTCCTTCACAAGCCTTGTGGGGCTTCCTGACCTTGCTTTAGTGAGTGAAGCGCACTTTATTCGCCATCGGAGTTTGAGTGATGTCTTTTCAGCGTTTGCTGACGCGCCTGAACTGTTGGAGTATTTTCCTTCCACCTTTGTCTATCATGCCGCGTCTTTGCCCATGCCTTCAAGGTTAGAACATGCGCATTAGTCTCAATTTTTTACTCTTAGAGTATGCACTGCGCGCTTTAATCCGCCAGCGAGGCAAAAGCTTTTTCATTTTTATCATCTTAAGTCTGCTCATTTTTTTACTTGCTTCTATTCTTATGATTGCCGATGCGATTAAACTAGAACTCAATACCACCCTTAAAACACTGCCCGAAATTACGTTACAACGCTTTGTGGCAGGCAAACAAAGTGATGTCAGCATCGACAGAGTAGATGCTTTGCTTGAAATTGCAGGCGTAAGCCGTGTTGTTCCACGCATTTGGGGGTATTACTATTTTAAGCCCGCTGGGGTTAATTTCTCCGTCGTGGGTGTGGACGCTTTTGAAGAACCGTACAAAGAGCGTTTAGGCGCCTTACTTCAAAATGTCAATCTGAAAACATTGGAAAAAGATGAAGCGATGATTGTCGGTGAAGGCGTGAAAAGAGTACTTGAAGAGAACTACTATACGGATTTTTTTAATTTTATTACCGAAAAAGGCACATGGAAAAGAGTCTCTATCGCAGGCGTTTTTCACTCCGATCTCTCTTTAGAATCCAATGATTTGATTTTAATGCCCAAAAAAATAGTGTATGAGATTTTCGGCATGGATAGAAACAGAGCCACCGATATTGTGGTGCATGTGGCAAACCCAAAAGAAATTGCAACGATAGTGCAAAAAATTACGGAAAAATACCCCGATATGCGGGCAATCACGCAAGATGATATTCGCGTGAGCTATCAAAATATCTTTGATTATAAAAGTGGATTTTTTCTTTCGCTCTTTAGCGTTTGCGCGTTTGCTTTTTTTATCATTATCTATGATAAAACCAGTGGTTTAAGTTCAGAAGAGAAGCGAGAAATCGGTATTTTAAAAGCGCTTGGTTGGGGCATGGATGAGATAATGCAAGAAAAATTTTATGAAAGTTTTATTCTCTCTTTGGGTGCTTTTTTAGCTGGAGTTTGCGCCGCTCTCTTTTTTGTCTATGGGTTGCACGCGCCTCTTTTACGAGAGGTGTTTATCGGTTATTCAGAGCTAAAACCTTCGTTTGTTCTTCCTTTTAGCCTCAATGCGACAATGCTCGTGCTGCTTTTTTTCCTCAGTGTACCCATTTACATTGCCGCAACATTGATTCCTGCATGGCGTGCTTCAACGCTCGATGCCGATGAGGTGATGCGATGATAGTGCTCAATGACGTCACCAAAACCTTTGCACAACATGATGAAATATGCCATGCCTTAGCGCATGTGTTTTTACATGTAAAAGAGGGCGAATGCGTGGTGATACGAGGAGCGAGTGGCAGTGGGAAGAGTACATTGCTCTCTTTAATTGCAGGATTGTTAAAGCCCACCAGTGGTGAAGTCAGTGTCATGGGAAAAGAGATATCCAAATTGCCAGAGCATTTAAGTGCCCAGTTTAGACGCGCGCATATAGGTTTTATTTTTCAAAAATTTCATTTAATTCCTAGTTTAACTGTTGAAGAAAATATCATAGCGCCTCTTATCCCAGACAATCCTCCGTTAAAAACCTTGCATGAAAAAGCCCATGCTGCTATGAATCAGTTTGAGCTTGCATCAAAAGCCAAACGTGCTATCAAACAGCTTTCAGGGGGAGAACAACAGCGCGTTGCGATTGCGCGTGCTTTGATTAACACGCCTTCTATCGTCCTTGCCGACGAGCCAACGGCCAATCTGGACGCAAAACTATCAAAAGCATTGATGGCACAGTTGTCGGAATTAAAACGCCGTGGTGTGACGCTCATTATTGCCACACACGACCCACTCTTTTTTGAACAGCCTTTTGTCGATAGAATCGTAGAACTACGCAATGGGAACGTTGTGTCATGAGTTTAACGCCTCAAATCGTTGCGCTTTTAGTGCTTGATGTCATTTTTATCTTCTTTGGGCTGATCGCTTTTTTTCTCAGTGCGAAAATTGCATTGCTATGGAATGCCAAAGCAACAACACCTCTTCAGTATAAGCTGTATCAGCAAAGTTATTTGGTGGCGGTTATCATTAAGTATCTGTTTGTGCTTAAATTGCCATTGTTTCTCTTTTTTATCTTCACGTGTGATACGCTCTCATCCATCATCACGGGTGCGATGTGTGCGAGCGGTGTCGTAAACTCCGTTGATTTTGGACTCAATTTAACGCTCTTTAAACTGGTGAATCTCTATCTTTTTGGATTTTGGCTCCTTTTGCACCACGCCGATATGAAAGAGGAAACGCAGCCTTTTACGAAGCTCAAATTTTTTCTTTTTACTTTGTTTGCCATACCGCTTTTTGTGGAAATTTTCTTAGAAATCGACTTTTTTACAAGCCTGAATATCAGCAAAATTGTCAGCTGTTGTGGTACCTTGTTTTCTGCGGCAAGCACCTCGTCCGTGTCGTTGCTTTTCTTAGTGGATGCCAACGTCTGGATGCTTCTTTTTTACGCGAGTTTTGCTGTGCTCATCGTGGCGTATAAGGTGAAAAACACACCACTTTTAATTCTTTCCAATATTTTTTTATGTTTTTTTGCTATTGTGTCGCTCATTTTATTTTTTAGCCCTTACGTGTATGAACTTCCGACGCATCATTGCCCATTTTGTTTGTTGCAAAGCGACTATTTTTATGTGGGGTATGGTTTGTACACGCTTTTGTTTATCGGAACGTTTTATGGTATTTGCGGAGGCATTTTAGATGTCATGCGTCATACAAAAACAAAGCGATTTTTTGATATATCTCTCGTGGTCAATGCGCTGTATGTCATCAGTATCTCAGCGTATCCTTTAAGTTATTATATGCGAAATGGAGTGTGGTTATGAAGCGTTATTCGGGTATTTTGGTCTTAATTTTATTTCCGTTGATTGCTCTTGGTAGCGTCTTTTGGTTTTTACATGTAAAACATCAACTTCCTACGGATATTACGAACACAGAGGCGAAGCCGTTGGAATTTAAAGACAATACAATTCAATGTCCTGAATGCCATATGTATTTAGTCGGTAAGAAGCACACGGCGCAAATCATTACCATTGATAAAAAAACACATTTTTTTGATGACGTTGGTTGTGCTATACTGTGGCTCAAAACAGAAAAGATAGACCCCTTTCAAACAACGTTTTTCGTGTTTAGCAACGATACCAATCGCTATATTGACGCCTTTAAAGCGAGCTATACGTTGGATGATGAAACACCTATGAAATATGGCTTTGGAGCCTATGAGAATGCAAAAGAAGGTATGATAGACTTTCGTTCGATGCGCTTGCGTATGCTTCGAGGCGAAACGATGCAAGACCCAAAAATTAGACAACATCTGAAAGGACATTAACATGAAAGTAGCAATGAACGGAGCGAGTGGATTTGTCGCAAACGCACTTAAACGGGCTTTTCCTGATTTTGTGGTGATTGAACGTCATGATGATGTTGCAACGATTGTTGCGAAACTGCAAGGTGTGGACGCCGTTTTTAATCTTGCAGGTGCGCCCATTGTCGCAAAATGGGATGAAGACTATAAAAAAGTGCTATACTCCAGTCGCATTGAAACCACGAAAACACTGGTTGAAGCAATCAATCAAAGCGATATCAAGCATTTTATCTCCACCTCTGCCGTTGGTATTTACCCTAACAATGTGCCTTGTGATGAGCAGAGTCAAAAATTTGGAGAAGATTTTTTAGGCACACTCGCTCTTGCATGGGAGAGGGAAGCGCAAAAATGTACGAAATGCACCACGATTTTACGCTTTGGGGTTGTATTAGGAAAAGAGGGCGGCGCCTTGGATAAAATGTTGCCTGCCTTTAAAATGGGTATGGGCGGCATCATCGGTGATGGGAGCATGGTAACGAGTTGGATCGCCTTAGAGGATTTAGTCGCCATCTATGCGTTTGTACTTGAAAACCATTTAGAAGGGATTTTCAATGCCACAGCACCACAACCGCTCACAAACTTTAAATTTACAAAAATCTTAGGAAAAGTGTTGCATCGACCTACGTTTATTCCGGTGCCTGCATTTATTATCAAAATGCTTTTTGGAGAAGGTTCTACGGTTTTATTGGACAGTAAAGAGGTCTATCCCAAAGCACTTTTGGAAAAAGGTTTTGTTTTTCAATATCCTGATTTACAGAGTGCTTTGACAAAGATTCTCTCTTAGTGTTTTTCTAAAAAGAGTCTAATACCAAGGCCTATCATGACGATGCCAGAGATGGCATCTAGACTTTGGCGTACACTCTTTTTCGTGATAAAACCGTTGGCGGAGACAATCGTATACACCAAAATGCCTTGCCAAATCGTCCCCACGATAAAATGTAAGAGGGCTAAGAAGAGCGATTGAAGCAGTGCGGAGTGTTCATGCGAAATGAATTGCGGTAAAAACGCCATGTAAAAAATGACCGCTTTTGGGTTGAGAACATTCGATAAAAAGCCTTCTCTAAGAGACGTCCAAAATCGAAACGGTTTTTGCGCGATGTGTTTTTGATGGACCCCTTTGGCATTCCAAAACGATTTAAGCGACGAAAAACCAAGCCACAATAAATAGAGCGCTCCTAAGGTTTTAAGAAGCGTAAACGCGGTGGCTGAGTAAAGCAAAACTGCTGAGATTCCCACTGCTGAAAGTGTTGCATGCACAAAAAGCCCTGAGCAAATCCCCAGACTTGAAACAAGACCATCTTTCGCACCACCTCTTAGTGTATTGCGCATAACGATCATCGTATCCGCACCCGGTGTCATTGTAAGCAGCGTAATCGCGATAAAAAACGTAACAAGATCAAGTGGCATCGTAGACTTCTTATATGAAAATGAAGAGAAATCATACCGAAAAAGCATTTAAACAAAAGAGTGTGAAAGCTATTTCCTTGCGGGAAGATTGAGTTATTTTGATTTATATAATGCGCCAAAGATTATTACATGTAACTGTTTTTATCAACGTTTTTTGCGCTATTGAAAAGACGGTGCCTTTTTTCTATCTTGAGATGCAAAGTCATATAAAAGTCTAAAATAGGGAACTGTACACCTTTTGAAATTTATTTTGAATGCAAATGAGGTTATTTTCTTGACTTATTAATTGAAAACGGTTATCATTTCAAAAATAAACAAGGAGCCAAAATGTCCGAAGCCCTTTCAACGTTAAATGAAATCAGTCAGCGTTTTGATAAAACCGATTTAGAACTACTTGCATCGCATCCGCAGTTTTGCTTTACCATCAATTCGTATGAACTGTTTGCACACCATGTTTTTCATCGTGTTAAGCGACAAAATCCCGATAAGTCCATTACGCAAGATGCGCTAAGCATTGTCATCGAAAGTGAAGAATGTGCCGATGCTTTGCATCTTTATCCGACATGGAAAATAATCGAACAACGTGTGGATATGGAAGCGTGTGAGGAGATCAATCAAGCGATAGAGCGTTTAGAATCTAAAGAGTGCAAGCATATCTACTTACTGTTTCCTCGCAATGAAAATTTTAGAAAACACGTCCCCATTAGGAGTCCAAAGCTTGATGCCTTAGGACTAGAATACACCCTTAAACTGGTACCTTATACAATTTATTAGGAGAAATATTATGAAAATAGGCATATTTTATGGCAGTACAAACGGCAATACCGCTGAAGCGGCTAGTATCATTCAAAAACAATTCGGTGCTGATTTATACGATGTGGGTAAACTTAAAAACGGTGATGATTTGGCACAGTATGATTTACTCATTTTAGGCACATCGACATGGTATGATGGTGAATTGCAAGATGATTGGGAATCGTTTATGAGCCATCTGATGAAAGCTGATTTGGAAGGCAAAAAAGTAGCCTTGTTTGGCTTAGGCGATCAAGAGAGTTACAGCAGTGATTTTGTCAGTGGGTTGCGTTTGATTTACGATAAAGTCATTGAAAAAGGCGCTCATGTGATTGGTTCATGGGAAGATGTAGGTTACAGTTATGACCATTCGGCTTCTATTATTGATGGCAAATTTGTGGGGCTTGTGTTGGATGAAGAGAACCAAAGTGATTTGACCTCTAGTCGTATTGACGCGTGGTGCAAACAACTTGAACTGTCATTAAAGGAGAGCGCATGAGTGTGCCAGTTTTGCTTCTAAAAAGAAGCATCGCTTCGTCTAAAAATGCACCTCATGTGCAACAACCGCGCAAAGAAAAACTGCTTTTTTGCAAATGTACGTGCTAAGAAGAGGGCTTCCTCTTCTTACTCGTTAATGCTTACCTTATATCCGTAGTAAAAATCCGCGTCATACCCCTCAACTTTGCAGGTAATCGGACTTTTACATGTAATAAATTCAGGGCGCACGACCATCGCCACATACATCTCTCCGTCGTAAAAACGCAGTTCATAGTGCTTGAGTTTTGGTTTGGGAATGGAAAAAATGTAAATAACTTTATTGTCTTGAAATGCTGCAAAAAAATCATTAACCGTGGTGATGTCTAATTCGTCGGTTCCATCAAAAATATGACAAAAATAACTGTATGGCGCTAACGTATTGAAATGGTCTTTTTTCATAAAAGCAATCTCTTTATCGTCCAACTTTTTGTCTTTATTTTTATCGTAATCGCTCATGAGCATGGAAGAGGTCATTTCATCAAACGAAAAGACAAGTAAAATTTTATCGCTTTGGACATCGACATGCGCATCGACAAAGACATGTGGGTGTGCAAAGAGAATAGAGGAAAAGGTTACAAGCCACACAAGGTATCGCATCGTGTTTTCCTAGGCAATGAGTAACAAAAGACCAAGGATGAGCATCAGCCCAAGTCCAATGATTTCTGAATAATCAAAAATACGTAACGATTTATTTTGAAATCGTTTTTTGAGAAAGATAGTCGAAAAAGCGGCTATGGCGATGACACTGCTCATGCCAAAACTCATGGCTAGCGCGGCTAAAAAGCCCAACGCATATGCGCCACTACTGAGAGCAAAAATAAAAATAGCGACTGTACCGGGGCAAGGGACGATGCTCGCACTTAAAACGACACCCCATTCGGTACTTTGTGACTTAGGCGAACATGCCGCGCAACTGCACGTAAAAGGATGGGCTGAAAACGCGACAATTTTGGGCTGTTTACGGGATATTTTGATTTTTTTGCTTCCCAAATAAATGACGATAGCGATGATGACAACCGCAGAAAGTTTAGTCGCGTAAAACGTAACATTATTGAAGAATGCATTGAAAAAAAGATCAAAAACGGTATAGATAACGACGGTTAAAATAAATGCCGCAAAGGTATGTGCAATGCCTATTAAAGCAGCCATGCTTAATGCTTTTGAGTAACGATGTTCTGATGCAAAAAGGTAAGAGCTGACCAATGTTTTTCCATGTCCTGGACCTGCCGCATGTAAAACACCGTATAAAAAGGCGGAGCCTAGAAACAGTGCATATCCTAAAAGAGAGCTTTTTTCTTTGAGCTGACTCATCATGGTTTGCACCTTTTGTTGCAGTAAGGTTAAATGCTCTTTAAGCCATGTGAGCCATGACGATGGTGTCGCATTTTGCTGTATTTGAGGCGCTGTGATATGTGGGGTGTTTGTCGTTACGGGAGTGATGGTTTGCGGTTGAGGCTGTTGTACGCTGTTTTGAGCCGCATCGGCATCGGTGATTTTTATAAAAGCGATATAGCTGTTAATATTGGACTCTAGCGCAAAAGGTTTGGCGATGGAGTGTTCAACTTGATGAATGAGGAAAAGAAAAAATCCCTCTTTGTCTTCAATCGTAAATGAAAATTCGTCTCCGATTTTAAAAGGCTGTTGCACTAAAGCCGTAAAGCGAAAAATCAGCTCTTGGTTGGTTAAAAACAATTGCGTGTGATTGACGTGAATCGGCAGATGCTTGACCGCTGCATTTTTATCGGCATTGTCTGTATATTCGATGGAGGTAAGGTAGTGTCTTTTTGAAATGTAATTTTCTAAAACAATTTGGATATGTTTTAATTCATCAGGGTCAATCTTTTTGTTGCCATTGTCATCGTAACGCTCTAGCAATGTTTTGACAAATTCTTGGCTAAAGTGCCATTCAAACGTCGCTGTATCGATTTGGGATGGCGTGCCATCTAGCAAGATTTTAACAGTTGCAGAAGGGGTATACAGTGCGCATAAGGCACAGGCAAAAAGATGATACGGCAGTGCAATAAAGAGGCATGCGAAAAGAAATTTTTTCATAAGCATTTAAAAGGCACGTTTTGGCATAGGATTGGATAAAAACCAAAGTCCTAAAAGAATGATAAAAATAGCCCCTAAAAGACGAATGACCCAAAACCATTTGGGTTGGGTCGTGATTTTACGTGAAGATTGCACAATGTGTGTGAGAAGACCCGCAAGTGAGATACTAAGCCCCATGCCAATGCTCATAAAAAGAGCGGCGACCATTCCAATGGCAATATGACCTAACGTGATGGCGAAAAAAGAGAGCGTGATGACACCCGGACAAGGTACAACGCCTGCTAAAAAAACGACACCAAAACGGCTTTTATGCGCCGAAATTGTTTCGGTTCGAATGCGTTTGTCTTTCCAAACTTCATACACTAACCAACAGCCCATTAACAAAATCA
>DKFS01000068.1:8391-39296 GCA_002452855.1 Sulfurospirillum sp. UBA6790 | reverse complement strand
GAAAGCGTCTTATACCAAAGCGTATGAACCTTATTTAAAAGGGTACAATGTTGCTTTGGATGTAGAGGGTAAAGCGCTTAGCAGTGAAGAGTTTAGTTTGATTTTCGAACAAGATATTACGATTAACTTTTTTATTGGTGGCGCATTTGGGTTTGACGAGGTATTTTTAGGGCAAACTCAAAAGATTATAAGTTTAAGTAGATTAACATATGCGCACAAAATCGCGAAAGTGGTTTTATTTGAACAAATTTATCGGGGATTGTGTATAAAAAACAACCATCCCTATCATAAATAGTTGATTATAATGCAGGGCAATTTTTTCTAAAGGAAACAAAGGATGAGAGAGCACGAGTTAAAGCATTTTGAAGACCTTCTTAAAGAAAGAAGAGTTCAAATCAAAAAAAACATTGAAGATTCAATGCGTGAGATCGATGATCTCAAAGACAGTGAGGTTGGCGATGAAGCGGATCATGCTTCTGTCAGTACAGATCGTATGATCGAACAAGCTATCAGCACACAGCAAATGAAAGAGCTGAATGAGATTGAGTTTGCACTCAACAAAATCCGAAATGGTACATACGGTATTTGCGAAATGTGCGAGGAAGAGATAGGATTTCAGCGCCTTAAAGTAAAACCACATGCAAGATACTGTATTGTATGTAGAGAAATTATTGAGAAGTCAGCAAAAAATAAATAAGTAAAATAGGACAACACATGGGAATTAAACGTTATATCCTTTTATCACTGATCTATATGGTTGCCATAGGGCTTTATGTTTATAGCTTTTATGGGGAGAGTTATACCTTAGCACTTTTTGGTCTCTCGTTAAATCTTCCAGTGGCATTGTGGGTGATTGTTCCTGTGTTTATTCTGGTTCTTGGTTCTATCGCGCATTTAGTATTTTATAATTTTAAAGATTTTCTCTACAAGCGTGCTCTTAAAAAAGATTTTGAGATGTATCAAGAATCTGCAAAAAATAGAATATTGGGCGAAGAAGTAAACGTCAGTTATAAAACAGATGGTTTTAAGTTTGCAGGCAAAGTGCTCCAAAGCATGCAGTTTGACCCATCCGTTCCTGCCTCCTTTATCGAAGAAGAGATTGCAAAAGCATGTGCCGTTGCTATCAGCATTACCAATGGTAATTATGAAGATTTAAAAAAATACCGTCTTGCAAAGACCAATCCATTAGTGATTAAAAATATGATTAATCGCTTAGTGGTTGAACCAAAATTCTCACTTGAGGTTCTTAAAAATTGCAAAGAGACCGACAGTGAGTTATGTCAAAAAGCGTATGATGCGTTGATTAATTTTGCTAGCTTTAATGAAATTAAACGTTATGATTTTCCTACGGATAAACGTATATTCCGTCGTATGATGGAGCGTTATTTGGATGCAGATGATAGCTTCGATATGGATTTAAAATCCATTGAAGATATGCTCGAACAATTTAATGCAGACCGTGCGGATTATTTAGAGCTTGCGCGTGAAATCAAAGTTAAACTAACGCCTGATGCCTTAATTGCATTATTTGAAAAACTGTATAACACCAAAGGCTCTGTCGCTGCCGATGCGTATTTGTATGTTTTATATGACTTGCAAATGATTGATAAAATTCGTGATATTTTAGCAAATTCAGATAAAGATGAATTTGTGAAATTTAAAACCGTTCTTTTCTTAAGAGACAATGGTAAAAGCATCGATATCGATAAATTTTTGCGCGTATGACTTCTGAGATAGACTTTGAGAAGGGCATTTTAGCCCTTGCTCCCCTTGCTGGTTTTACTGACCTTCCGTTTCGTTCTGTTGTTAAAAAATTTGGGGCGGACGTTACTTTTTCTGAAATGATTAGTGCAAATGCACTGCGCTATGGTTCTGAAAAAACTTTTAAAATGCTGACAAAATCTCCGCTGGAAGTGCCTTATATCGTTCAAATTGCTGGCTCTGAGATAGATGCTATCAAAGAAGCGGTATTGGTATTAAATGATATTGAAGGCATTGATGGGATTGACCTTAACTGCGGTTGTCCCGTGCCAAAAATTATCTCCCAAGAAGCAGGTTCATCTTTATTGCTCAATCTTCCAAAAATGCAAAATATACTTGAGACGATTAAAACATACTCCAATAAACGCTACACCAGTGCGAAAGTGCGCCTTGGCTTTACCACAAAAATTCCAGAAGAGATTGCAAAGGCATGTGAAAGTGCTGGGGTTGATTTTATGAGTATGCACGGACGTACACGTGCAGGTGCATATAAGGCTGAGGTAGATTATCAAGCGATTGCACGAGCCAATGCGGCGGTTAAAATTCCTGTGATTGCCAATGGTGATATTACCAGTTATGAAAAAGCATTACATGTAAAAGAGATAACAGGATGTAACAGCTTAATGATTGGACGAGGAGCCGTTGGAAATCCGTGGATTTTTTATCAGATTCACAATGAACTCAACCAGGTTGAAAAGACAAAAATCTTAGAAATCGTGGTCGAGCATTTTGATGCGATGGTCGATTTTTATGGAGAAAAAGGCGCGTCCATTTTCCGTAAGCATTTACATACCTATTCAAAAGGCTTTCGTGAGGCTTCAGAGTTTAGAGACCGTATAAACCGTATCGAAGAGCCTGCTTTGATGCGCGAGGCTATTGTCAGCTTTTTTTCTTAGTATCCATCATCAAAGCCACGTGCTTTGTGTTTCTCTTTTTTATAACTACCGCGATATTTCTCTTTTTCTAACAAATTGGCTTCTTTGAGAAGTCGCTTATGTTTTTCACCCTGTTCTCCTTCATCCGAAGCAATGAGGGATACCACTAAATTGACGTAATTTTGTAAAGCATTGGTATAGGTAGAATCCAATCGCACTGCTTCTACTTTTTGCAACGTTTTAAGGCTCTTTTGCGCACGCTTAACAAAGAGTTCATAATCAAACTGTTCATTCTTTAAAGCGCTCACACAGCTGCTTAAAAAGCGCTCTAACGCTCTAATGTATTTGACTCTGGCATCTTTGTCATTGATGTTCATGGTAAGCTCACAATAGTAAGATAGTGTAAGAGGTTACTGATAAGAATAAAAAACGGTATAAAAAAAAGCGATGTGAAGAAAACCAATACCGTAACATCTAAAGGTTTGCACTCATACAGTGCCGCTAAATTGACATTGGTCACAGCTAACGGAACGATTAACTCAATAAAAATCAACGTGGCTATCATTGGGTCTAAATCGAGCCATCCATAGAGGATAAAACCCGCAATCAAAGGTGTAATAATAAACTTAATGAAGCTTACATGTAAAAGCAGTTTGGTGTTGATATTGCGCAATTTGATATTGTAAAGATACATTCCGAAAATAACCAACTGAATGACCATGGTACAGTAAGCACCCATCTCCAAAGGTTTTTGCATCGCTGGGTGGAGTTTGATATCAAAAATATTCATAAGAAGCGCAATAGCGGCAAACCAAATCACAGGCAGTTTGATGATGTTAAAAAGTGACTGTTTGATACTAAAATTGCCTCTTGAATAAAAGAAGACGCCTAAGGTATAAACGATAAAAACATTCGTGATATTAATCATACTCATGTATAAAATAGAGGCATCACCAAAAAGCGCTATGCCTAAAGGAATGCCTAAATTTCCCGTGTTGCCGATAATAACGCAAATCGTGATAATCGATTTCTCTTTAATATCTTCAAAGAAAAGTCGTGCAATAACAGAGCTAATGACGACACAAATCAGCGAAATGGCAATATACAAAAAAGGTATTTGTAACAGGGAAAAATCGATAGGACGGCTAGATAATCCCCAAAAAGAGAGCATGGGCTGTAAAAAGTAGATGGAAAGAAGAATCATTCCCTTTTCATTCATCTCCTCTTTGAGGGTTCGTTTTGCCATGAAACCAAGCAAAATGAAGGCGTAGATAGACAAGATAGAAATGGCGATGGTCATCTAAGCTTTTGTGTCTTCAAAAGGTGGATAATCCGCGGAAGCTTTATTTTTATACGTATTGAGTTTAGAATCTTGCAGTTTTAAATAATCATCCAAACGACGACGATTTTCTTCAAACACTTTTTCAAATTCACTGTCGTTTTTAACTTCGCCGTTTTCAAATTTTTCCAATAAGACGTTGCTATTACCTGTCATGACGAGGTATTTGATATTGCCGTATTCAAAGAGGACCACACTGTTTTGGTTGTCGATAGGTTTTTTATGTAGCAGCGTGACTTCTTGATTGGAGCCTGTTTTTGGGTTAAAGAGCCATGATTTGCCGCTGTTGGCTGAGGGGTGAATACTTCGAACGCCCAAACGACGTTTAATCCAAAGCATAAAGACGACTAAAAGCAGTAAAACAACAATAACGATGATATAGCGTGTATCTACCAAATCGCCCATAGAAGAAGAGCCTGTGGTAAGAGGAGATGCTTTTGTGTCGGCATTAGCGCTTTGGGATGGTGCTTGAAGAATGCTACTGCGAATGCGTAGTCCAAATCCATCAACGGTTTTTGACGCAACGACACTGATACGTTTATCGCTTTTGAGGACAATTTTAAGTGCATTGTTTTTTTCTGGTACGATAGAAAGTTCTTGAATAATCGCAGAGTTAATGCTTTTTTCAATCATCTTGTCGTAGCTTAAATCACTAATCACAAGCGTAATGGATGTTGCATCACTTTTTTGTAAAATACTGCCTTCATGCGGTGCGTCAAACGAGAGCATCACATCAACACGGTCACTTCTTTCATACACATTGTAAGTCAATAAATTAGAAGCATTTAACCATGAAAAAAGCGCGAACAGTACAAGTATCAGTCTTATCATAGGTTCTCTTTTTTAAAGTATTGAATGACGGTTTTAGAATCTAAAATTTCATTGATACGAATCGCAAGATTTTTTTCATAAACCATTACTTCACCTTTTCCAAAAATTTTACCGTTTATATAGAGTTCCACACTTTCACCTGCTGGTTTTTCGAGGTCAATAACAGAGCCTTTTTCAAGTTTGAGAAGTCTTTGTATGGTAATACTGGTCGTGCCTAGTTCTGCGACGAAATCCACGCTAATATCTAAAAGATTTTCAAATCCTGAGAGGAGTTTTCGTGCGACATACTCTTGATCGGCTGCGTCCAATGTATTTCCTTTGAAGTTGTGTTGTGAAAATGAAGCAAAAACTCTTCCAAACCTTGTTAAATACGTCTTATTATAGTTTATTTAGTTTAAATTGTTTATTAATCAATCAAATTCATTTAAGCTTGGGCGAGGGAGTAGCGTTCGTTTTGCATTCTCTTTTAGAATTACATGTAAAAAGTAAAAAAGATACTTGACGAGCTAAAGTGAGTATAAATGAGCGTTTCAGAGATGTCCTTTGTGAACATCTCTTTTGAAGATTAGTGCGTGATATTTTGTTTAAGATGCGCACTGAAACGTGCGATTTCTGCTTCGATATTTAAATCGCCTTTGAAGATGTCGTGTACGGAAAATGTTGGAAGTTTGGTTGCGCCACAAAATTGAAAGGTTTTATGCGTTGCAACATTGGCTTCATCAAGGCTTAGTCCGTTAAAAAAGCCTTTAGGGTTGCTAAATTCTGAAGTAGGGCAGTTGTATGTATGTGAGAGCATATAGTATTTACCTTTCATTAAACCACCGCTTCCATACGTTTTGGATGCATCGTGTCTGCTTCTGCCATCATTCGCATACGTGACGGTGCCAACACCCGCTGAGAAAATCTCATCGATGTATTTTTTAGTCAGCCAAGGCACTCCCATCCAATAGACAGGGTATTGAAATAAAATAACATCTGCCCATGCAAATTTTTCAAGTTCTTCTTTGATGTCGTAGTTACTTTCTACCACGCTGTTTTTAACATTAAATCCTGCTTCGCTTAAAACTTTATTGGCTGTGTCGATGTAAATCTGCGTTAATTTTCCCTCTGCTACATTTTCATAATACTGATGTCCGTTGATGATGAGTACATTTTGCATGTTCGCTCCTAGTAATTTTTAGAAAATAATAACTGTTATATTCTTAAAAGTTTATTACTTTACTTTTTGTAAGTAATGTATTTTGATTGATGTCAGTTTGGCATGACAATTGCATAGGTTGAAAAAAGCAAAGGAATTAGGATGTTTTTTACTACCAACCCAAAGGTCATTTTTTATGAAAAAACAGGATGCAGTGGCAATGCACGTCAAAAAACACTTTTGCGTGAACATGGAATTACTTTTGAGGTGCGAAGCCTCTTGGATACGCCGTGGAACAAACCAACGTTAGAAGCTTTTTTTGAAGGACTAAACCCCAAAGAGATGCTCAATCCTTTTGCGCCACAGCTCAAAGATGGCAGTTTTAAACTAGAAGATTACACGAAAGAGAGTCTTATCGAAAAAATGGTGCAAGAGCCTCTTTTAATTCGCCGCCCATTACTCGAAATTGGCACTGTAAAACTCTGCGGATTTGATATAGAAAAGCTCAACACCCTTTTACATGTAAATATGCCAACGCCTTCCAATATCAACGCCTGTTTAAGCAGTGATGCATGCAACAATGTTTAGAGTACATTTGCAGAGAGTTTGAGAAAGTCAAAGACTACTTAAATGTTCCAAGTCCTGCTAAAGAGCTGATTATCAACAACCTTTTTACCAATTTTATGCACTGTTTTGCGCAGTATCCTTTTGAAAAAAAACGCTATCCTAAAGAGTTTTTAGAGAGTGCCAATCTTTATAACGCAGGTGATGTTGTCATGCTCAAGCGTTTTGAAGACATCGGGATGCGCTACCTTTTGCTCAGCGACTTTTATGACTATGTGAAGATAACGCATTTGTACCGTTAATGTACTTGAACAATGCCAAAATAGCCTAAAAGATAACTTGCCAAGATAAGATAAGGGATAAACAAAAACGACGTAAAAAAGATGAGCGTGGCAACATCGAGTGGCTTACAATCATAAATTGCCGCGACATTCACATTGGTAAGCGCTAGTGGCATGATGAGTTCAACAAACAAAATCGCTGCAACCATAGGCTCCAAAGGAAGAAAATAAAATAAAATCCACACCGTAATGAGCGGTGCCACAATGAATTTCACAAGATTTACATGTAAAAGCAGTTTGAGGTTGAGCATGCAGAGGCGAATGTTATACATGTACATACCAAACGCAATCAGTTGAATGACAATCATACAGTAAGCGCCCATCTCCAAAGACTTAAACAAAGCTGGATGAATCGTGATATTAGAGATGTTTAACACAAGCGCCAATCCTGCCGCCCAAATCACAGGAAGCTTGAAGATGTTAAGAATGGAGGCTTTAAAACTGGATGTGCCACTGGAGTAAAAAAAGACACCCAACGTATAGGTCAAAAAGGTATTTGCCACACTAATCATACTGGTGTAGATGATGGAGTCTGCTCCAAAAAGTGCGATGCCCACGGGAATGCCAAGATTGCCCGTATTGCCAAGGGCGACACAAATGGTCATGATGGAGCGCTCTTTTGCATCGGTAAAAAAGAGTTTGGCAAAACCATAGCCAATGCCAATCGTGATGATAGAAATGAGAATGTAATACAAAGGCACTTGCAAAAGCTCAAACGTGATGTGTTTGGTAGAAAGTCCCCAAAACGAAAAAATAGGGTGCAAAAAATAGACCGAAAGAATGCTCAACCCTTTTTCTTGCAACTCATCTTTGAAAATCTTTTTGGCGATAAATCCAAAGAGAATAAAAACATAAATGGAGAGAATCGAAATCGTAATATTCATCGATGTGGCTTTACATGTAAAAGTTTTAGAAAGGTACATTGTAACAAAATTTGGCGCGCTTGGTTTTAGAAATATTAATCAAGTAGATTAGCTTGAGTAGAAAAAGTCACTTTTAATACGAGCATGTTACAATGTCCTAAAAAAGAGTTAAGTCATGAAAACATTTATTCAAAATATTCAAACCGCCATCATCGGTACGCTCGATGCCAATAACCATCCGTTTAGCTCGTATGCCCCATATGTCTATGACAATCACCGTTTTTACGTCTATATCTCAGACATTGCCACCCATGCGAAAAACATCCAAAGAAACCCTAAAGCATCGCTTTTTTTCGCAGAAGACGAAAGTAAAACAGAGAATGTCTTTGCAAGAAAACGTGTCTCCTTGCAATGCGATAGCCAAAAAATTGAACGAGGAAGTGAGCGTTTTGAAACGGTCTTGGACTTGTTTGCGCAAAAGTTCGATGCCAAAATGGTCGAAACCCTCAAAAAAATGACTGACTTCAACCTCTACGAGTTCCAAACGACCTACGGCGAAGCAACCTTTGGCTTTGGCAAGGCTTATTTTATCGGTGGAGAACATATGGACGAACTTATCGCTAGGGGCGAGAATAACCCACATCGTGGGGTGAAGTAAGACTTTACATGTCAAAGATTTTTATACGAAATTGAGCTAAAATTTAGAGCATAAAAAATAGAGGGCTAATGGAAAAATTAAAAGTTCAATCCTGACCACTGTCTGCTGTCTTCTTGAAATAATGTATTGACAAAACATCTACAAAAGACTAAAATAATCCATCAACGATAAGGAAAAACCGTGGATAAAGTGATTCGTTGGGATGAAGCAAAAAACCAACTCTTACAACTCCAAAGAGGGGTCAGTTTTGAAGAGGTGCTTGGGCTGATTGAGCAAGGTAGCATTTTAAATCGCCTTATGCATCCTAATCATGAAAAATACCCTCATCAAGAGATTTTTGTTGTTGAGATGAAAAGCTACATTTGGTACGTGCCTTTCGTAGAAAATGAGAGTGAAATTTTTTTAAAGACCATTATTCCCAGTCGCAAACTGGTTAAAGAGTTCGGAGGTAAAAAACAATGAAAACAAAAAAAATAGTCCTTGATGCCGAAGAAGCAGAACTCCTTGGAGAGATAGAAGCAGGTGAATGGCATGAAAAACCATTGGACAAGAATGAGCTAAGTGCATACCAAAATCATGCAAAATACACAAAATCATTAAATGAAAAAAGACAAACCACCATTCGCTTTTCCGTCAGCGACCTAGCCGTCCTCAAAGCAAAATCCAAAGAGCTCGGCATCGGGTACCAAAACCTCATTCAAGCGTTGGTGCATAACTATGTGAAGGGCGATATTAAGTTAGAGGTGTGAGGATTTTAGGTTTACATGTAAAGGGAAGAGGGTGAAAAGTTAAAAGTTTAGCCTTGACCTCTATTCTTTAAAAAATTATTTAAAAGGTTTATGTATGGCACTTATATTAGTCATTGGAGTTTTATTGATTCTAGGCATTATATTTTACAAAAAAAGTACGCCGAAACCTAAACAGCAACCTAGTGCTTATATGACTGAAAAAGATATTCCTTCAATCATAGAAACAGCTGAAGAGGGGGATATAGAAGCTCAGAAATTTCTTGCTAACACATATTTTAATGGATTAGCGCTAGATAAAGATTATAAAAAATCATTGTATTGGTATACCAAAGCAGCTGAACAAGGAGATGTAGAAGCTCAGTTTATGGCAGGATTTATACAAAATATTGAAGAAAATTTTGAAGAAGCTGCTTCTTGGTATCATAAAGCTGCTGAAGCTGGGCATATCTTTGCACAGTATTATCTTGGATTCTATTATAATCAAGGTCAAGGAGTAGTCCAAGATTATGAACAAGCATTTTTTTGGTATCAAAAATCCGCTAATCAAGGATGCTTTTTTGCTCAGTATTCTCTTGGACTTATGTACTATAAAGGCGAGGGAAGAGAGAAAGATGATGCCAATGCTTTTTACTGGTTTTCTAAAGCAGCTGAACAAGGACATGCTGAGTCTCAATACACCACAGGACTTATGTATAAAAAAGGAAAAGGAGTTGAAAGGGATTATATTAAAGCCTTATTTTGGCTTAATAAGGCAGCTGAACAAAATAGTGCTGAAGCTCAATTTCATATTGGTGTTATATATCAAAATGGCGAAGGTGTAACACAAAATACTACTATTGCCAAAGAATATTTTGCCAAGGCATGTAACAACGGCATAGAAGAAGCTTGTAAAAACTATGAGAAATTGTAGTAAAAAGAGGGCTAAACTTTCAACTATTAGTTACCAGCTTCAATTGCTAAAATTCTTTGAAATAAGAAGTTTAAGCCCTTTTTTCAAGGGCTAAAACTCTTTACATGTAAATCTGTCCACCGCTCTCTTTAAAGTGTTCGGCTTGCTCTTCCAAGCCTTTTTCTAGCGCAACATTCACATCTTCTGCACCGATTTTTGCGGCGTAATCTCTCACGTCTTGTGAGATTTTCATGGAGCAAAATTTTGGGCCGCACATAGAGCAAAAGTGTGCGACTTTTGCACTTTCGACGGGTAAAGTTTTGTCGTGATATTCGCGTGCTCGGTCTGGGTCAAAGCCGATGTTGAACTGGTCGTACCAGCGAAATTCAAAGCGTGCTTTACTCATCGCGTTATCGCGGATTTGCGCACCCGGGAAGCCTTTGGCGAGGTCGGCGGCGTGGGCGGCGATTTTGTAGGCGATAATGCCTTCTTTCACATCTTCTCTATTTGGCAAGCCTAAGTGCTCTTTGGGCGTGACGTAACAGAGCATTGCTGTGCCGTACCAACCGATCTGTGCCGCACCAATGGCTGAGGTGATGTGGTCATACCCTGGTGCCACATCGGTGACGAGCGGTCCAAGCGTGTAGAATGGCGCTTCAAAACAGTCCTCTAACTCTTTGGTCATGTTCTCTTTGATTTTTTGCATCGGCACGTGACCCGGTCCTTCGATCATCACTTGGACGTCGTGTTTCCATGCGATTTTGGTAAGTTCACCTAGTGTTTCGAGTTCGGCAAATTGCGCTTCATCGTTGGCATCGTAGAGTGATCCTGGGCGCAAACCGTCTCCTAGTGAAAACGCTACATCGTAGGCTTTCATGATGTCACAGATTTCTTCAAAATGGGTATAGAGAAAATTTTCTTTATGGTGGTGCAAACACCATTTTGCCATAATCGAACCGCCACGAGAGACGATGCCTGTGAGGCGTTTAGCGGTCATTGGCACATATGCCAAACGCACGCCTGCGTGAATGGTAAAGTAGTCCACGCCTTGCTCGGCTTGCTCGATGAGCGTGTCTCGAAACACTTCCCATGTAAGGTCTTCAGCAATGCCATTGACCTTTTCTAACGCTTGATAAATCGGCACCGTACCGATAGGCACAGCGGAGTTACGGAGTATCCATTCACGGGTTTCGTGGATGTTCTTACCTGTGGACAAGTCCATCACGGTGTCGCCGCCCCAACGTGTGGACCAAAGCATTTTTTCGACCTCTTCCTCGATGGATGAGGTGGTTGCGGAGTTGCCGATGTTAGCGTTGATTTTGACCATAAAGTTACGACCTATTATCATCGGCTCGGCTTCGGGGTGATTGACATTGAGCGGTAGTACGGCACGTCCTGCGGCGATCTCTTGGCGGACAAATTCAGGCGTATAGACTTCGGGCAAGTTCGCTCCAAAATGTTCCCCCGTGTGCTGAGAACCTAAGAGTTTGTTTTTGCGAGCCACTTCAAGGTTACAGTTTTCACGAATGGCGACATACTCCATCTCGGGCGTGATGATGCCTTTTCTAGCGTAATGCATTTGGGTGATATTTTTACCCTTCATCGCACGGCGAGGTTTTTTAAGGTTAGGGAAGCGAAGGGTGGCAAGTTCTGCATCATCAAAGCGTTTATGGAAGTACGCTGAACTAAAATCGCTCAACTGTTCGGTATCGGCGCGTTCATCAATCCATAAGGCACGAATCGGCTTCAAGCCTTGGTGAAGGTCGATTTTAACGTTTGGGTCGGTGTAAACGCCTGAAGTGTCGTACACGTGTAACGGCGGATTTTCTTCGACGGTACCGTCACTTTTTGTGGTGGGGCTAAGTGTGATTTCACGCATCGGCACTTGAATATCAGAACGTGAGCCTTGGATGTAAATTTTTTTGGAACTGGGAAAGTTTTGAATGTATGATGCATCTATTTTTTCAAGATTATCGAGGACTTTACTCATAAGTGTATCTCCTTATTTCCTACGCTGGCATTACCCAGATCAGGTTCGTGAAGCCACATTAATGACTTCTTGGGGTATGATCTCAGCTTTTTACAGCACCCCCACAGACAATGGTAAACAATTAAAAAGTGATTATACTTACTCCATCAAAAAATGGACTTAAGTCACAGAGTTGATGTAAAAATGGGCGTTATTTTTTTAGAATGCGTTTCGTTTATTTACATGTAAAATGTTTTACATGTAAAAGCGATGAACGTATCACTTTATTTTTTAAATTGTTTATTAAGAGGGGTTAAAGTAGAATGAAATATCTTAAAACGCAAAGTTGGCATCGATGTTATTAGGACTGGGTCTGTTTGGAATTATTGTAGGATTTTGTTCAGGTTTTTTTGGTATCGGTGGTGGAACAGTTTTGGTTCCCGCATTGATTTATGCAGGCTATGACATTAAAGTTGCTATTGGTATATCGGTCATGCAGATGGTGATGGGCTCACTCTTTGGTTCGTACATCAACCATAAACACGGTAAATTGGAACTGGGGCATGGTCTTTATTTGGGACTTGGAGCGTTAGCAGGTGCTTCTTTTAGTGGGGCGATTGTCACTGCTTTACCGCGTGTTGCTCTTTTGATTATTTTTTCTCTCATTTTAGCGATGTCTATTTACAAGTTTTTTACAGCCCCCATTGAACCAAAAGCAGAACCCAATCGTTCACGCATCTTACTGTTTTGCGTGGGACTTGGTATCGGGTTGATTGCTATTAGCGTTGGAACGGGCGGAGCTGTTTTTCTTACACCTATTTTGGTGGGATTTTTAAATTGGGAGATAAAACAAGCGGTTTCGACATCGCTCTTTTTTGTTATCTTTGGTTCCATTTCAGGGTTTATTAGTCTCTCTGCTCACGGTTTAGTCGATTATACGGATGGATTTATTGTTGGCGTCGGCTCTTTAGTTGGCGTCTATTTTGGAGTAAAACAGTCACACATTGTGGATAAAAAGATTCAAAAGAAGCTTTTGCTTGTTTTATACTGTGTGTTGCTCGCACTTACCATTAATAAAATTTTTCAAAGTTAGGCTTTTATGATAAAAATATACGGTGCAAAAGAAAATAATCTTAAAAATATCAATTTAGAAATTCCAAAAAATAAGCTTGTCGTTTTTACAGGTCTGAGTGGTAGTGGTAAAAGTACCTTGGCCTTTGATACCCTTTATGCCGAAGGACAACGCCGTTATATCGAGTCACTTTCCTCATACGCCAGACAGTTTTTGGACCGTGTGGGAAAACCCGATGTCGAAAAGATAGAAGGTTTGACACCTGCCATTGCGATAGACCAGAAAACAACCAGTAAAAATCCTCGCTCAACCGTTGGAACGATTACGGAGATTTACGACTATTTGCGTCTTTTATACGCGCGGGTTGGGAAACAGCATTGTCATATTTGTGGAAAAGAGATTTCGCAAATGTCAGTCGCCGATATCATTGAGCAAGTGTTAAAACTTCCAGAAGAGACAAAGCTTTCTATTTTAGCCCCGTTGGTAAGAGAGAAAAAAGGAAGTTTTGCCGACATGATTGAGTCCTTACGCCATAAAGGCTATGTCAGAGCTTTGGTGGATGGTGTTATGGTGCGCCTTGATGAAGAAATTGAGCTTTCAAAAACGAAAAAACATACGATTAAAGTCATTATTGACCGTGTGGTGATTCGTGAAGAAAACAGAGACAGAATTGCAACCGATATTGAAAAAGCATTGTTAGAGAGTTATGGCGAAGTGGAACTTGACATCGCCAATGCTGAAGAAGTAGGGCTGGCAACATCGCATATTCATTACAGCGAGCATTTGGCGTGTTTTGACTGTAAAATCAGCTTTGAACCGCTAGAACCACTTTCGTTTTCCTTTAACTCACCCAAAGGCGCTTGTCCGACCTGCGATGGTCTTGGTATTCGTTATACGCTTGATTTGAAAAAAATCATTAATGAAAATGTGAGTATAGATGATGGGGCGATTCGTATTTTTTATGGATTTAATAAAGGTTTTTATGCCAAGTTTTTAGCGGCATATTGTGAAGCCGCAGGCATTAGCACACATATTCCTTATGAAGAGCTTGAAGAGTATCAGCAACGTTCAATTCTTCATGGCGGCGTTGAAGAGGCAACCTTCTTTTGGAAAAAGCACAAACTGACACGTAAATGGGAAGGCGTCATTAAAATCGCTTACGATATGCTCAAAGATGAAAAAGAGTTGGGCGATTATATGAGCGAAAAGACGTGTGACACGTGTGGTGGATACCGTCTAAAAAAAGAGAGCTTGGCGGTTCGGTTGGCAAAGAAAAATATTGCTGATATTTTGGAACTTCCCATAGACCAATGTTTGGCATTTTTTCAAGATGAGAAAAATTTTGCTTCGATGAAAGCACAGCATAAAATGATTGCGGAGCCTATTTTAAAAGAGATAAAAGAGCGTCTTTTCTTCTTGTTTGACGTGGGGCTAGGGTATATCAGTTTGGGAAGAGACGCACGAACCATTAGTGGTGGTGAGGCACAGCGTATTCGCATCGCTTCACAAATCGGAAGTGGCTTAACAGGTGTGATGTATGTTTTGGATGAGCCCAGTATTGGACTGCATGAAAGAGATACCTTAAAACTCATTCGAACCCTACGCAACTTGCAAAAAAAAGGCAATTCAGTCATCGTCGTAGAGCACGATAAAGAAACCATCAAAACGGCGGATTTTGTGGTAGATATAGGACCAGGGGCTGGAAAATTTGGTGGAGAAATCGTTTTCGCAGGCACCAATGAAGAACTCTTAAAAAGTAATAGTCTAACCGCGCAATACATCAATGGCACGAAAGATATCAATTATAAAGAAAATCGTCCACAAACCCGTTGGATAGAACTGAATAATGTCAGTATCAATAATATCCAAGACCTCGATGTCAAAATTCCTTTAGGTAATTTGGTGGCGATTACAGGTGTGAGTGGTAGCGGTAAAAGTTCACTCATTTTACAAACCTTGCTACCCGTAGCCAAAGAATATCTTAATCGTGCAAAAAAGGTCAATAAAGTTGCCGGCGTTGAGTGTATTGGATTGGATCAACTCGATAAAGTTATTTATTTAGATCAAAGCCCTATCGGAAGAACACCACGCAGTAATCCAGCCACGTATACAGGTGTGATGGATGAAATACGAGCTTTGTTTGCTAAGACCAAAGAGGCGCAAATCAGAGGTTACAGTGTTGGACGTTTTTCATTCAACGTCAAAGGTGGTCGTTGCGAGAAATGCCAAGGGGACGGCGAAATTAAGATAGAGATGCACTTTTTACCTGACATTATGGTCAAATGCGACAGCTGTAAGGGGCATCGTTATAACGCTCAAACGCTTGAAATTAAATACAAAGGCAAATCCATCTCCGATGTTTTAAATATGAGCGTGGATGAAGCGTATGAGTTTTTCAAAGCAATTCCTAAAATTCACCAAAAAGTACAAACTCTTGTGGATGTCGGGCTAGGGTATATTACCTTAGGTCAAAATGCTGTGACACTCAGCGGCGGTGAAGCGCAACGTATCAAGCTCTCTAAAGAACTTAGTAAAAAAGATACAGGCAATACCCTTTATGTTTTAGATGAACCAACCACAGGTTTACACTTCGCGGATGTGGACAGATTGGTAAAAGTGTTACACCATCTCACAGATATGGGTAATAGCGTATTGGTCATTGAACACAATATGGATGTGATAAAAAATGCAGATTATATTATTGATATGGGACCAGAGGGTGGAAGCTATGGAGGTCGCATAATAGCGATGGGAACGCCATTTGATGTTGCAAATACTGCTGAAAAAACAGGAAGTTACACCGGAAAATTTTTAGCGCTAGAATTAGGAATGAAAACAGAAGAAAAAAAATAGTTTCATTTTGTAACATGTTGTTACAAAAGAATGTCACTTTCTTCATAGCCTGAGGTGGGACATAATATAGACATAATTTTTCATTATAATCGACTGAATTAAAAACAAAAAAGGATTTTTTTTGGAAGCAGTTGCAGGTTCAGTCGTTACTGATAATGAAAAAATTAAGCATAGAGATTGGAAAGGCTATACCATCAAAAGTTTAGCCTTCTGGGTTGTTGTGGGCATCATAGCGGGTATCGCTTTTGGTATCGTTGATCCTCAACTAGCGGTTAAAGCAAAACCAGGCATTGACTGGTTTATTCAAGTGTTAAAATGGCTCGTAGGACCGATTATTTTCTTGACGATTATTTCGGGAATCGTAGGCTTGGAGAGTCTTAAAGAAGTAGGTTCTATCGGTCTTAAAGCCTTGATTTACTTCGAGGTAGTAAGCACGTTTGCGCTTGCTATTGGCGTTCTATTAGGCAATGTTCTTGGTGCTGGTCATGGTATGAACCTTTCCGTTGCTTCGATGGATGCTAAAAGCGTTGAAAAATTTACGCATGGCACACAAGATGTAGGTTCTGTCTGGCATATCTTAAAAGGTGCGGTTCCAAGTGATCCTATCAGCCCTTTTTTACACGGCAATACCTTACAAGTGCTTTTTATGGCGCTTTGTCTTGCAATTTTAATTTCTGCATTTGGTGGAAAATATAAACCCTCCATTTTAAAACCTATCGAAATTGCACAAACCTTTTTCTTTAAAATCTTAACCCTTTTAATGTGGTTCAGTCCTATTGCAACCTTTAGTGCGATGGCCTTTTTAATTGGTAAATTTGGTGTGGCTTCACTGATTAATATGGCAAGCTTACTCGGTGTAATGCTTGTGTCTGTGCTTGTGTTTATTTTTGGTGTGCTTGGTATCATCATGGCAATTTTTAAAATCAATATTTTTAAATTTATGCGTTTTATTGCCAAAGAAGTTCTGATTGTTTTCGCAACATCTTCGAGTGAATCCGCATTGGCTCCATTGATGCGACGCCTTGAATCAGCAGGTGTAAGCAGAGGAACAACGGGTTTGGTTATTCCAACGGGATATTCATTTAACCTTGATTGTACCAATATCTATCTTTCGCTCTCCATCATCTTCCTTTCCCAAGCGTTCAATATTCCTTTAACACTCGGTGAAGAGCTGAGCATTATTTTTATTTTGATGGTCACGTCCAAAGGCGCTGTGGGTGTTACCGGTTCGGGCTTCATCGTTCTTGCAGGAACCTTGTCTGCTATGGGTGGTGCCATTCCTGTGGCTACTGTTTCCGTTCTGTTAGGTGTTGATAAATTTATGAGTGAGATGAGAGCGGTGGGTAATCTTTGTGGTAACGCAGTTGCCGCTGTTGTCGTCGGTGCGTGGGATAAACAAATTGATATGGATAAATTCCGTTATGCGCTTGATCACCCAGAAAGTGTTGAAGACGCTATTCCTGGTTAATCTTTTTCGTCCTAATGAGGCATAGCGCCTCATTGGGATTTCAACAAAAGAAAGCTATAATCTTCTCAAAATTCAATAAAGAGATGGCATGCTAGCAGAAATCGCCGAACGCATTCGTGCATTACCTCCCTTACCAAAAACATTTCTACAAATCAATGAGCTTTTTCGCAATGAACATGCAAGTATTGCTGATTTGGCTAAACTCATTGAAGAAGACCCGATGTTGGTTGCAAACTTGCTCAAAGTAGCAAATTCTCCTTTGTATAGTTTTCGTCGAGAAATCAAGAGTGTTTTGCAAGCGGTTGGTCTTTTTGGTATGTCTACAACGCGCTCATTGGTGATAGACATGTCTATCAAAAAACTTTTAAACGTTGATCTTTTGCCTTATAATATTTCACCCGATGAATTTGCGCAACTTTCACATCTTCAAAGCATGTTGGTCAGTCGCTGGTACAAAAAAGTCGATACGAGTAAAGTTGATTTTCTGTTCTTAGCTGCACTCTTGCAAGAGACGGGTAAAATTTTGATTGCCGATGAAATTGTAAAAAGCAATGAAACGTATCAGTTTAAAGCTGAACTTGATAATAACCCTAACGTAGCCATGGTTGAAAAAATGTTCGTGGGTGTAAACAGTAGCGAAATTACCGCGCTGATTTTTACTCATTGGAAATTTGATGAGAAGATGATTCAATCAATTCAATACACTGAAAACTTAGATGAAGCACCTGAGGCTATTCGAGCTTATTCGGCTGCTCTTAAAGTTGTTAAAACTGCTATTCCTAATTAATGCACCGCTTGCAGAGCGAAGTATTAATCTTGCGCTTGGAATTTTAGAAAAAGAAGGACTGGAAAGTACGCCTTTCTTAGAGGTTGTAGAACAACTTAAAGCATGCTATTAGCATAATTTACATGTAAAGGCATTCGTGTGAAAACACTCACTATTATTGATACATTTGGTTTTTTTTTCCGAAACTATTACGCGCTTCCCGCACTTCGTAATTCCCAAGGTTTTCCTACAGGACTTTTAACCGGTTTTGCCCATTTTATTCATGCCATTAAAAATGAACACGATACGGACTATGTACTTTTTGCGTTGGATAGCAAAGGTAAAAACTTTCGCCACGAAATAGACCCCAATTATAAAGCCAATCGACCTGAAGCACCCGAAGATTTGAAACGACAGCTCCCTGTTGCTATTTCATGGATTGAAAAAATGGGATTTAAATGTTACCGCGAAGAAGGGTTTGAGGCCGATGATGTCATAGCCTCAGCGGTAAGATTTGCGTTGCATCACGATATTAAAGTTCGTATTGTCACGCACGATAAAGATTTATACCAACTCATTGACGATGGTAGAGTGGTTATTTATGACCCGATGAAAAAAAGTGAAATTGACACGGAAAAGTGTTATGAAAAATTTGGTGTTTATCCCAATCAAATTAACGAATATCTCTCTTTAGTCGGTGATGTCGCCGATAATATTCCTGGTGTTAAAGGCATCGGCCCTAAAGGTGCTAAAAAACTTTTAGATGATTTTGGCTCTATTGAAAACATCTACAATAATTTAGACAAGATAGGCAATCCAAGAGTTCAAAGTATGCTTGTAGAGGGCAAAGAGAGTGCGTTTATGAGCAAGCAATTGGTACGCCTTGATAACTCTTTAAATATCGCCGATAAATTTGAGTCGTTTCATTTTCCAAGCGATAATCCATTGGCAACTATCGTGGATGAATTGGAGAAGTATGAACTGCGTCAAATGCTCTCACGCGTTAAAAGTGAAGTTTTACATGTAAAAGTGCCTGAAGTCAAGAAACAGACGTTTAACCCAATACTTGTCGATGATGCAAGATTGCTTTTTAACATTGTTGAAGGCATTGATGAGGAGGACTTGGTGGCATTTGATACTGAAACAAATGCCCTTGATGCATATCATGCCAAAATCGTTGGCTTCTCTTTTTGCGTCAATGAACGTGAAGCGTATTACGTACCTATCTCTCATCACTATTTAGGTGTTGGGGAGCAGATTAGCCTTGAAGATGCGAAAAAAGCATTAGAGGTGTTGTTGAGCCATAAAATTATTGGACAAAATCTCAAATACGATTTAGCGGTTATCGAAAATAATTTTGGCTTGAAAGATGTCGCTATATACGCCGATACGATGATTTTAGCATGGCTTTTAAATCCTGAGACCAACGTCGGTCTTGATACCCTTGCCAAACGCTTTTTCAATTATGACATGGTGAAATTTAAAGACGTGGTTGCTAAAGGTGAAAATTTCAGCTCTGTTGCGCTTGAGAAAGCATGTGAATACGCAAGTGAAGATGCTTGGATGACACTGATGCTTTTTCACAAACTCCATGAAATGCTTGAGCCACATTTGTTAGAGCTTGCTAAAGAGGTGGAATTTCCATTTATTAAGACACTCATGAAAATGGAAAAAGAGGGCATCCAAATTGACGGTGCTTATTTTGAAACGCTTCTGAAACGAACAGACAGCGTAATTGAAGCGCTCAAAACAGAAATTTTTACGTTGTGCGATGCGAACTTTAATCTTAATTCTACACAACAATTGGGCGCTGTTTTATTTGAACAGTTAGGCTTACCAACGATTAAAAAAACAAAAACGGGGTACAGTACCGATGAAAATGTTTTAAATGAATTGGTCGATAAACACCCAAGCATCGCGAAGATTCTAGAGTATCGAGAGTTGTATAAATTGCGTTCTACGTATATTGAACCGTTGTTAAAACTTTCCAAAGAGTCTGCGCAAAGTAGGGTACATACTTCATTCATTCATACCGGAACTTCCACCGGAAGACTCAGTTCAAAAGACCCAAATTTGCAAAATATCCCTGTTAAAACAGAACTGGGACGCGAAGTCCGTGGCGGCTTTGTCGCAAAAGAGGGTTATAAGCTTATTGGTATTGATTATTCGCAAATTGAATTAAGATTATTGGCGCATTTTAGCAATGATGAAGCGATGGTGAATGCATTTCAGTCGGGCAAAGATATTCACAAAGAGACCGCTCTCAAACTCTTTGGAGAGGAAGAGGCTGATGCGAAGCGAAGTATTGCAAAAAGCATTAACTTTGGTCTTTTATACGGCATGGGACCGAAACGTCTTTCTGAAACGATTGGCATCTCCACAAAAGAGGCAAAAAGCTATATCGATAGCTACTTCGCGACCTTTCCTACCATCAAAAATTACTTAGCCTCCATTGCGGAAGATGCCAAAAAAGAAGGATTTGTACAAACGCTCTTAGGGCGTAAACGCTATTTTGATTTTGAACATGCCAATGGGATGCAATATGCCGGTTATTTACGCGAAGCGGTTAATACGGTTTTTCAAGGCAGTGCAGCGGATTTAATCAAGCTTTCAATGAATAAAATCATGAAAACCTTGGTGGATGACGAGGCAAAATTACTGTTACAAATCCACGATGAACTGATTTTTGAGGTCAAAGAGGAGAGAGCAGAAGTATTTGCTAAAGAAGCCCAAAAAATCATGGTTGAAATATACCAACTTCGTGTGCCATTAAAAGTCTCAATAGCAATAGGCAATAATTGGGGGGAACTCAAATGATTGAAGTATTATTGCTCGCATTTGCACTGAGTATGGATGCTTTTGCTGTGTCTATTGGACTTGGCGCAAAGCAAGGCAGCGAGTACAAACACCTTGCCCTTAAAGTAGGTCTTTTCTTTGGCTTGTTTCAAGCATTGATGCCGTTACTTGGTTATTTAGGCGGTATGGGGTTATTAGGCTTTTTTGAACACTATACCCGTTATATTGCCTTTGGGTTGCTCTTACTGATTGGTGCTAAGATGATTTATGAAGGCATCAATGAAGGTGTTGGTGAAGAGATTTCCCGCATCACCAATAAAGTTTTATTGATGTTAGCCATTGCAACCAGTATTGATGCGATGGCAGCAGGTTTTAGTCTCATGCTTTTAGAACTCAATCCTTTACTCTCTTGTGCCATTATAGGTGTAACAACATTTATCATTAGTGTTATCGGTATTTTTATTGGAAAATTCACTGGTACGTGGTTGGAGAGTAAAGCTGAAATTTTCGGTGGCGTTGTTTTAGTTGCAATAGGATTTAGAATTTTGTTTTTTTAAGGGACTCATGTGAGCCCCTCTATAAGTTAAAATTTATAGTTTAAGCCAAGATAATATTGAATAAAGCGGTCATTCTCAAGTGTGAGATTAACATTTGTACCACTGTCGTTGATTGTAGATTTATCATCTACATCACTAATCACATAGCGAACACCTATTTCAAGTTCTGTATTTTTTGTAATTGCATAAATAAAACCCGTCTCTGCTCCGTAATTAAATCCTTTTGGGTCTTGAAGATCAAGTTCTTTAGAAAGGTCACCATCAACTTTACCTATAGAGTATGAGGCGTTGATTCCGATAAAAGGTGTGAAGTCTGATTTGTTTTTGAAGAGATAATCATAGCCAAGTCCGTATGTATAGGATGTCATTTCGTATTTTTTATTTTGATAAGCAATACTTCCATAGATTCTTCCAAAATCAAAATACTTACCCACTTTGAGTGCTTCATAGGTTGCTTTGACTGTATCAGAAGTTGAACCTTCTCCGATAATATCTCCATTAGAAAGATGAACATCTGCTGAACCAGTACTTTTCCCATGAATGTTCATACCGCCAAATTCACCACCTACAAACCACGAATTAGAATCTGCAAAAATTGCAGGTCCACTTAGCATCAAAAATGATACAACCACTAAACTTTTTTTCATAGAGCCCCCTATTTTGAATAATAATTAATAATAAAAAACACGAAATAGTATCGGATATAATTTAATAATATTCTTAAATTATAAAAAAATAACTACTTTGTTATTTAAGAAAATGATGGCGTAAAATTTTTGAGGAGCTTTTCGCACTGTTTATATTCAGGCATGAATTCAGCCACACATCTCCAAAAAGAGGCTTGATGGTGCTTATGGTTAATGTGAGCAAGTTCGTGAATGACGATGTACGTAACGCACTCTAGCGGTAGTTGAGCAAGGCTGAGGTTAAAGCTAAGCTCATTCGTATGACTGCAACTTCCCCAGCGTTTTTTTGCTTTCCGAAAGCTAATTTTAGTTGGCTGAACACTCATTAAAAAACTCCACTCTTCTACTAAACGCGTTACAAGTGGAATGGTCTTTTCTTTATAGAAGGTTTCTGGTGTTTGATTGACGTGTAAAAGAATCGCTTCACCTAAGTAGAGTACTTTCCCTTCATTGCAGAAGAGTTCAGCAATGCTAACACGTTTTTTCAAATCGTGCATTTTTGCAAAAATCCATGAAGCTTTTTCTTGTACCAGTGTATGGACGCGCTCTTTGGAAAAAGAAGGATTTTTGACAATAACACCTTTTTCGGGGTGAATTTGAATGTAGAGGTGTTTGAGACGAGGGTTGGTGATGATAGAGTAACAAAGCGTAGCGCCTTGATACTCTATAAATGATGCCATTGTTTAGTTGAACCAACTTTTGATTTTATCAAACACGCCATCATACTTTTCATCTTTGTGTTTTGTCTCCACACCAAAATCTGCTTGAAGTTTTTCAAGAAGTTCTCGTTGTTCTTTCGAGATTTTTTTAGGATAACGAATTGAAATTTGGGCAATCATACTTCCAAGTTGGTGTGTATGGACATTTTTCACACCCTCTTTTTTGAAAATAAACTGTTGTTTATCTTTTGCACCCAAAGGAAGTTCTAGTTCTGTTTCGCCACGAATCGTAGGAATTTTAATCGTTTCGCCTAAGGCTACTTGGGTGAAAAACACAGGAACTTCGATATAAATATCATCATTATGACGTACAAAATGCTCATCTTCTCTAACGCGTACTAAGATGTATAAGTCTCCTCGCGCTCCACGTTCGTCAATATTGCCGCGTCCCGCTACGCGGATTCGGTTATTATTGTCGATGCCTTCGGGGATATCAATGGTTACTTTATCCTCAACGTTTGTAAAGCCTTTTGCATTACAGGTAGGACAAGGGTTTGTAACAACGCTTCCTTTGCCATTACACGCAGGGCATGTTTGTGAAAACGTCATAAAACCTTGTCGGTAGAAGACTTGACCTTTACCCTTACACTCTTTACAGGTTGCTTTGGATTTATCTTTGCTACCAGTGCCATCGCAAGTATCACATGGTTTTTTATATGAAAAACTCACCTCTTTTTTGCTTCCAAAGATAGCTTCATTAAAAGCAAGTGTGACTTCTGCTTCCAAGTCTAGATTGTATTTTCTGCTCTGTTTTGAACTACCACCGCCAAAACCGCCACTTCCAAAGCCTCCACCAAAAACAGACTCAAAAATGGAGCCAAGGTCACCCATAATATCTTCATAGCGCATATCTGAAAAGTGACTAAATCCTTGGCTATCAAGTCCTGCTTTACCATAACGGTCATAGGTTGCGCGTTTTTGCTCATCGCTTAAAACTTGATACGCTTCGTTGATTGCTTTGAATTTTTCCTCAGCCTCTTTATCGCCTTGATTGCGATCTGGATGATATTGTAAAGCTAATTTGCGATACGCTTTTTTGATTTCACCAGAATCCGCATCTCTGGTAATTTCCAATATTTCGTAATAATCTATCTCCACTGTTTTCTCTTTACATGTAAGTTTTTGAAGAACAAGATTTTACCAAATTCAAGATTAAACTTTGGTTGTTAAGGTACATTAACAAATCGTTAAGAGGTCGTTAAAATGAGCAGGATAAGATTTCATCATAAAACTTTCGAAGGAGTAGAAGATGAAAAAGACACTTTTAAGTATCGTAGCCCTTGTTGCGCTTGGAACGAGCGTATATGCATTTAATGGAACCAATTGTGGCAATATGCAACCTGGTATGGGGATGATGCAAGGCTCACCTATGGCTGGCGGAATGATGATGCAAGGTGGAAGAGGGGGCATGGGCTTCCCTATGTTGCAACAACTTAACCTTAGTGATGACCAACGCTATAAATTAGGCATTTTACAAGGTGAATTTAAATTGGAAATGGCAAAATTACGCGATCCTAAAATGATGGCAAAAATGCAAGACATTATCAGTGGCGATACCTTTAATAAAAAAGAGTTTATTAAATTGCACAATGAAATGCATGAAAAAATGCTAGCGCTCCAAGCAGACCATATGGAAAAAGTGTTCAATCTTTTAACCAAAGAACAACGTGCAGAGCTTAAAAAACTGATGGCGCAACGACCACAAAGACCAATGATGATGCCAATGCAAGCCCCTGCATCTGCTCCAGAAAATAAGTAAATAGTCCCCTTTATCCATTTTCTTTCAGAAGGCCTTGAAAAAGGTCTTCATTTTGAAAAAAACACAATTTTTGTATAATGCTAAAAAAGCTTAATTGAGGCAGCCTATGATTAACGTCTTAATGATAGAAGATGATGCAGAGTTTGCAGAAATCTTAAGTGAATACCTTGCAAAATACAACATTAAAATCACTAATTACGAAGACCCGTACTTGGGACTGAGCGCAGGTATTAAAAAATACGATTTGTTGATATTAGATTTAACGCTACCTGGTATGGATGGGTTAGAAGTCTGTAAAGAGATTGTCGCTAAGTATGATATTCCGATTATTATCTCTTCCGCACGTAGTGACATCAGCGATAAAGTCATCGGTCTTCAAATCGGAGCAGATGATTATTTACCCAAACCGTATGATCCTAAAGAGATGTATGCGCGCATTCAGAGTTTGATTCGCCGTTATAAAAAGAGCTCTGTCCAAGAAGAACAACAAAGCCACAGTGTATTTGTTGTCGATGAAAAACGTCATGAAATTTCATTCAAAAATGAAGTTTTAAACCTCACGCCAGCTGAATATGAAATACTCTCTTATATGATTAAACAAAATGGTTTTTCAATTTCTAGGGAACAATTGGTCTATAACTGTAAATCATTAAAAGATAAAGGCTCAAAAAGTTTAGATGTGATTATTGGCAGGTTGCGTGCGAAGATTGGTGATGACTCCAAAAGCCCTGAATATATTCATTCTGTGAGAGGCATCGGCTATAAGCTCGTCGGATGATAAGAAACTCAATTTTAAATAAGATCAGCGCGATCTTTTTTCTTTCACTTTTTTTGTTGGCGATGTTTTTTGCGCTTTTGTTAGAACATCAAAGCGATAAAAATTTGGAAAATATGAAACAACGCCAAATCCAATCGGTCAATTATTTGCTAGTCATGTACCGCAATAACGTTCAGCCGGGTGACATTGAAGAGTATTTTAATAATTTTGGACTCAAAAAAGTGACCAGCAAACATCTTCGTGCTTCTGTTTTGGAACGCGGTGTCGTCATTTTTCAAAAACTCTCTCCCATTAGTCGTTTTTCTTCGATTGTTTACAACGACCGTTACTATCTTTTCATTGATAATTTTGAATCAAGCGTTCTGCTAGAAAGCCAAGATTATAAAAATTTTAACGAGAGTTTGTGGATTGTTTTTATGATTGCTCTTTTAATTTTACTTTACATGTACATCTCTATTTTTAAAAGCATAGCACCGCTTAAAACACTGAGTGGACAGATTCGCAAATTTGCCAGTGGCGATTTGAGCATTGAATGTCAGAGTGAATCGAATGATGAAATCGGCGAAGTAGCCAACGAGTTTGATAGGGCGGTCAAGAAAATACGTGACCTTATTAATGCTAGGCAGCTCTTTTTGCGTACGATTATGCATGAACTAAAAACGCCCATTGGTAAAGGTCGGATTGTATCGGAAATGCTTGAAGATGAGACGGCTAAAAAGCGTTTAGTAAGTATCTTTGGTAGGCTAGATTTATTGATTGCCGAGTTTTCGAAAATTGAGCAGCTTGCTTCAAAACGGTATGAATTGCATCTGCAAGAGACGACACTCTCAAATATTTTAGACCAAGCGATTGACCTTTTAATGTTAGATGATAAAAAACGTGAAGAGCAACTGCATGTTGAGGGTAACTTTGATTTTGTGGTCAAAGTCGATTTTGATTTGATTGCTTTAGCGATTAAAAACTTGATGGACAATGCCATTAAACACAGTGCCAGCCGCAAAGTGTATATCAAATCAAAAGAATATACTCTCATTGTTGCTAATGAAGGCGAAGCGTTGAAAATGGCGGTAGATGAATATTTCCAACCATTTGTTTCTGGCTCAAAAGCGTGTGGTAGTGGACTTGGACTTGGATTGTATATTGTTCAAAATATCTTGCAGCAACATGGATTGGAAGTCTGTTATAGCTATGAAGAAGGCTATCATCAATTTAGTATTGATTTTTCAAAAGGGATTGTTCAATGATGCGCGGCTTGGAGAAATTCAATAAATTGGTTGAAGCGTTTGAAAGCTTACCTACCGTTGGCAAAAAATCGGCACTTCGATTTGCCTATCATATGGTATTGAACGATACGTTTGCGGCGATGAAACTCTCCAATGCTATTGAAAGTGCGATTAAGAGTATTCGTAAATGTGAACGGTGTGGTGCACTTAGCGAACATGAGATTTGCGATATTTGCTTGGATGAGAGGCGTGATGCTCAAAAACTCTGCATCGTTGAGAGTGCTAAAGATATTTTTGTTTTGGAAGAGCATAAACTCTTTGATGGAAAATATTTTGTTTTAAATGATATTGAAGAAGAGACGTTAAGCAAACTAGATGCAGTCGTGGCTGATGGAACGAAGGAAGTCATTTTTGCGCTGACCCCTTCCTTGGCAAGTGATGCGCTTATTTTATTTATTGAAGATAAGCTCAAATCTTACACGCTACATTTTACGAAAATTGCACAAGGTGTACCTACTGGCGTGCATCTTGAAAACGTCGATATGCTCTCTTTATCTAAAGCTCTGGAATCTCGCACAAAAATCTAATCAACATTTGTTTCTGTTATACTAAAAAGATGCATACTATCTTCTCTATATAAAAAAGGATGGTTTTTCTTAAGTTTTGTTGTGTTAGCATCAAGGAACCTGCTCTAAAAGGTGGCGATAATGATTATTAAACAAATGGAATTATCACTCCGCAAATGTGTATCACCAGAGTTTGTTTTTGGTGTCGGTGCAAGAAAAATGGCAAGTCAGTATGCAAAAAATCTAGGCGCTAAAAAAGTGCTTTTGGTCACCGATATGGGTGTTCAAAAAGCGGGTTGGGTTAAAGATGTTACCGATGCGCTTGAGCAAGAAAAAATCAATTATATTATTTTTGACAATGTAGTCCCAAATCCAAGAGATACCAATGTTCATGATGGCGTTAAGCTGTATCGTGAACACAGATGCGATGGCATCATAGCTGTTGGTGGTGGTAGTCCGATGGATTGTGCCAAAGGCATTGGTATCGTGGTTGCCAATATGGGAAGCATTTTAGATTATGAAGGTGTTGATAAAATCCGCTATCCCCTTCCTCCACTTATTTGTGTTCCTACGACTGCAGGAACCTCGGCAGATGTCTCGCAATTTACGATTATTAATGATTCGCATAGGCATGTTAAAATAGCCATTATTAGCAAATCCATTGTTCCGGATGTGTCATTGATTGACCCTGAAACAACACTGAGTATGGATGCCGCATTGAGTATTCATACCGGCTTAGATGCGCTAACACACGCTTTTGAAGCTTATGTTTCCAATGCGCATTCTAATATAACCGATTTGTATGCCCTTGAGGCTATCTCTTTGGTCTCAAATGCTTTACCGAAGGTTGTTGCTCATCCTGATGATATGGAAGCGCGTGCCTCTGTTGTTATGGCAAGCTTATTAGCAGGCCTTGCTTTTTCCAATGCTTCTTTAGGCGTTATTCATGCGATGGCACACTCTCTAGGCGGATGGCTTGACTTGCCTCATGGTTTGTGCAATGCTATTTTATTGGATCACGCCGTCGCATATAATTTTGAATATACGAAAGAGCGCTATCAAGCGATAGCGGAACAAATGGGTATGAAAGGCAATATATCTCGTCACGATTTTTTAAAAAAACTGCATGATTTTAAACTATCGCTAGGACTCACGCAGCATTTAAGTGCTCTAGGCGTCAGTCAAGATGTTATTCCTCATCTTGCCGAAATGGCACTACAAGATGCGTGCATTATCACTAACCCTGTTATGCCTACGCAACACAATGTCGAGGAGATATTGAGCCATGCCCTCTGATACACATGAAGAACTTCGTCAAAAGATTATTGGCTTAGGAGAGAGTTCTGTCCGCAAAAGTTATTATCCTCAATTGCAAGAGCGAATACTCCAACTGGAGCGTTTTCATGCGCTTTTGGACCGCTCAAATGAATTAATTTTGTTAATAGATGCAAAGACCCATCTGATTGTTGATTTTAATGCCTCCGCGTGCTCTGCGCTTGAAACTTCAAGAGAGAGTCTTTTAGAAAGCAACGTTAGCCAATGGTTACCTCCTTTAGTTACGGAAGAGTTATATTTATTGGAGCAACGAGAGCCTATGAAAGATTGTAGTATGATTGAAGCCATACTGAAAAATTCTCAAGGTCAGTTCTTTATGGAGTTTGTACTACAGTGCATACGTTTTAGTGAGCAAGATTATTATGTGATTTTAGGAAAAGATATTTCTGAGCGCAAGGCAGCTGAACTTCAGATTCATACGCTTGCTTTTTATGATTCTTTAACCCATTTACCCAATCGGCAACTCTTACATGACCGTATTTCCCAAGCCATTGCCAAAAGTCAGAGACATCAAAAATATGGCGCTTTAATGATGATTGATTTGGATAATTTTAAAGCACTCAATGATACGAAAGGGCATCATATTGGTGACGAACTTCTCAAACAAGTTGCGACAAGAGTACAAGAAGTATTGCGTTCAGGTGATACTTTAGGTCGTGTTGGAGGTGATGAATTTGTTGTATTGCTTGAAGGGCTTAGTTTAAAAGAAGCCGATGCCGCTATGGAGTCTGAACATTTTGCAAAACGGATTAAAAATATTATTAACCAACCGTATCTTCTTTTAGGCTATGAGCATACCTGTTCACCAAGTATTGGGGTTGCCCTTTTTGTCGGCAATACATACGATAAAGAGACATTACTCAAACAAGCGGATATCGCGATGTATCAGTCTAAAAAATTAGGGCGTAATCGTATCAGTTTTTATGATCCCATGATGCAAGAAAAAATTGAGCAAAAGACAACGATGGAGCAAGAATTACGCCTTGCCATCACGAAAGAGGAGCTTGTCCCTTTTTATCAACCTCAAGTCAATCTAAAAGGAGATATCGTAGGTGTTGAGGCCTTGATTCGATGGAATCACCCTCAAAAAGGGCTAATTCCGCCAAACGATTTTATTCCTTTGGCAGAAGAGACGGGACTTATTATTCCTCTTGGCACATGGGTTTTATATGCGGCATGTGAACAACTACTCACGTGGTCAAAGCTTTATACGCATCATGCATTACAGATGTCAATTAATGTGAGCGTCAAACAGTTTCAAGAAATTCATTTTTATGATACCGTTGCAACCGTACTTCAACAAACGGGTGTTCCCACTCAACGAGTCAAATTAGAACTCACGGAGAGTTTAATTGTAGAAAATATAGTTGAGACGATAGCAAAAATAGAAGCCCTGCGTTCTCTTGGCATTAGCTTTTCACTTGATGATTTTGGGACAGGGTACTCTTCTTTGTCTTACCTGAAGCGTTTACCCTTAGATGAACTCAAAATTGATCAATCATTTGTTCGCGATATTACAGTGGATAATAATGATGCAATGATTGTGAAGACCATCATAGAAATGGCGCATAACTTTGATTTGGATGTGATAGCAGAAGGGGTGGAAGATGAAGAACAGAGTAAATTTCTTCTTGAAAATGGATGTACCCTTTTCCAAGGGTACTTGTTTGGCAAGCCAATGCCAGCCGCAGAAATTGAGCGACTATTTCAGCTATAGAGCTTTCGCAGCTCTTTTTTATTGACTTTTCCCACACTGGTCTTGTCAATGCTCTCAACAAATTTGATTTTAAGTAACATTCCTTCTCGTGCCATAATGCCTTTTTTAATAAACTCTTTTGCATGGATTAAGAGCTCTTTTTCGTTGGTGGGTTTGGTGGCATCAAGAACGACAAGTGCCAACGGTCTTTCACCCCATTTATCATCTTCTATTCCAATGACGGCAACCTCTTTGACACTAGGGTGTTGGTGAATAATATCTTCCAACTCTAAAGATGAAACCCATTCACCACCCACTTTGATGATGTCTTTCATTCGGTCTGTAATTTTAATATACCCTTGTGCATCCACATTTGCCATATCGCCCGTGTGCAAATACCCACCATGCCAGAGAATCTCAGAATTCTTTTGGTCTTTAAAGTAGCCTTGCGTGAGCCAAGGTGCTCGTACGACAATTTCACCCGTACTGATACCATCACGTGGTAAGGATTGCATCTGCTCATCAACAACTTTCATATCAACAAGTCCCATAGGACGACCTGTCTTGATGCGAATATTACTTTGTTCGCTATCATCCAGTTCTAACATCTCGGGTGTTAATTGAGCAACACTCAAAATAGGGCAGGTTTCACTC
>DKFS01000068.1:0-8320 GCA_002452855.1 Sulfurospirillum sp. UBA6790 | reverse complement strand
GGAGCATGTCTGGCATATAGCGTCCGGGATACACCTGCTTAACCCCAAGCATCGTTGCAACATACGGCAGTCCCCACGCATGAACATGAAACATGGGAGTAATGGGCATATACACGTCGTATTGCCTAAAACTGCCTTGTTGTGGCGCACTGCCGAGGGTCGATAACGTTCCTAGTGTGTGTAAGACAAGCTGGCGATGCGTAAAGTAAACGCCTTTAGGAAGTCCTGTAGTTCCTGTCGTATAAAATGTGGTTGCGCGGGTGTTTTCACTAAAATCGGGAAACGCAAAAAAATCGCTTTGTTCCCTTAATAACGTCTCGTATTCCCCTTTTACATGTAAAGATGTTGGGCTAATCGTCTCATCATCAGACAGTACGATATAAGTTTCTATATCAAGACGTCCTTTTATTTGTTCCAAAATGGGTAAAAAATCATTATTAGCAAGAATGACATCATCTTCCGCATGGTCAATCGTATAGAGAATTTGCTCGCTGGAGAGACGAATGTTAATCATGTGCAAAATAGCACCAATCATCGGAATCGCAAAGTAACATTCTAAATAACGATGCGAGTCATAATCCATGACGGCAACAGTATCTCCTGCTTTGACACCCAATGAGGTTAAAAGATTTGCAAGTCTATGAACGCGTTTTTTAAACTCGGTATAGGTGAAACGTTTATCCCCTTTATAGACGATTTCTTGATTAGGGTCGCAATAAATAGGCGCATTTAAAATATTTTTTATGAGCAACTGGTAGTCATGTGCATAAGGATTGTTGAGTGTTTCTTCTCGTTGCACGGTGTTCCTTTATAAAATTAAAGTTCAAAAGCAGGGCGCATCAATGATTCAATTGTTTTGAATTCATAACGCTTCGAAAAAAAGAGGTTAAAGGCTAATACGCCTTGAAAGAGAAGCATCTCTTTCCCGTCTTTATATAAGAGGTGATGTTTTTGTGCTAAGGTTAAAAAAGGGGTTGATTGATTGTAAATGACGTCAAAAGCACAACGCGCTTTTTGAAACAGAGCTTCTAAAACAGATAATTCACAAGGAAGGGCATCGTCTTTTAATCCTGCGGATGTTGTGTTAATGATGAGGTCATACGCGTTGATTTCGAAGTTCTCCCATGTTTTACATGTAAAACCTTTTGCTTCAAAAAAAGAGAGTCTTGAAGCGGAGCGATTTAAGATTGTCACATCAATATGATGTTCTTTCAAGATGATAGCAATGGCCTTAGCCGTACCGCCCGCGCCTAAAACAAGGGCATTGCGAATGGTTCCAAAGCTTCGAATCGCTTCATAAAAGCCTTCGGCATCGGTATTGTATCCGATGACGCGTGTCCCTTCTTTCACCAACGTATTGACCGCCCCAATTTCTTGCGCAATCCCTCGTACTTCATCGCATTGTGCAAACGCAACTTCTTTATGAGGAACCGTCACATTTGCTCCGTGAAGTCCCATCTCTTTGAAGGTTGAGAGTAGTAAAGAAGGTTCTACAATGGCTTTGCGAATGTAACAGCCATCAAGGTTGAGTGCTTGTAAAACGCTGTTATGCAAACGCGGTGAAATAGAGTGGGCAACAGGGTTGCCAAAGAGGCTAAAGAGTAGCATACACTACTCTTTAAGATCATCAAGGGAGCTGGTCATTGCCCCTAATTTATTGGTGACTTCTAAATATTCAAGTTCAGGTTTACTGTCTGCAACAATGCCGGCGCCCGCTTGAAAAATAATTTTTTCATCATCTAAGTAAGCAGTTCGTATCATGATACAACTGTCCATATTCCCATCAAAACCAAAATACCCTGCCGCACCGCTATAGAAACTACGTTTTAAGCCTTCAAAATCGCTAATGAGTTCCATCGCACGAATTTTAGGCGTTCCTGTCATGGTTCCTGCAGTAAATGTCGCTGCAAATAGGTCAAACATATCGTATTTGGAATCCAGTGTTGCTTCGATATCGCTGACCATATGCATGACATGTGAATAGCGTTCTACGCGCATCATCTCTTTGACCTTGACGGAACCCACTTTAGCAACACGTCCTAAATCGTTTCGTCCTAAATCAATGAGCATTAAATGTTCAGCTCTCTCTTTCTCATCACTAAGCATCTCTTTCTCATATGCTTGGTCTTTTTCATAGGTCGAACCGCGTTTGCGTGTACCCGCAATGGGGCGAAGCATAATGCGTCCGTCTTTAAGTCCTACCATGACTTCAGGCGAGCTACCAATAATAGCGAAGTTCGGATAAGAGAGATAAAACATATAGGGTGATGGGTTTTTTTGTCGTAAAATACGATAAAAACTCAATCGGTCAATATGGGTATAGTGTGTAAAGCGATTGGACATTAAAATCTGAAAGACATCGCCACTACGAATCATCTCTTTGGATTTTTCAACCATCTCAAAGAAATGCTCTTTTGAAAGCGAAAAAGACCCTTTTGATTTATCGACTTGTGCCGTTTGGATAGGAATATAATAATGAGGCTCTTTGAGTGTCGCTTCGATTTTATCCATTTGTTCGGCAATGCTTGGCATAAATGTTGTTAAGATAAGTGTATTGGACTTGTGTGAAAACGTACAAACAAGTTTTGGACGCATGAGATCAATATCTGGAATGTCGAGTTCATCTTTGAGCGGGTCCATGTGGGTACATAAACGTGGTTCGAAAAGCTTAACGGCATCATAGCCTATATAGCCAATAAAACCATCGACAAAACCTACGCCAAGTTCTTTCGAATAGGTTTTATAGAGCTCTTGATCAACTGTGGCGTAGCGCTCTTTTAAAAAAGGAAAAGGAGATGTTCCTAAAGAGTGAGCCACGCCTTTTTCATCAATATGGGTGCTTTTAGCGTGCTGGTGAATGACACGCTCTCTTGCGCCGATGAAAAAAAAACTAAAATTACCATCATTATTATGAATAGCACTTTCCAATAAAAAGCAGAGCTCACCCTTAAAATACGCTTGCAATTTTGCATAAATCGTAATAGGGGTGAGTTGATCAAATAAAATTTTTCGAGAAGTTAGCACCTTATTTCACCCGATAGATAAATGCATTTTTGTTGATACTTGATCGAATCAGTACTAAGGCACTTTCAGCATCACTGGATTTTGCATACGGTCCTATAAGAATCTTAGTGACTTTGTTGCCATTGACGACAGTCGAATAGAGTCTGTATTCAAAACCTTTTGCTTTAATGTCATTTAAGACGCGTTGTTCAGGAGCTGTTGCAACCGCACCGACTTGTACATAAATACCAGCCTCTGCTGTGCCACTATGGGTTGGTGCTTCAGATGCACTTTTGGCTGTAGTTGCAGGTTTTGCTACTTCTTTCTTCGCTTCTACTTTTGGTTTTGCTACAGGCGGTGGTGTCACATTTGAAACAGGTGCTGTTGCGGGAGTTTGTGTCGTTGCAGGAGCACTTGTTGTATCATTTGCTTTTGCATCACCTTTTGCGTCTTCTTGTTTTTGTGCTTCTTTCTCTTTAAGGGTTTTGATCATATCTTCAAAACTCTCTTTTTTAGGGTTCTCTTCAATAATTGGCACTTGCTTAAAGAGTTGGTCATCTTTAGGGATTTGCGTCTCTTGTGTTGGTTCTGGAGGCAAGATTAATTTTGAAGCATCCTTACTTTGGTCTTTGTTCATGAGTTTCATACTCGCAAGTGCAATCAGAAATACAAGAATCAAAAAAGCAACTAAAATCAAGATACGTTTCATTTTCAGGGTTTTGCTATCCCCTTTTTCTAATACGATATCACTGAGTTCATTTCTATTTTCCATCGGTTCTCCTTAAGAATGATGATAAATTACACGACATGCATTAACAAAAATAGATACTCTACTGTTTAAAAAACAGTTTACATATGTTTTGACCAAGAAGCTCCACGTTCTTTTTGGTATAAATCATATGGTAATGCCAAGATATTAAATTCTCTTGGTAATTCTTGATTTGGAAACATTCTCCATTCACGTGGAAGTTTTTGAGAAAGTTTCATAGAGAGCATTTTGGCGATTTGGTAACCCTCTTGTAACGTTGTGTGTCCTTTATGAACATACAAATGTAAATGGCCCTCTGTTTGGCTCTTATACGCCGTAAAATTGATAAATCCTTCTTCTCTAAGCAAAAGTTGTGCCCTATGCCAAAAGCGCTCTGTATTTCTACCGTTATAGTCAAAAACGATGTTTTCAACTTTATCAAAACGATTAATCAGCGAATGGGCAACCGTGATTTTTCCATCCAGATGGTCTTTGATGATACTGTTATTCAAAGGCTGATTAATACGCTCATATTTATCAAAAAAGACTCTCCCGTTAAAATCGAGTTTTTGGACGATAGTATCGCGTTTAATCCAATAATGATCGGTAATCATTTTAATGAGAGAGACATCAATATTGTACATAAAATCCCTTAGTACGTTGGTCTATCGTAAATAATAAACTGACTTGCCAATGCTTTCATCTCAGCTTTAATTTTTACATGTAATGCTTCATCGTTGATGTTATCAAGAACATCAGCAATTTTATTGGCAATAATGTCAAATTCTTTTTCTTTCATACCGCGTGCGGTCAGTGCAGGTGAGCCTATACGAACACCACTGGTCACAAATGGACTGCGTGTTTCACCTGGAACAGTGTTTTTATTGACGGTAATACCTGCATTGCCTAGCGCTAAATCCGCTTCTTTACCGCTGAATGCTTTATTAAGGAATGAAACAAGTACCAAGTGATTGTCGGTCCCACCACTGACAATGTCGTAGCCACGCTTAATTAAAACGTCAGCAAGGACTTTGGCATTTGCACGTACTTGTTTGGCATAAGTTGTCCATTCAGGTTTTAAGTTTTCTGCAAAACCAACGGCTTTAGCAGCAATGACATGTACCAATGGACCGCCTTGAATTCCTGGGAAAATAGCACTATTCACTTTTTTTGCAATCTCTTCATCATTGGTTAAGATGATACCACCACGTGGTCCACGAAGCGTTTTATGGGTTGTAGAGGCAACAACGTGACAATGAGGAAAAGGACTTGGATGCTCACCCGCTGCTACAAGACCAGCAATATGTGCAATGTCGGCAAAAAGGTATGCGCCTACTTCATCTGCAATCTCTCTAAACTTAGCGAAATCAAGCTCTCTAGGATACGCACTTGCACCACAAATAATCATTTTAGGTTTAACAATATGGGCAATTTCTCTTACTTTATCATAGTTAATACGACCATCTAACTCAACGCCGTAGAAGAAGCTCGAATAGGTTTTACCTGAACTACTTACTTTCGCGCCATGCGTTAAGTGACCACCGTGGCTTAAATCCATACCAAGGATTTTATCAAAAGGATTCAAAAGTGCTTGATAGACACCTTGATTCGCTTGGCTACCCGAATTAGGTTGCACATTGGCATAAGTACAGCCAAACAGTTTACAAACTCTATCAATAGCCAGTTGTTCTACTAAGTCTGCAAATTCACAGCCACCGTAGTATCGTTTATTAGGATAACCTTCCGCATATTTGTTGGTAAAGACACTGCCCATTGCTTCCATAACCGCTGGATAGGTAAAGTTTTCGCTAGCAATCATCTCTAAATGATCACATTGTCTGTGTAACTCTTTTTCAACCAGATCATAAACTTCTGGGTCAATGTTTTTTAAAATACTCATTACTATTCCTTATCGTCTGTGTGTGTTGTTAATTCATCAAGTTCGTTCAACGGCTTCATTGCAGGGAAGAGGATAACATCTTTGATGGACTGCTCATTGGTTAAAAGCATCGTCAATCGATCAATTCCCAACCCTTGTCCCGCAGTTGGCGGTAAACCGTATCCTAGCGCATAGACATAATCTTCATCCATTTCGTGTGCTTCATCATCGCCTGCATTTTTAGCTTGCAACTGTTTCGCAAATCGTGTGTATTGATCCAGTGGATCGTTGAGCTCATTAAATCCATTGGCGATCTCTCGCCCAGCAATAAAGAGCTCGAAACGCTCTGCAATATTAGGATTTGTTTCGCTACGACGTGCTAATGGACTGATCTCGATAGGGTAGTCTATCAGAAATGTTGGGTCGATGAGCTTTTCTTCTACAAAGAGGTCAAACAACTCTTCAAACAATTTACCAAGGCTGAGATTTGGCTCAACACTGAACCCTTTTGCGGTGATATACGCTCTAATCTGCGCAGCATCGTCTAAAATTTCATTGGGAATATTGCCAATTTCAACCAAAGCATCTCGAAACGCAATTTTACGAAATGGCTTAGAAAAATCAATTTCGATGTCACCATACGGTAGTTTTTTAGGGAGTTTGAGTTTTTTAAGAAGAACATCAAACATCTCTTCCGTTAAGCGCATCAAGTCGTGGTAGTTATGATAGGCCCAGTAAAACTCAATCATCGTAAATTCAGGGTTATGTGTTTGATCCATTCCTTCATTTCTAAAGTTACGGTTGATTTCAAAAACCGCCTCAAATCCACCAACGACAAGGCGTTTGAGATAGAGTTCAGGAGCGATTCTTAGGTAACGATCTACGCCGAGTGCATTATGACGTGTGATAAAAGGCTTTGCATTAGCACCCCCAGCAATAGGATGCATCATCGGTGTTTCGACTTCTAGGAAGTCTCTCTCTTCAAAAAAGTGGCGAATTTCACTGACAATTCTGCTTCTAATTTTAAAGGTTTTACGAACATCACTGTTCATAATCATATCAAGATAACGTTTACGATAACGTAGTTCTTTATCTTGTAAACCGTGAAACTTTTCAGGCAATGGAACAATCGACTTTGTCGCTACGTCAAGCACTTTTACATGTAAAGAAAGTTCGCCCGTTTTCGTAACAAAAGGAAAGCCTGTTACACTGATAATATCGCCGACTTCGACTAACTTTTTAACGTTGTCAAACCAATCATCGCCGATAGATTCACGGCTAAAATAGATTTGTAAAAGGCCATGTTCATCTTCAACTTTTGCAAAAGCTGCTTTACCCATATGGCGTAAAAATTTAATACGTCCTACAACGGTATTGGTTTTGTTTTCATCACGCTTTAATTCACTATCAATAACATAAGCGTAACATTCTAAAAACTCTTTGGTACTCGTATCTTTAATAATATTATGTCTGTATGGATTGCGTCCAAGTGCCTGGAGCGCTTTTCCTTTTTCGATACGTTGTTGTTGGTATTGGTCATCAAATATCAAATCTTTTCCTCTTTTCAGTGTTTACTTTTCTTTAGCGCAATCTTCGCAAAGACCACGTAATTGCATTAAATGGCTTGTAATTTTAAAGTGATTTGCTTTAGCAATTTCGAGCTGCAATTGTTCAATTTTTTCATTTTGGAATTCAATAATCAGTCCACAGCTTTTACAAATCATATGGTCATGATGGGGTTTGTTTGCAAGTTCAAATTTTTTCCCTGCAACACCAAAAGAGATGGATGTGACCATCTGAGATTCTTCAAGAAGATTGAGTGTTCGATAGACTGTTGCAATTCCAATGTTGAGTTCAGGGTAATTGCCTTTTAAAAAAATGTATAAATCTTCTGGGGTAAAGTGATCATTTCTTTCATACAATGTTTTTAAAACCACCTCGCGCTGTTTGGTGAATTTAAGACTGTTGGTTTTTAACAACTCTTTAAAAGAAGCAAGGAGTGAATTGTATTCTAAATTTTCAAATGTACTCATGCGTAACCTCTATTTACGGGTTGGGTTTATCTTGAGTGGGGAGGCTATCTAAGACATCTTTTGTGTCTAACTTGACAATGTAGCGACCTGTCTCTAAAAAGAGAGGAAACATCATACTATTCGCGACATAAGGTTCTATTCGAGATTTAATAAACTCGATATTGGTTAAAGTAACGGCTAAAACAGAAAATACTAAAAATATTTTAGCGCTTCCCATAATAAATCCTGCTAATTTATCAATCATACTTAAACCGCTAAGACTCAATGCTTGCGCAAGCAAATACCCTATAAAAATACATGCAATCCAAAAAACGATTAATACGGCAATAAAACCAAAAAGATATAAAGAAGCTTGGTTGCCAAAAGCATAGATATGCTTATGAATGAGATCTCCCGCGACGGCTGCGTAACGTGATGCGAAGTAAATACCACCAATAATGCCCAAAAGACCAAAAAATTCTTTTACAAAACCGTTGATAATGCCTTTGATACCTAAAATGAGTACCAGTGCGAGCGTAATAAGATCAAAAAGTACAATATTTGCCATTAGTGAGCACTCCTAAAACAGTTTTTACCATTAAGTTTTGCTTCGTACAATGCTTTATCGGCTCTGTCTAAAAGCTCTTCTGCTGAAATGTTTTGCTGATGTGAACAAAT
>DKFS01000040.1 GCA_002452855.1 Sulfurospirillum sp. UBA6790 | reverse complement strand
CAGTTCTGCGCTTCGCTTGACAATACAGGCAGATAGCATATCGCAATAATAGAGCTGAATTTTTCCAATAAGAACTGGTGATTCTGTTTCATCATCATACGCTTTTATGTCACCTTTGATAAACGTAATATAGCTTTCAGGGCTCATATACTCATAAGGGACTGATGTGTGCATCTTAAATTCAATATCTAACGAAATATCTTCCATCGTTGTGTTCTCCTTATTTCTATAATATTTTTATATATTGTTGCAAAGCTTGTATAAAGTCTTATAGATAATCTAACGTATCAATAGCCTCCTTGAGCATGGATATAGGATACCTACTAGCATATCTGCTCATTGTCATACCACTATGAGAATGCCCCATAAGTTCTGAGATAACTAAAGGGTCTACTTTAGAGTACTTGAGCTCTGTAGCAAAGGTGTGCCTAAATGAGTATAAAACCTTTTTAGGTGATGAGGTAACCTGTGGCTTAATACTGATATTGAAAACCTTTTGAGCACGTTCTTGCTTGTACTCTCTCACTGCTTGTGGTAATATCTGAGGGATGCCTAAGTCCACTAAAGCTCTGTGTATAGGGACTATTCTGTAACTGCTATTTGTTTTTAGCCTTAGTTTTCTATCAGTAAGGTCTAAGAACCATATGTCACCCTGTTCGTCATGCTTTAGTGTAGCTTTCCATAGTTCTGACATCCTCAAACCAGTGTAAGCCAGTGTGTAATAGATAGCCTTTAATGAAGGGTTGTGAGTATCTATAACCTGTAGCAACGCCCTAACCTCTTCTTTGGTAAATGGGTCACGCTCATTGATAGCATTGCTTGAGCTTTTGACACTCAAAGCACTACAGGGGTTAATTCTAATATACTGTTGAGAGAGGCAATAGTTATAAAAGCGTTTAGTGTAGCCTATGTATGCCTTTAGGGTTGTATCAGATATTCTTTCATCGTCCTCTACATCTACTTTTACTAGCTTTTTTAGTGTTAATGACTTGTAGTTTGCAGAAAGCCTTTTAGGGAGCTGAGAGAGTGTCTCTTTGATAGAATACATTTTATTAAAATCAATAACGTCTATAAGCGTGTTAGCACCAACAATAGGGAGATAGACCTTTCTAAGGTAACTTAGTGTTATATTACGTTTGTTATCTCCGATGTCTAATGATTTATAGTACTTCTCAAACTCATCTAAACATGCTCCATGAGTCAATAGTCTAGCTGTTTTAGTGCTGTAAATAGTTCTATATTTTGTAAGAGTATACTTATCAACAAACTCATCAGTAAGGGTCTGTATATGTTCTTCTGAATGAAGACCTATAGTGGCTAATAGTTTGAGCTTTTTATAATCATTAACGATGAGCTTTAGGAGTGCTTTAGCCTGTTTTAGGTTTCTCGTTCTAAGGCTTTTAGAGATTTCTCTTTGACGAAAATATTTAATAAGCTTAGAGCAGACTCTTATTCTAACGTGGTAAGTATCATTGAGATTTTTGACTAAATATTTCACTACACAAACCCTTAAAATGAAGGTCGTTTTTGTGTATCAAACTGTGTAGGAAGTTGTTAAAAAGTTGTCACGAAGTCCGTATCGAAGGGGTTTTCACTAGTCGATGTCAAGGTAGTGCTCTACCAACTGAGCTACGCGACCATAACCATTTAAGAGCTGAGATTATACCAAAAAAAACTGAAATTGCAACTATTTTTGAGAGAAAAGAGCTTAATGAGGCGTATTAAATGCTCTTAGAAGCTTTCCATGAACGATAAAAAATCAGCAATACACCCAAATCAATCATCACATCAGCAAAGTTAAAAACGGCAAATTCAAATCCATAATGCCAGAAAAAATAATCAACAACACCACCATGAATAAACCGGTCATAAATATTACTGAACGCCGCTCCACCAATAAGACCAATAGCGAAACCATAAGAATGCAATAGGTTTTGATGAAAAAGAAGATAGATTCCTAGCGAGCCTACCAGTAAAAGCTGTATATACTTTAAATACTCTTCCAAAAAAGAGAACATTGAAAAAGCTACACCTTTATTATAGGTTAAAATCAGTGAAAAAAAATCGCCTTGCCAACGAAATCCATCTAGAAATAGAGTTTTAATCCATTGGTCAATCCCGAAAATAGCTACTAATGTGACCCCAAATATCAGCCATGCTTTTTTATTCATTGAGAGCACTTTTGAAAAACTTTACGGTTTTTTCCATACACTCATCAAGCACAACCTCATCTTGTCCCTCAAGTAAAATCCTTAATAAATTCTCGGTGCCTGAGTAACGAATCAAAACGCGTAGCTTCTTAGTCTCTAACTCTTCTATCAACGCTTCGTATCCTTTAATGTCAGCCAGTGGAATTTTATTATCGACTTTAAGGTTTTGCTGCAATTGAGGGTAAAGTTCAAATGGGTTGAAAAGTTTACTCACTTCTTTCTTCTCTGTGAGCACACAGTGCATAACAGCAAGCGCTGCCACTAACGCATCACCTGTTTTTGCAAAATCTGAAACTATGATATGCCCACTCTGCTCTCCACCAAAGCTAATTTTCTCTCTGTATAGGCACTCTAGAACATTTTTATCTCCCACATCACAACGATGCATTGTAATGCCAGATTGATGCAAATAATCTTCTAACGCTTGATTGCTCATAACAGTCACACAAACGCCTTTGTTAGCTAACCGATTTTGACTATGCAAAAAAGTGGCAATCTTACCAAGAAGCTTATCGCCGTGTATTGGATTGCCATTTTCATCAACAACGACCAAACGATCAGCATCACCATCAAAAGCAAACCCAATATCCGCTCTTAGCTTTCGAACTTCTTCACCCAATTCTTCAGGATGCAATGCCCCACAATTAAGATTGATATTACTTCCATTGGGCTCATCGTTAATCATAATGACATCAGCGCCTAATTCGTTGAAAATCGTTGGGGCTACTTTATAGGCTGCGCCATTGGCTGTATCTAAGACAATGCGAAACCCTTTCAGTGTCAAATTTTTTGGAAAAGAATTTTTAATTTGAACAATATAACGTCCAATGACATCATCGACGCGTTTAGAACGTCCAATATCAAACTCCATTTTTTGATTGCGCTCGATTAATTCATCATCAAAATAAATTTTTTCAATAGCAGCTTCTTCAGCTTCACCAAGTTTATTACCAAAAGAATCAAAAAATTTAATGCCATTATCAAAATACGGATTATGCGACGCGCTAATCATGATACCAGCGTCACAACGCATATCTTCCGTTAAAAACGCAATAGCAGGTGTTGGCATTGGTCCGATTTGCCTGACATCGTACCCAACAGCAGTCAGTCCTGAAACAATCGCATTTTCAATCATATATCCACTGCGTCTCGTATCTTTGCCGACTAAAATTTTATTGGTAATCGAATTTTTACGAAAATAGATACCTGCGGCCATCGCTAAACGCATAGCCATAAAAGCACTCAATTTTTTTCCAGCTTTTCCACGAACACCATCGGTTCCAAAAAGTTTCATTGTTGATTTACCCACTTTACATGTAAAATAATGTGCAAATTGTAACAAAACTTTTCTAATCTTTACATGTAAACGCTATAATACATTGAGTATCTTATTTAAACAAAGGTAAAAAGATGAATTTAGACAAAGTCATCTCTGGTTTTTTCTTTATTTTAGCTATGACACTTAACTTCGGCTTTTTCTATGGTGATTTGGCGGATTTAGAGTTACACAGTAAATATGAACTTTTTGCTGCCCTCGTCGTCAATATCATTGCAACGACATTGAAGATTGGTGATAAAACACAACTGGGTTCTGTTTTACTCGCGACTAGCCTTGTTGCGGATATTCAACTCATTGCTTCAGCTACCGTTTGGACAGTTGCAACGTATGCATATACCGTTGATCGTGAAGTTGCTTCTATCATTATTAGTTTAAGTGGTGGGGCACTTTTAGCTAACATCACCAGTGTATTGCTCTATATTGGAGATACGCTCAAATCAAAACGTTAAACAAAGAGACTTCGTGAAAAGTAGTTCTTTATGGCTTGTTTTACAAAGGATGCGAACGCCTTTTTTAGTCATTATCTTCACATACACTGTCTCTATCATAGGTCTTTTGCTGATAGAGGGTATCGATAATAATGGAAATCCATATAAACTAACTATCTTTGATGCTTTTTATTTTATTAGTTATACTGCCACCACGATAGGATTTGGAGAAACACCTTTTGTTTTTACGTATCCTCAGCGAATTTGGGTTTCAATCTCTATTTTTTTTACCGTGACCGGTTGGTTTTACAGTCTGGGAACTTTAGTTGCCTTATTGCAAGATAAACTTTTTTTGGAAGAGTTTGCTCGTGCAAAATTTAGACGCAATGTCGCTTATCTCAAAGAAAAATATATCATCATTTTGGGGTATAATTCCATCACAAGCGAAATTATTAAAAAAGCTAATGACTATGGTTTGCGTTCTGTTGTTATTGAAAAAGATGAAAGCAAACGCAATCATCTTCTCTTAGAAAACTTTACGCCACCGGTATTTTGCCTGAACGCAGATGCCCATAATCCTGAAGCATTAGAAATGGCAGGCATTAAGTCCGCTTATTGCAAAGCAATCGTCAGTCTATTTGAAAATGACGCTCTAAACCTTCGCATTGCCCTCACCTCAAAAGTTTTAAATCCCAATATTATGATGGCAATTAAATCCACAACAAAAAACCAAACGGAAAACCTTCAAGATCTCGGTGTTCAGATTATTGAAAATCCATTTGAAATTATTGCGAACCATATCCACCTCGCTATTACCGCACCCTACTCCCTAAGGCTTATTCGATGGTTTTACGGTTTGTGTAATCTTTATGATCCATTACTGCAACTTCCACAAGGAAAATACATTGTTTGTGGCTTTGGACGTATGGGAAAAAGCATCTACGAAGTTCTTAAAGCCAATGGATTTGAAACTGTTTTTGCTGAAATTGACGCACAAAAACAAGAACGCTATACCTCTTTTGAGCATCCTAAAATTTTAATTGGCGACGGTGATGACAAAGATATGTTAAGAGAACTTGGCATAGAACATTGTGCCGCAATTATTGCAGGAACCAATGATGACACAACCAATTTGTCGATTCTCGCAACTGCCAAGAAACTCAATCCAAAAATTATAACGATTGCACGAGAAAATGAACTTGATGATTTTTCTATTTTCGAGAGCTCCAATATTGATACTATTTTTATCCCTGCAAAAGTTCTTATTAATAAAACCGTTCATGCTATTTTAAATCCAGCCTTGGATCTTTTTATTAAACATCTTTATGGATTAGAAGAAGAAAAAATCATGAGTTTAACGAAGCAACTTCTAGAAATCGACTTAGTACCACTGATTTTTTCACTAAAAATTGACCTCACTCAAGCCCCTATGCTCATAGAAAATGACTATCAAGAAACACTCACATTATCACTGCTGAGAACGTCGTTAAAAGATAGACATTTTACAAACAACCTTATTCCTCTTATGAGAATTCGCCATAAAGAGGTGACTCTTTTGCCAGAATGGAACAGTAGTATTGAAAAAAATGATCTCTTTTTATTTGCTGGCGATGCCAATGCGCAAGACCATTTAGAATACATTGCTCAAAACTATTATGAATTTCGCTATGCGCTGTATGGTACAGAAAAAGGTTTATTGAAGCTAAAAAAGAAGCAAACTCCTTGATTTAAGCCTTGAATCGCATTTTAGTAGAAAATTTTATTTTAAAATGCCCTTAAAATAAGTTCTATTTAATATTTATTTTTATATAATCTACGCCTAAATTTAAAATGAAAGGCTTATCTATGGCAAACCATAAGTCAGCAGAAAAGCGTATTAGACAAACAAAAAAACGCACTGAAAGAAATAGATTTTATAAAACTAGAATCAAAAATCTTACAAGAGCTGTAAAAGAAGCTGTAGAAGCAGGTGATCAAGCAGCAGCTGAAGTTGCGTTAAAAAATGTTAATAAAAGTTTTCACTCTTACTCTAGCAAAGGTATTTTAACTAAAAATACTGTATCACGCCGCGTAAGCAGACTTGCAAAACTCGTTAATACGCTAGGTAGTGTTGCTGCATAATTTGCGGCAACCCTCTTTCACTCTTAGTTTCCTCTCATGCTAAAAGAAAAATTAGTTCCTTTCCTTGATCGATACAATGAGTTATCTACACTATTAAGTGATCCTAATGTCGCTAATGACATTAAGAAGATGACAGCACTCTCTAAAGAACAATCTAATTTAGAAGAGATCAAAGATAAAACACTATCCTACATTTCAACACTTGATCAAATTGAAGATAATAAACTTCTTTTGGATGATGAGGAACTTGGGGAATTAGCAAAAGAAGAGCTCAAAAACCTAGAATCTCTACGGGATGAACTGGAAGATGAAATTAGACTTCTTCTGTTACCCAAAGACCCCAATGACGATCGCAACATCTTTCTTGAAATTCGTGCAGGAACCGGTGGCGATGAAGCGGCAATTTTTTCAGCAGACCTTTTTAAAGCTTATCTTCGTTATGCAGAAAACCGTGGTTGGAAAGTTGAAGTTGTTTCACTCAGTGAAGGCGTTTTAAATGGCTACAAAGAAGTTATTGCCCTTGTTAAAGGGCAGGGCGCTTTTTCACGCTTAAAGTATGAAGGTGGCGTCCACAGAGTTCAACGTGTTCCTCTAACGGAATCACAAGGTAGAGTACACACTTCAGCAGTAACAGTTGCTGTTATGCCAGAAGTAGATGACGTTGAAATTGACATACAAGAAAAAGACCTTAAAATTGATGTTATGCGCTCTAGTGGTAATGGTGGACAATCGGTTAATACAACCGACAGTGCTGTGCGCATTACTCACTTACCAACGGGGCTTGTTGTAGTAAACCAAGATGGAAAATCTCAGCATAAAAACAAAGATGCTGCTATGAAAATTCTCAAAGCAAAACTTTACGATATTCAACTTCAAGAACGTAATGCAAAAGAGAGCGAAGCCAGAAAACAACAAGTGGGTTCTGGTGATCGTAGTGCCCGTATTCGAACGTATAACTATCCTCAAAACCGTATTACCGACCATCGTGTTGGATTAACCCTTTACCGTTTAGATGCGATTATGGAAGGTGGTCTTTTTGATGAGATTATTGACCCAATTATCGCTCACTACCAAGCGGAATTGATGAAAGAGGCAAATTTCTAATTGATTTACTGATCGTGATCGTAAATTGAAAGGTTGTTTTGCTCTATCATCTCTCGTATCATCTTAATATACTCTTCTTTAAGTTCGGAATAATTGATCATTGTTTTTGCCGCATCCATTCCGGTATATAATTTTCCATTAAGACGTGCTTGAAAACGTTTATCGCGAAAAGCTATATAAGCATCATTGGTATTAAGATTCAACATATAAGCATTCACTGATTTTTGAAGCGATGAGAAAACGCGAATCATATGCGATTTCCCAAGTGTTCTATTTTGAGGCAATAAACCGACACCTGAATAGGTCCAGTGACCGAAGAGATTATTGGCTTCTCTGGCAAATCGACTTTTTCCCCAACCACTTTCTAGTGCAGCTTGAGCAAGAGCCATCGAAGTAGGGATGACATCAATACGTTTATAATACTCATCTCGGTCAAAAAGATTTTCAATGCCATATTTATTACGTAAGGCGATGAGATAACCTACATTTTTCTGATTTAATCCTCGAAAGGCTCCTGGCATTGCTTGTGCAAAAAAGTTTGTAATAAAATCACGGTCTTTTTTGATTTCCTCATTGCTTTTATCCACTAAAACTTTCATTTGGAGAATAAACTCTTCTTTTTGCTTTGCGCTATCATCAATTTGATAATAATCGCTCGCAAGACCGCCTGCATACAAAAAACTCTGTGAAAAAAACAAGAAGAAGGTAAAGAAGGTATAAAAAAACTTCACGAAACTAAAGGTCCAACGTTGTTTCAAAGACTTTTTGTACCAAGCCTTTAAAAAACAGTTTATCTTCGTGCATACGTAAATATAGTTCTTCTTTACTGGTAGGATATACTTTTGCGTTTTCTCCTATCAGCTTTTCACAATAAGCGCTATAAAAACAAGCTGCCATGCCTGTGCCGCAGGCAAGTGTTTCATCTTCAACTCCACGCTCATATGTTCTTACATGTAATGTACTGTTTTCAAGCGTTGCATAGTTTACGTTAGCGTTATATTTAAACCGCATTTGACGAGCAATCGTTTTATCAAAACAGTTAATATCTTCGACAAACGTTACAAGATGAGGCACACCCGTATCGCAAAAATGCCATGTCAAACCATTTTCTTCAAATGAGTCTCGTAATTTTTTGGGTTCAGTCATTTCTGTTTCAACACTGTCATTCTCAACAATGGAACTAATGACGCCAGCGCCTGTTAAAAAACGCATACTTGCACCAGCAAGCTGATTGGAGTAAGCATAGTGTGCACATGCTCGCGTACCATTTCCACACATCGATGCAACCGAGCCATCATTATTGTAGAATTGCCATTTAAAATCGTATTCATTATATGGTAATAACACGATAAGACCATCGGCTCCTATACCTTTTTGTCTATTGCATAATTTCTTGGCTAATTCACTTCGGTCCACTTCAATAAAAGTGTGAAAAATAACAAAGTCATTGCCGTTGGCATTATATTTTGCAATTTGCATACTGTCCTCGTACATATTTGATAAATTTTTCAATCTCTTCTTCCAGAAATTTCATGTCAAAAGAGTTATTAATGAGAAAATCGGCCATAATTTTCTTCTCTTCAATGCTAATTTGTGCGTCAATACGCTTTTGTGCCTCTTCTTTGGTAAAATTTTCTCGTACCATCAAACGTTTGCGCTGAACCTCTACAGGAGCATAAACCACAGTAACCAACTTACATGAATAACCATCACTCTCAAAATAGAGCGGGATATCAATGATATAAGGCTTTTTCTTTGCCTCTAAAAGATCACAACGCCTAAAGATTTCTGCACGAATCAGCGGATGCAAAAAAGCATTTAGCTTTTCGCGCTCTTTTTTATCATTAAAAATTAATGCTCCAAGTGCTTTTCGATCTATGACACCATCACGAATGACACGATCACCAAAAATTTTTTCCACTTCTTTTACATGTAAAGGCAAAACTTCTTTAGCAATCTTATCCGCATCAATCACTTCGAATCCATGTGATTGCAGCATTGAAGATACTGTACTTTTACCCGTTGCAATGCCGCCTGTTAAGACGATCGCATGTTCATACGCCATTGAATCTTCTACACCTTAGATTATATTTTATAACGATTTTAACATAGTTTTGTTAAAATCTATTAAACAATCACCTAATAAAGGCAACACTAATGAGTACAGTCAGCTACAAAGACGCTGGTGTCGATATCGACGCAGGAAACCAGTTTGTAGAGAATATCAAACCACTTGTCAAATCCACATTTGATAGCAATGTCATTGGCGGTATTGGCTCTTTTGCTGGAGCATATGAACTTCCAACTGGCTATCAGAAGCCTGTTATTTTAGGTGCAACTGATGGTGTTGGCACCAAATTAAAGCTTGCTATTGATTCAGGCATTTATGACACCGTAGGTATTGATCTTGTAGCAATGTGTGCAAATGACCTTATTTGTAATTTTGGAACACCGCTTTTCTTTCTAGACTACTATGCCATGAGTAAATTAGAAATTGATGCCGCTGTCTCAATTGTCAAAGGGATTGCAGAAGGCTGCAAACAAGCAGAATGCTCACTGATTGGTGGGGAAACAGCTGAAATGCCTGGTATGTATCATGGTAAAGATTTTGACCTTGCTGGCTTTGCAGTGGGTATTGCAGAGAAAGATGAAATGAATCGTTTGCCACATGTAAAAGCAGGAGATATTCTCATTGCCTTGCCAAGTTCAGGAGTACACTCTAATGGTTTTTCATTGGTTCGAAAGCTCTTTTTTGACAAATTAGGATACACATTTGAAACCGAGTTTAATGGCAAACCACTTATCGACACACTTTTAACACCAACGCGCATTTATGTAAAACTCTTTAAAGCACTGAAGTCTAAAATCAATGCTTTAGCCCATATTACGGGTGGCGGTATCGTTGAAAATCTTCCTCGCGTACTTCCAGAAGGGCTACAAGCATGTGTTTATAAGTCTAAAATCAAAACACTTCCTGTCTTTGACTTCATGAGCCAATATGTCGAAGAGAGTGAAATGCACCGCACCTTTAATATGGGTGTAGGAATGATTTTAGTCGTTAGCCCTGAAAATGTGGATGATGTTCTTGCAACAAGTGACGGTTATGTCATTGGCGAGCTTAAAGCTGGCCCTAAAAGCGCTGTTATGCTCTAATGAGTACCATTTATATTTTTTCAAAAGCTTTTACCTACCTGGTGCTACCACCAGGTATTTTTATTCTTTTATTCCTTTTAGCGGGAATCTATGCAAGGCGCTTTCGTCTTTTTTTTATAGCCAACGCTTTGCTTTTCTATCTTTTTAGTACTTCTTACGTTGCTGACTGGCTCTTAGCACCGCTTGAAGAACCTTATAATAAACCTGTAGAAAATGCCATGGTTAATGCCGTCATTGTATTAGGGGGAGGGCACACGCAAGGTGTCGCTAATTTACCTTTAAGCAGTGATGCTTATAAACGAATGATGAAAGGGCTGATGATCGCTAAAACAAGCAATGTACCGCTTCTTTTTAGTGGAGGAGGGGCTCAAAAAGAGTATCTTGAAAGCGATGCTTTCCTTGATAGCCTCAAAGAGATTAAACAATCATTAGAAATTGCAACGCCCAGTTCTAAAAGCCTTGGAAGTAGAGAGTTTTCATTGCATGTTGAAGATAAAAGTCTCGACACCTATGAAAATGCCTATTTTAGTAAACTTGCTTTTGAGAAAGTCGGTTTAAAAGAGCCAACTATCTATCTTGTGACCTCCGCTTATCATATGAGACGTTCTATCAGGCTTTATGAGCACTTTGGTTTTCATGTTATTCCTGTAGCCACAGACTTTAAAATAAGCCACAGAACAAAAGATATGTGGGATTATTTGCCTAATGAACACTCATTTTCCAAAAGTTATATTGCGCTGCATGAATATGCTGGTTTGCTAAGTCTCAAACTTCGAGGAATTTAATCCAAGTCTATAAGGTAATCGTTTCCAGATAGTATTGGAACGATTATCTCTTTTACATGTAAAAACTATTTTCGTTTGTCGTTGGTAATTTTATAAATAAAACTAAACACTTCAGCAACGGCTTTGTAGAGCATGGGAGGAATCTCTTTATTGATCTCTATTTTAGACAGAAGTTCCACTAAATCGGCGTCTTTTTTGATAAAAATATCATGTTCTTGTGCTAATTTGATGATATTATTGGCGATATCGCCTGTGCCGGATGGAACTACTTTTGGCGCATTGGCTTTTTCTCTGTCGTATTTAAGCGCTACAGCTTTTTGTAGCTTGGGTTTAGATTCACTCATATTTTAA
>DKFS01000075.1 GCA_002452855.1 Sulfurospirillum sp. UBA6790 | reverse complement strand
GTTAAATGTCTGTTTTCTTCGTCAAAAATCTGACCATCTTTTTCAAAGTTCAAAGAACAAATCCCTTGTTCATCTGCAACAGCTATCAATCGCCCGATGGGAGAATCAAACGTACATTGTGCCATATCAACTCCTTAAAAGTTTGTGCATGCATACACTGTTTTCCATCCCCACATACGGCGGATAGTTAGGGATAATGCGGTACCCCATCTTGGTGTAAAGGGCTATGGCTTCGGGTTGTGCTTTGCCTGTTTCCAAGCGAGCTTCACTAAAGCCAAGCGCTTGTGCCCACGCTTCTAGTTCCCGTAAAAGTTGTGAAGAAAAGCCTTGACGTCGAAACTTGGGCACAACAAACATGCGCTTCATTTCAACACATTGCGTGTCAATTTTTTTAAAACATCCACACGCAACGGCTTTATCATCTTCATACCCTAAAAGTGCTGTCGCAATAGGGTCAATTTTGTTGTGCTTATCGTACGTGGATTGTAAAGTACCGTAACGCGCATGCAATTCTTTATCTAACTGTGCTGTTAATTGACAAAAAAAAGGGTCAGCATTATCTGTTTTACATGTAACCATAAGAACGCCTCTAAAAGAATGATTTGCTCTTATTATACCCCATTTGCTCAGTTTTTGAGCACCCAAAAAGGACGGAAGCATGGTATGATTTTAACCAAGGAGTAACTTATGGCACATCTTTTTACGTATGGTTCATTAATGTTTGAACAGGTCTGGGACAAACTTGTCAAAGGAAATTATCTCTCTCAAAAAGCCACGCTCAATGGTTATACAAGACGCTCAGTCAAAGAGGACGAATACCCTGTCATTTTCCAAGGAGATGAACACGTGGAAGGGGTAGTTTACTACGATATCAGTGATGAAGACATGCAAACACTTGATGCATTTGAGGGCGAATATTACGAGCGTAAAGAAGTAGAACTGGTGGTAAAAGGCTCGATGATTCAAGCGTGTGTGTATGTACTCAAAACCGACTATTTTCATATTATAGACCCCAAACCGTGGAGTGAGGGCGTTTTTGCAACACAAGGACTCCCGCGCTTTTTAGCCAACTATAAAGGTTTTATGTAAAGAGCTTTTTTTCACCTCTTTTGCGCTACAATAAAGAACTCTTCTAAAGATTAAAGGAGTTCTATGCTGCAACTAGAAGCGTTTGATTTTGCCAAATCGCTTGAACTGAGTGAGCTTGACTATTTACGTTCACACGCACGAAAAATTGCCCTTCCCAAAGAGACTGTTTTATTCTATCAAGAAGATATTTGCCAAGATATTTTGTTACTGGGCAAAGGGGAAGTTGAACTGTTTATGTACGGTGAAAACGATAAAAAAATTCCGCTATATGCCTTAAAAGAGGGCGAACAATGTGTGATTAACACTTCAAGCACGATTTCACAAACACCCGCTATTGGCACAGCGTACGCACTCAGTGACATTGAAGGCTGGCTCATTCCCCAAGATGTCGTTAAAACGCTCATGCACCGCTCTCCTGCGTATCTTAACTATGTTTTCTCACTCTTTACGATTAAACTTGATGCACTTGCAACCCTCATTCAAGATATCAAATTTAAAAAACTCGATAGTCGTATTTTAAGTTGGCTTAGAGCGCATAATACCCCTTATATTCAAGCAACTCATGAAGAAATTGCAGAGGCAATGGGCACATCTCGCGTCGTCATCAGTCGTGTCTTAAAAGACTTAGAAAAACAAAATTTACTGAAACTCCATCGCAAAGAGATTGAAATTTTGTCATAGATTTGTAACGTATGTTACTGACAATTAAAGCTTTTTGTTTTATAATAGTCAAAATCAAAATGAGGAGTTTACACAATGAAATGTAATGTAGGAAAAACCGATAAAGCGATTCGTTTTATCGCAGGGATTGCTATTATTTTAGCAGGGGTTGCGTATCAAAGTTGGTTTGGAATTATCGGTGTTATCGTTCTAGGCACAGCATTGTTTCGCTTTTGCCCTGCGTATATTCCGTTTAAAATCGACACATCAAAAAATGATAGTGCAGGCGGATGCGGTTCAGGAGGATGTGGCTGCGGCCATTAATCCTTCCTTTAAGAGTTGCGCAAATGCAACTCTTAATTTTGCTTTTTCTTAAACCTTTTTTTGTTACAATACCCTAATTTACCACACAAGGTGTATTATTATGGGTCAAACAATCACTGAAAAAATTTTTAGCGAACACGTCGGTCATCCTGTTAAAGCAGGTGAAATCATAAAATGTAAAATCGACATGGTTATCGGTAACGATATTACAACCCCTATTTCTATCCGTGCCTTTGAAGAGAGTGGCGCAACAAAGCTCGCGAATCCTGATGGCTTTAGCATTGTCATGGATCACTACATTCCTGCCAAAGATATTGCCAGTGCCAATCAAGCCAAAATCAGCCGTGAATTTGCTTACAAACATGACCTCAAATACTATTTCGACGAAAAAGACATGGGTATTGAACACGCCCTCCTCCCTGAAAAAGGACTTGTTGGTCCTGGAGATGTCATCATCGGTGCAGACTCACACACGTGTACGCATGGAGCCTTAGGTGCGTTTTCAACCGGTATGGGTTCAACCGACCTTGCATTTGCGATGATTACAGGTGAAAACTGGTTTAAGGTGCCTGAGTCTATCAAAGTTGTCTTTAGCGGAAAACCTAAAGCATACGTGTATGGTAAAGACCTCATCCTTGAAGTTATTCGTATTTTAGGGGTGGATGGAGCATTGTACCGTACACTCGAATTTACAGGCGACACTATCTCGTATTTGAGCATGGATGACCGTTTTTCTCTTTGTAACATGGCTATTGAAGCGGGTGCGAAAAGTGGTATTGTTGCGGTTGATGAGACAACCAAAGCCTTTTTAAGTGACAAACCATTAGTACGAGAACCCAAATTCTTCTATTCTGACGAAGATGCGACGTATGCTCAAGTCTTGCACATTGACGTCGCAAACCTTGAACCTGTCATCGCATACCCCTTTTTGCCCTCCAATGGCAAATCTATTTCAAAAGCTGTTGCGGATGATTTATCCATTGACCAAGTCTTTATTGGCAGTTGTACCAATGGTCGTTTGGAAGATTTACGCATTGCCGCTAAAATTCTAAAAGGAAGAAAAGTTGCACGTAAAACGCGTTTGATTATCACACCAGCGACTCAAAAAATTTCACTTCAAGCACAAAAAGAAGGATTGGTCGATATTTTCATTGAAGCAGGTGCGGTATTTAGTAATCCAACTTGTGGTGCATGTTTAGGTGGCTATATGGGCATTTTGGGTGAGGGTGAACGTTGTGTTTCGACCACCAACCGTAACTTTGTTGGACGCATGGGCGCTCGCACCAGTGAGATTTATCTTGCGAATTCTGCCGTAGCAGCAGCCAGTGCGGTTATGGGGAAAATCACCGATCCAAGATCATTGTAATGATTTTTGTCCCACTGCCTCTTGTGATTGTCGCGGGTGGAAAAAGTTCGCGCATGGGAAGCGATAAGGCATTGCTTCCTTTTGGCGACCAACCAACATTAACGCAGTATCAACTGCACCGTCTCAGCCCTTATTTTAAAAGCATTCATGTCAGCGCCAAAAATGCAGAAAAATTTGATTTTGAAGCATCATTTATTAATGACATTGCAGCATACGATGACCACTCTCCTTTAGTGGCATTGCTCTCTATACTAGACTATTTCAATACGCCTGTGTGTGTTCTTAGCGTCGATACACCCTTTGTTACACCAGCCGTTTTTGAGACACTCTATAGCCACCTCAATGACAACGTTGATGCTTTAGTAGCCACTTCAGCGTCATCTTCCCATCAGCTTTGTGCTATTTATACACCGGCTATCAAGCCGATTATCGCCGCTTTACTCAAAAATAACGAGCATAAAATTCGCCTTGTTTTAGCACAAGCCCGCACACGTTTTATTGCTTTTGAAGACGACTCTCTCTTTAGTAATCTCAACCATCCCCACGAATATGAATCCGCGAAGGAGCGCCTATGAAAGACACTTTAACCCACATTCATTCACGCAACGCATTTGAGCAAAAACTTTTTACATGTAAAAGTCCCAAACTCTTTTTAGTGGACATCAAGCAGTTTAAACAGATCAATGTTGCCTTTGGTGATGAGGGAGGCGATTTTGTTTTATGTAACTTTGCTAAAACACTTGAAACATTTGCGCATGAAAATGAAATGGAGCTTTATCGCATCCAAGATGATAAATTTGCCCTCTTACTTGACACACCTTTTGAGCTCGCAAAAATGGAACGTTTTATCTTTGCGTTGTGCGATGTCTTGAAAAAGCTTAGCTATACGTATCATGACCAAATTATTCCAATTGAAACCTATATTGGTATCAGTTTTGACCACTTTGAGCCTTTAGTAAAAGCAAGTCAAGCACTTTTGGTCGCAAAAGCGGAAGATCAACCGTTTGTGACTTACTCTGAATTTGCGAACATGTTGATGGGCGAAAATGAAGAAGCTATTGAGAGCATGATGAAAAGCGCCATTGAAAACGAACAAATCGTTCTTCATGTTCAAGCGGTGGTTGATGCGGATAATAAACCTGCATATTTTGAAGGTCTTTTGCGCCTTGCGTACCATGAAACCGTTCAATCGCCTAGACTGTTTTTAAAAATCGCCAAAGAGCGTCAGTTCTATGACCAACTGTTTCAAGGGATTGTACTCAAAGCTTTGGAACTTGCTACGAGTAAACAACAACATTTAGCTCTCAATATCTCCTCAGACGATTTGCTCAATGCGGACTATTTAGCGTTTTTGAAAAAACACCTTGACCCAAAATGGATGATACTGGAAATTCAATACGAAAATCATACGCCACTGGCTGCTTTTACGAAAGCATTAACCGAACTTAAAGCCTTAGGCATCACACTTGCCCTTGATAATATTCGCAACACCGAGTTGCTGACAAGCTTGCCAACGCATGTCATTACCTATGTGAAAGTTCACGGCGATTTGATACGTAATTTTAAAATTGATATGGTTGCAGAACTTACATGTAAAGCTATCGTGGCACTTGCTCAACGACAAAACATTCAAACTATCGCCACACAGCTCAATTCAAAAGCAGCACTTGAGGTTGCGCACGACCTTGGATTTGATCTTTTCCAAGGCTATATCATTGAGCAACCCCATACACTAGAATAATAAAAATGTCTTAGTGATCTTCTTTATCCACGACAGGCTCAGTGATGTGTGTAAACTCTAAAATCGCTGTGCCTTTGTGGTCTTTAGAAAATGTTTCTGCTTGCTTACGTGTGGAAAAAGGGATGAATTCATGTCCCATAGGACCATACACATCGCTTCCCACCACATAAAATGCTTTTTTACCATCAATCGCTTCTTGTGTGTAATAATCTGTCACTAAAATAGTTAAATCTGCATCGTTGTGTTTTGTGTAATTGCCCCATTTCGCTGGATTAAAATAAAATTTGAGCATATCTTTGGGGCCGTCAAACACATGGCTGACCATTTTGCCATTTTCCATATAGTTCATGCGTGTCGCCCATTTAGGGTATTTATAAACGAACATTCCACATACAGGGCATTTCTCATCTTTTTCAACGTGAATAGTGGTTTTATGTTCATGTTCATGCGCTTCCACACGTAAAATTTCCCATAAATACAACGAGAGTGCTTGAAGCTGTTTTTCATCCAACTCACCGCACATTTTTCCTTTTTTCAAACTCACTTTAAGTTCATTGATTGCGCTAAAAGCATGCAGATCAATCTTCTCTTTTTGGCATTGAGCATTGTAAATCTTTTCACCCATCGGATACATGCCTTTTTGTTTCTTCGCAATAAAAGCATCCACATCTGTTTTAAGTGATGCTTGCGCTTTGGCGAACGCATCCTTAAAGCTCATCATCTCTCCACCGTACTCTTTTTGAAACGCTTCTGCATCTTTTTGGTTGGCAAAAGCAATTTTACTCGTCATGCTCATGGTTCCTGGCACTTTTGAACCAACCACATAAAATGCCTCTTTGGCGTCAATGAGTTTTTCACTTTTAGCATCTGTTACGACGACTTTTTTCACATTCGCTTCAATGCTATTCCAATCTGCGGCCAAACAACGCATAGAACAATACTGTTTTGCGGTACCATCTTTAAGATAAACCCCATGAGATGTTTTGTAAAATTGTTGCAAGCTCATACCACATATAGGGCAATAGGCTTTGACATCCTCTTTTTGAATCAATTCAGGGCTAGAACTTGCTGCCTTAGAAAACTCTTCTGCATGCAATCCAAGTGTTAAAACGAGGCCTGCAAGAAGTACGACTAGATTTTTTACCATCCTTAACTCCTTTTGTTTAATCCGCACAAGTCTAATCTTCAAGTGTTAAATATGTGTTAAATACTATCATTCGTTTATGAGGTGATTACGCTATAATAGAGTAAAAAAAGAGGAGTTATTTATGGTGAGACACATTGTATTTTTTAAATTACCCGACAATTCCGAAGCGAATAAAAACGCCCTAAAAGAGCGCATCATGAGTATGCAAGGAAAGCTCGATTTTGTGAAACACTTAGAAGTTGGTCTTAATTTTTCAACCGAAGAGAGAGCTTTTGATGTGGTTCTTATCAGTGATTTTGAGACAAAAGAAGACTTACAAACCTACGCAACGCATCCTATTCATGTGGAAGTTGTTAATTTTATTAAATCGCTCAATGCTGTCAGCAAGGTTGTTGATTACATCTACTAATAGGCTATTTTCTCTTCCAACCAGCACATTGGGTGCTGGTTTTCGCTACGGTATGATTTTTACATGTAAAGCTTTCGCGACTATTTGGTTATAATTCCATTTTTAAACTCTCAAGGTAAACAACAATGCAAAAATTATTTTTTACAGTATGGGCTCTCGTAATCCCTATCGTGGGCTTGTGGGCTCAAGGAATATCGACCTTAGAAGAAAAAGCGTCTCAAGGAGATGCAGCTTCTGCGTATGCGCTGGCAAAGCATTATGAAGCCAAAGGCGATAAAGAACGGGCTTTTATTTGGTACAAACAAGCAGCGAGTTCTAGTTTAGATGGAGAACCTTCTCATCAAGCATTAGAATCAACGATTGCCGAACAATTACAAAAAGTTGAACGCACCGAAGCGGTGTACAGCTCCTTTTTAGATTCGTACAATGATGATGTTGAAACGCAAAACTCTGTAAAGCAGATGCTGACAAAAACATTTGATTTAGCGCCATACAAAATGAACTATCTCCTTCCTTATACGTACGATAACGTCACGCATGAAGGCAGAGAACATCAAGAAACCAAATTTCAACTCAGTATTCAAAAAGGATTGGTCGATAACTTTTTTGGACTTCATGAAACCTTTGTCGTCGCCTATACGCAAACGTCATGGTGGCAAACGGCGGCTGATTCAGCACCATTTCGTGAAACAAATTATCAACCTGAACTTTTTGTGATTATGCCTCACTTTGATAAGGACAGCTTTATTAAAGCCTATCAATTTGGCCTCTTGCATGAGTCTAATGGTCAAGGCGGTGAAAAATCACGCTCTTGGAATCGAGTCTATGCAAAAGCCTATTTTCAAGCGGGTGGATGGGTGATTTCACCACGCGTGTGGTATCGTATCCCAGAAGATGCGGCAACCGATGACAACCCCAATATTGATGATTATTTAGGTTCAGCTGATTTGGAGCTCATTTACCCATGGAAGAAGCAAACCTTTAAATTTTTAGTCAAGAACAACCTTCAACGAGAGAATAACCGTGGCGCTGTACAATTTGATTGGACATTTCCATTGTGGGAAGATAATCTCTTTGGTTACATACAACTCTACAGTGGTTATTCAGAAAGTCTGATAGATTATGACAAACGAAGCGATAGAATTGGTATAGGATTTGCGCTTTCACGCTAAGTAAAAAAGACCCTTTTATGCCCGAGGGTCTTTTTTACCGATAAACGTCTTAGTTGAACTCTCTTGGGGATCTTCTTGGGCGTTCTTCACGAGGTCTAGCTTCATTCACTTTCAGTGTTCTTCCACCAATCTCTTTTTCATTCGTCGATTCGATTGCTACTTTTGCTTCTGCATCATTTGGCATCTCAACAAAACCGAAACCTTTTGATCTGCCAGTGTCTCTATCACTGATGATTCGTGCACTGGTTACTTCGCCATACGCAGAGAACATCTCTTTGAGTTGATCTCCCGTCATTTCATACTTTACATTACCTACGTAAATGTTCATCTTTACAATACTCCTCGTGTTTGAATCATTCACATTATCTTTCGCCCGTAACTACGTTAATTCAAGAGAACACTGAATGACTTTGTGAACTCATTGTAGCATATAAAACTCATTTCTATACCTTAGAATAGTGCTTTTTCATCAAAAGTGAGAAAAAATGACACACTCTTATCACGCGCTTGCTTAAGAGAAATGGTGCTATAATAGAATAAAAACGAAGAGGTGCGGATGAAACTAACGCATTTAGATGAAAAAGATCGCCCAAAGATGGTCGATGTCAGTGAAAAAAGCGATACATTCCGTGTAGCTGTCGCTAGCGGAACGATTACTATGAGTCAGCAAGCTTTTGATATGATTATCTCTCAACAAACCAAAAAAGGCCCTGTACTTCAAACCGCTGTTATTGCAGCGATTATGGGAACAAAAAAGACAAGCGACCTTATCCCGATGTGTCATCCTTTGATGCTAACATCTGTTAATTGCGATGTTGAAGAACTTCCTGAACTTCCGGGCTTTAGATTGAGAGTCACCGCAAAGCTTCGAGGGCAAACAGGCGTAGAGATGGAGGCATTAATGGGCGTTAGCATAGGTCTTTTAACGATTTATGATATGTCCAAAGCTATTGATAAATCTATGGTGATTAGCGATGTTTGTTTAGAATCTAAAAGTGGAGGTAAAAGTGGAGAATACACCCGAACTCGAGCTTGATTATCCCTGCCATTGGGAATACAAACTGGTCATGAGCAGTGAGCATGATCTCTCTTTTCTCAAAGAAGAGATTTTGTGCGAACGGATTCATACGATCAGTAAATCACAGGAGAGTAAAAAAGGGAATTATACAAGTTATACGCTCAGTGTACTTGTGCATAATGCTGATGACCGCAAGATGCTTTATCACACCCTTAAAGCCCACAAAAACATAAAATTTGTACTATAAAAGAGAGGTTTGCATGGAATCAACATATACTATTTTTCTGGCCACATTAAAAGAGAACAAAGAAAATCCTCAACTGCACAAACTCATCTCCGAGCTTTGTTTTGAACTTTCACGTAAAAAGTTACAGCGTCTTAAAGACAGTTCTAACATTTATAATCGCATTGGAGAACTGTTCGAGCTTTATTGTAAAGCATTGCATGATGAAGGATTAAAATCTTCCAAATCAATCAATTGTGTGATAGATGGGCTCCTAAAAGCAGTCAGCCATGACAAAGAAGCATTTTTGTACAAAACGATTTATGAAAAAGAACAGCTTGAAAAAAGTATTTTCACACAAAAACAGCAGATTAAAAGTACACTCACGCATGCTTATGATGTTTTAGAACATCATATTGAGCGTATGCAAGACGAGACAAAACAAAATGCAATCACAGCACTCCATGATGCAAAATTACGTGGGATTGAGATGTTAGGCATTTTAAAAGAGACCACTACTGAAGCACTTCTTACAACGCTTGAAAAAGGAAGTGATATCGTCGATACGATTCACGAAATCACGAAGAATCTTGCTTTTCATACGATTGCAGAAGGCGAACTGAACAAGCAACGCATCATTGATATTTCACATACGATTATTGCCGCAAGCGTTGATATTGCCGATGAAGATTTGGGGCACGCAAAGGATATTTTAGAAGGCTCTATCAACGGTGTTAGAGAAGGTATTGCCAAGGCGATTGATAAATTTAAAAACGATCTCAAATACGCGCCAACAGATGAATTAGAAGGGCTTTTGGAAACAGACCTTTCACAATTGCGCAAAGAGCTTCTCAAAATTGACGAGCAATTCATTCAACTCCTTGATGCATTAGCAACACAAAGCGAAGGCATCTCATGTGGTCTCATTAAAGAGATGACGAAAGAGATGAACAGTTCAACAGCCAAAATCAAACGCGCTGCCAATGAAGCAAAAGAGGTTATTGGCGAGCGCATTGAACAACTTAAGGCCGACGCTTTGGTGCTAGAAAAGAATTTCAAAGATAAAGCAGAAAAGAAATTAGAATCTCTTAAAAAAGATGTTAATGAACTTGAAAAAAAAGCCTCTTCCACAGTAGAATCGCTGAAGCAATTTGAATTTGAAAACGAAAAAGCAAAACAGATGGCAAAAGAAGCTAAAAAACTAGGATTTCGCGCATGGGAAGTCGCTAAGAATATGGTTGATGGCGCCGTTAAGGGTGCAAAAGAAGCCATGAAAAAAGACGATAAGTAGTCTTTTTTTACATGTAAACACGTGCGGCTACACGATGTAGCCACACGTTCACTCTTTTTCTCACATAAAACTTTAAAAAAATAATTTTCAAATGACTCTATGCTACAATAGTACATTATCAATACAAAGGTAAGGCATGCGTATAAAATACCGCCATAGTACTTTTATTTTTTTAGTCATCGGTATTTTTTTCACAGGCGTTATCTATCTTGAATGGCAAAAAAACATCCATGACTACCATGCTCACACGATTGAAGATTTTCAATTTCGCTATGAAGATAAATTAAATACATACGCAAAGCTCGGAGAAATCTCATCGAACATGATTGAGATGCATGTGTCTGCTATGCTTCAACAACGTCTCACAGAGCAACCACCAAAGGATTTCTTAGCGATTCAAACACTTTTACGCAAAGAAGATATAACCAACATTCAAATTTATTCACCACAAGGTGACTTATTACTGAATTCACAAGCTGTCCCTACGAACGACCATACTTTATTGGGCTATAACACGCTCTTGCAAAATGCGATGCAAACAAAAGATGCCGCTTTTGGTCTTTTATTCACATCCACCTTTCAAGGCTTTCGCTATGTCGGTGTATTAAACCCCAATCATCAACACGTGGGGTATGCGCAAATTTCAATTCCTATGGAGTATATTGTTGCGTATTTGGATGAAAGCATGCACAGTACCTCTTACTTTATATATCAAAAAACGTTTTTAGAGCGTGGTGAACAAAATCAGGAATGGACAAAGCAATTTACGCCACTAGATGCCCAAGGAGAGTACTATCTGGGTAAAACCTTTTCACATACGGCGATTCCAAATGCATTAAAAATACTTTCCCATCAATTAGTACATCACGTTATCACTTCGGAAGGGATTGCTTTATCATTTTTCACAACGCCGTTTGATGCACACATTGCTGTTATTTTACCTGTGTATAACTACAATCAAGAGGTTGTAGGATTATTGGTCTCTATCCAAAATGATTCTAAATATATTCTGATTACCTTCTTTCAAATATTGAAAATCGCTGTTTTATGGTTTGTTCTAGGACTATTGTATTATTTTTACCGTAATAACCAGCGTACAGAATCGTTATTGGAGCAATACAAAGAAGCGGTTGATATCTCAGCGCTCGTTTCAAAAACCAATACGGCAGGTCGTATCACCTATGTCAATGAGCCTTTTGTCAAACTTTCAGGCTACTCTGCGCAAGAACTTTTAGGGCATAATCACCGCCTTATTCGTGCACCAGAAATGCCTCATCATGTTTTTAAAGAGATGTGGAGCACTATCAAAAGCGGCAATGTCTGGAAGGGAAAGATTACCAATAAAAAGAAAAATGGTGAACGCTATACGGTTAATGGGACGATTATTCCCATCATCAACGAACGTGGAGAAATTTTGGAATACATCGCGATTCGCTACGACATTACAGAATTAGAAGCGTATCGTGAAATTTTAGAGACCAAGCTCAGCGATACTGATTACAACCTGCAAGTCCATCTTGATATGATTCGTCAATACCAAAATGCCATTGAACATGCCTCTTCTTTTTGCAGATTTGATGCAAAAGGAACCATTTTATATGTTAATGAAACCATGTGTTCGGTTGCGAAACTGGATGCCAATGACATGCTGGGTCATTCGGTCATTGCATTAGGATTGCTGTCTGCACGCACTTTTTCAGAAATTTTTTCGGCTATTTCCAAAGGGGAAACATGGAATGGCATCATCGAGTGCCATCACCATGCACACATCGCCTGCTTTTTAGATGCCACGTTTTCGCCTATTTTTGAGAGAGGCGAACTCAAAGAGATTATGTGTATTAGCCATGATGTTACACCATTGTACAAACTCTATCAAGAAATTGAAGATACGCAAAAAGAGGTTGTCTTTACAATGGGTGCGATTGGTGAGTCTCGCTCCCAAGAGACAGGAAATCATGTCAAAAGAGTCGCTGAATATTCTAAATTGCTTGCCATACTCGTCGGGTTAAAAAAAGAGGAAGCAGAGCTCATCCGTCAAGCTTCTCCAATGCATGATATTGGAAAAGTCGGCATTCCAGATGCTATTTTAAATAAACCGGGTAAGCTCGACCCTGATGAATGGACAATTATGCAAACGCACGCCCAGTTAGGCTATGAAATGCTCAAACACTCTTCTCGTTCTATTCTTAAAGCTGCGGCTATTGTTGCGCACGAACATCATGAAAAATGGAATGGGAAAGGTTATCCCAGAGGATTAAAAGAACAAGAAATTCATATTTACGGACGTATTACTGCCATTGCCGATGTTTTCGATGCTTTAGGTTCAGATCGATGTTATAAAAAAGGGTGGGAGTTGGAGCGTATTTTGGATTATTTTAAAGCAGAACGTGAAGTCTCTTTTGATCCCACATTGGTCGATCTTCTTCTTCATCATATCGACCAATTTTTGGAAATCAGAGAACATTTAAAAGATAACTTTTAAGCCAGTATTCCCATTAAAATTAAGGCTTAGACGTCGAGAAAACAACATTTAAAATTTCGTCATTACTCTTATCGTTGGCTTGAGCAATTTCACTGACTGATTGTTTTGAAGAGGCGATAATATGACTTTTTTCACTCAAATTTTTTAGGATAAGTTCGCTATCCATATCTAAAAACGTTGCCACTTTTTCAATCGGACTGTTCATCATTGCACCAAAAATTTGTCCTTTGGGGTTCACTCCTTTTTCCTGAGAGCTAAACATAGGGACAATCACAAAAAGGGCTACAACCAAAATACCAACACCGATGGATAGCATGGTTGAAGATTTTTTAAAGTAGGAGAGAAATCCACTCCAATTTTTGATTAAATGCAGAAGTGAAATCAGGACAAAAACAAGTCCAAGCCAGATATGTAACGCTTCAGTGGAGAGGATGCGGATTTTGAAAAACATCATAATGCCAGTAATAGCAACAACAGCAAACATTGTTGTCAATAAGGCACTTAAAATATTGCGAGGTATAACATTCATTAATAAAACTCCTTTAATTCGTAGTGAAATTATAAAGGAGTTTTGTTAATCATTTGTGAATTATTCGAGCCCTGAAGAGTGCATAAACATCACTTTATCGGTAATAAATTTGATTTTGATGTAGCGTTTTTCATCGCCCCATGTACAATCACTCATGCCCGCCAATGCCTCGCATTGCGTTGCTTTACCTAAGATATCTACGACAGCAGAATACGACATTCCTATCTGCAATTTGTCATATTTTTCTTTGCTTAAATTTGAACACCCAGTTAGTAAAAAGAAGAGTGATGCCATGATAATCCATCGCATGAAAACTCCTTGAGTGAATTTTTTATAGAGTAGCATATTTTTACTGTTTAGTGGCTTTGTGACGCCAATAAAAACATCTCCGCGTGCTCTTTTTCAAAACAGCCGCAACGTTCACATATCATCTCTCCGCCTTTATAGGAAAACGCACATTTACACGTCTGACATACGCGTAAATCATGCGCGATAAGCACTTCTGCTTTGTCATAAGCAAAATCAACGATATCATACGATGTCTCAACACTGCTTATAGCCTCTTTGTGACAGATATCTTCACAAATGCCACACCCAATGCATTTTCCCATTTGAAAGAGAATTTTTGTCTGGTCTTGATGATAACTTAACGCATTGGTAGGGCAAAATTGTACACACTCTTTGCAGTTATCACATGCTTTTGAAATACGTTTTACATGAATAAACGAGAAGGTCTCCGGCACGATTTTGGTTGCATTGAGCCTTTGTTTAAGGGTTTGTTTTAAAGAAAAAAGCGGTGTCGTTGGCGCAGTATAATCTTGGGCTTTAAGTTTTAAGAGACGTTCAAAAAATACACGGCGACTTGGAGTTGCTAGCGCTTGTTTGATGGTGCGAATACGCTGTGGCAGTCCTAGTGCTTGGACAAAACGATTAGCCTCATCCAGTCGTTTTACTATCGCATGGTATACGCTATCTTCATGATTATGCGCACACGTAGCACACTCAAAAAGATTACATGTAAAACCGTTGGAAGCGTCCAACAGCAAAGCACTCCACGCATCCACACTCAATGCTCCAAGGCAAGGTAAATGTTCTTTACATGTAAAAACGCTCTCTCCCTCTTTTAAAAGAAGATGCTTCGTATTGTCTACTGAAAAGCCATACAAGAAAAGCGCCTTGCTAGGGCAACTCCCCATGCACGCGCCACATGCCACACACAACGATGTCAGTCGTAATTTGCCTTGTTCAAATACAAATGCGTGATGCGCACAGACATCTTGGCACAACGTGCATTCGTTCATGGCATAGTCATTGCGTAAGCACGCTAATCTATCCAATACAAAAGCACCCACACGGTCAAGATACAATGTTCTATCTAGCATAATTCCTCATAATCAGCCACTAAAAATTGAGCACTTAGCTGACACAATCCTTTATAAAAAGGGGTTTGTGCCATTTCAGCCATACCCAAAAGATAATTGGGTGCCCACTGCAAAAGATGTTTTTCTAAAAAAGCACGCTCTGTTGCTGTTTCATCTTTTAAAATCAAATTTTGCATAAAAGCGCATTCAAAACTCAAATGGTCAGGTGCTTGTAGTTCAGACTTGGCAAGGTTTAGTTCATAGCCATACTCAAAATAAAACTGCATAACTGGGTTTTGAAGCCCAATCAACACCTCATCTCTATCATCCAATACGGTTGATTCTATCGGCAAAGCACGCATGAGAAACAGCGAACTAAAATCCACATTGAGCGCTTCATCCAAAGTATCTAAGGGAGTGGTTTGAAACCACTCCTTTTGCTCCTCCATGACCAATTCGAGCAACGCATCATCACGCTGAAGTTCTAAAATAAGCTTTTTATCTAAAATATTACGAAACATTCTCGATAAAAAAGCATACATTTTAGCTCTCGTCATTTTATCCACTACAAACATCCTTTAAAGAAACTCTTTTGCGCAGGTGGCGGCGCTTTAAAACTTGTAGCGACAATGGTATCGCCTTTGATATCACCGATAATCGTCACATCATTGCGGTTCATCGGCTCATCCAGCTGATAGCGAGGAATCGCATGATAATCGATATGGTACATTTTTTGTTCATTGTGAACAAACAAAACCAGTTCATCACTCATTGTATCACCGAAATTCCAGCTTTTGTAACAATCTCCACTACCGCACACCAAGCTCTCAAGCCTGCAATCGGAAAAATACCCATTTTCGGCGCACCATTGACTGGTCAAAAAGCCTTTTTTCTCTTCCGCATAGGCACTTAAAAACACGACACATAACAGAAGTATCACCTTTTTCATTTTTCCACCTCCACTTTGAGAGTTTCAAGATACGCAACAATGTCATTAACACTCTTTTCATCTAAGTGCTCAAACGGCGGCATCGTCGAAGTACGCACCCCTTTATCATCACTCGTGTACCACAAAAAGTTTTTATGGGCATTGACATTGTAGCCAGGAACAACCACCGCACTTGGGTTGATGATAGACTCTTTAATATACTGAGCATTGCCGTAACCGCCAATATTGGAGAGATTTGGCGCCATAAAATTAGGTGCGTTTTTCACTGTTTTGTATTGATGGCACGTTGCACAATTTTCCATGACAATCTTTTCACCGTTTTTTACGTCGCCTTTTATCTCCTCTAAAAGGGCTAACGCTTTATGGGAACCATCGACATTGACGCCAACCCACGCACTTAAACGTTTCACGCCATCACGATTTTTGGCATCACCGTCCCAAAGAGCAAATGCCATTGGGAACGTTTTTTCAAGATTTAAATGCTCGCTTTTAAGCGGTCTTACGAACAATGCTGTCCATATACCTTTGGAATAGCGCATTTCCATAACGCTTGGCTCAGAGTTGTCTTTAAGCTCTGTCATAGAGCGAAAACCCTCCGAAATAAAGGTACGTTGGTAATCGTGATTTGCCTCTTTAGCAACATCTGCTTTATAAGCTTTTGCATCTTTTTCAAATACATTTTGATTGGAAGCCACCATTTGATGATAGATATCTCCACAATTATTGGCTTCAAAGACAGAGCCCGTTGCTTTTTGCAAATGTACAATCACAGGACGTCCCTCACTTCCCATGCCGATATAAGGAAGTACGTCAGTTACCATAGGAAACTGCACGGCAAATCCATCTCCATACGCTGTCGAGCTCAATCCCTCTTGAACACTTTTGGTTGCATCTCTCCATTGAAGTAAAAATGCAATGTTTGTGTCGTTTTTCAGCACTTTTACATGTAAAACTTTTGCCTTATTTTCTGCGTTTGCATGAAGGGCATCGGCATCATTCATACTGAGCGTCGTTTGAGGATACACCATCACCTCTTGTGCTTTTGCTTTGTCCCATAAAGCAGAAGAAAAGCCCAATTTTGTAAAATCATCTTTTACATGTAAAACATCTAAGCTGTTCGCCATTAAGGCTGTTGCACCCAAAAACAACACTACATTGAGTAGAAAAAAGCCTTTTTTCATGAGTGCACCTCCTTGGTAAAAAATGTCATTTTAGAGGTATATTTACCACTGCCGTAACGATGATCGACAGGCTTGATAGCCGGTAGTCCTTTTTCGCGTGCCACTTTGGCGTAGTAATTGCTATCGAGTCTAAACATATCTTCGTGTTTATATGCAATGAGTAAATCCATGAGCTCACTCACACCGGTTTCTTTACGCTTTTGCATCTCTGCTTTTAACGTTTTAGCCGCCGCATGCACGTCTTTTCCGAAAAGTTTTTCCAAAGCTTCAGGCGGAATACGCGTACTCCCCTCAATGATTTTTCCATTGGCATCAAACTTTGGCGGCGCTTCGGTTGGTGGCACGTAGTAAACGTTCGCTTCAGTACCGTAATCGGGGCGTAAAGGCAATGCCACTTTGTATTTTTTCACGAGTTTGTAGACTTGCCCCTCTTCATCGTCCAAAAAGCCCACAAAACGGATACGTCCAACGCACTGCTGCGCACACGCCGGCGGTAAGCCTTTTTCGATTCGAGGAAAACACAAGATACACTTTTCGCTTTTAGAGATACGCGGGTTAAAGTAAATCTTTTTGTACGGACACCCCGCGATACAGTAACGATACCCCTGACATCGATCCAAATCCACGAGCACCACGCCGTCTTGATCACGCTTGAAAATTGCGTCTCTCGGACACGCGCTCAAACAGCCCGGATTGGAACAGTGGTTACAAATACGCGGAATGTAAAAGAAATAGTTGTCGTTCGGGAAATCTCCGGCTCCTTCATCCTCATCCCAGTTCGGGCCCCACTTAGGGTCGGTATTGGGTTGAAACGGCTTACCGAGGGCAAGTTCATCATGGTTATAATCCCACGGCACGCCGTACTCGCTTTGAATGCTAGGCACGACGCCTGCTTTCAAATCGCCCGCTTCGTCAAACCCGCCGCCGAGTTCTTGCCATTTTTTAGGATACCCCTCGCCCGGATAGGTCTCAACGTTATTCCAGTACATGTACTCTCTTCCGTTGCGGTTCGTCCACTGCGTTTTACACGAGACGGTACAGGTCTGACACCCAATACATTTATTTAAATCCATTACCATGGCTAATTGACGTTGTGACATGCCCTACCCCCTTGCCTTTTCAAAATTCACCGCACCATCGTACGCGTATTGGTTGCCGTCCCAAAGTCCACCGAATTTGAGATGCCCCCAACCGTCTGCCATCTCCAAAAGGTTGAGTGCCGTTGGAACGACTTCGTTATGCCCTTTTTTGTGTTTATACATGTAAGGTTCCCATCCATGCTCCAACACCAACCCATCGGGCGGACAAGAGGAGCTGAGCTTCGCCATGGCGTAAAACTCGCCAAGCGTATTGAAAATGCGAATGGAATCGCCGTCTTGAATCCCTTTTATCTTCGCTACTTCACGATTGACTTGTGCAGCAGGAACGCCTCGTTGTAAACGCAAGAGTGTACGGCTTGTTTTATAATTGGAATGGATACTCCATCTCGCATGCGGCGTCATTAAGACAAACGGATGCGCTTTGGTATCGGGGCGAATCCCCTGCATTCCCGCATTGGTATGAGCACCCATCTTGATATACATGTCATGATCAACGTAAAATGTTTGACGACCACTGAGTGTTTCAAAGCGTTGGAATTTAAAAAGATGGTCTTCGTTAGAGTTAAACGGGCGGTCCGCATACAAAGGTGAACTTTTCGCCGCTTTTTCATTGAGCTGCAAAAATCCGCCCGTTTTGTACATCTTCTCAATCGTCCACGGCTCGTACTGCACGCAGTTTTTCAACGCCGCTTCCACAGCTTGTTTATCCGTGCCCAAAATCGGCTCCATTTCAGAGCGACTGTCTTCATCCATATTGGTAAACTCTTGATGCACGATGGTGAGGTCGTGATAGCCCTCTTTGGCATAGCGTTTATCGTCTTTGACTTTCGCTTTTTCTTTGTTTTCTGGTTTATTGGCAATCTCTTCTAGCTTTTTAGCGATGAGTGTAAACATGCTCCATTCATCCATTGACTCACCAACAGGTCGAAGATTTTTTGCAGGCTGTGCGAGGTTGGTAAAACGATGGTATCCCGGGCTTGAGCGAATATCCCACACTTCGTAATGGCTTTTTGCAGGAAGCAATAAGTCCGCATACACAGCCGCTTCACTCATGCGCGTATCCACATAAGCGAAATAGTTTGTTTTTTTCAAAAATGCTTCTTTGTACGCATTGCCTTTGTTGCGTCTGAATTTTGAGTCGGCAACAACCAATGCCACTTCGGGTGTCCAATGCGGCTTTACGCCTTTTTCTTTGCCGTCTTTACCTTTTTCAAGCAACATTGAAACGACTTTCATGTACTCGTCTTTCCCCATACCATTTTGAGCGCGCCTTACGTCAGCATCACTAAAGTATTGTTCAAACGTTTTCATCCCATCGCCCAAGATAAATTCACCTACGAAGCCTGAACCAAAACGCGCGGTGTATTTACCCGAAAAGCCACTGAGTGCCTCAAGACCACTGAGTTGGAACTCATTTTCGGTATTAAGCCCGCCATACGGTCCCATACGCCCCGTTAAGCCACAGATAGATGCTATGTTCCAAATAGACATCATGCCATTGAAGTATTTGTTCAAGCTAAAGCCTGTTGTAATTTCTACAACTTTTGGCAGAGCAATATCACGTGCAAGTTGGCGTACAGTATCGGGATGTACACCTGTCTCTTTTTGCGTCGCCTCTGGGCTAAAACGAGCCGTGGAGCGTTTTAGCATCTCAAACACAGTCGTAACCTCAATTTTTTTGCCATCATGAAGCGTTACTTCAAATGTACCCTCTAGCATAGGCTCAATATCAAATTCGGCTAAACGCAACGTTTTGATATCACTGCCTTCCGTACCGGGCATCAAAATAGGCTGATTGGTTTTGGCATTCCATGTGTAAAACTGTTCTTCAAATTTTTCATGCTCTTTTTCATCTTTGGCATGTTCCAAATCCGATCTGCGTAATAGTTTCTTGTTGTCAGCTCTCACTAAAAATGGCAAGTCGGTATAGGTTTTCATAAACGCAGGACGATACATTTTTGCATTTAAAATCTCAAAAATAACGCTCATCGCAAGGATGTTGTCACTTCCTGCTTTAATCGGTATCCAAAGATCAGCGGCACGTGCACTTGCATTGTATTCTGGAGTGATAACAATGACTTTTGCGCCATTATACTTGCCTTCCCACACAAAGTGAGCATCTGGAATACGAGAAACCGAAGGATTACCACCCCAAAAAACAGCCGTATTGACCGTGTACATAAAATCATACGTACAGCCTAAGTTTCCTTCACCATACGCCACAGCCGCACCGCTGAACATATCGCCGAGGTACGATGCTGGATAAATTCGTACTGCACCCAACTGTGTCGAGAAACGAAGTGGTCCACCACGTCTGCCTTCGGTTAAAAGTCCCGTACCTGCATGTACCATTAACTTGCCGGGACCTTTTTTAGGATCGGTCATGACATCCCATATCTTTTGGGCAACCTCTTGGCTTGCTTCATCCCACGAGATGCGCTTCCATTTGCCCTCGCCTCGTTTACCCATACGTTTCATTGGATAAAGCAGTCGGTCTTTTTCGTACATGATTTGCGAATGCTGTACGCCCTTGTTACATCCACGTGGATTAAAATCAGGGATTTTCGCATTGATAGAAGGATAACGCGATGATTGATTTTCACGTGTGACGACGCCATTATTGGACCAAATTTCCCATGAGCAGTTTCCTTGACAATTCACGCAATGGTACGCAAAGCCATGCTCTTCTTTTACACCATACGTAAATCCAAATTCATTACGGTACATCGCTTCCGTATAACTTGTATTGGGGTAATGCTCTTTCGCATTCTCAATTTTCATTGCACCCGTTTTGGCAAATGCATATCCTTCGCCTGCAATCATCGCAGCAGTAGCACTCGATATTTTCAAAAAATCTCTTCGTTTTAACATGTTTAACTCCTTATCGTCGAATCGGCAAATTCATATCATTTGCCCACTCGTCCCAACTGCCCGTATAAACTTTTACATGGGGGTATCCTAGAAGCTCCAATGCGGTTACAATGTGAGAACTTCTTCCTGCACCGACATGACAATACGCATAAATCGTTTTATCTTTTGTAATGCCATTTTGGTCAAACACCGCTTGAAGTTTTTCTAATTCTTTAAAGGAGAGCTTTTTATCCATATCTGTGATATTTTTCCACTCAATAAATGTAGCACCGGGAATATGTCCACCACGCGCAACATTATCCATCTTGCGTTCACCCATAATCTCCTCAAACCCTCTAGCATCAATAATGGCATAAGAGGATTTTGCACCTTTTGCAATTAAATCCTGCACCACTTTTAGTACTTCATCCTTCCCTGCGATGAAATCATAATCAATGCTCTTTGGGTCAATATGATATGCTTTTGGCACGATACCTGACCCTTCACCTCTTTGTACAATAAGCTTTTTCTCTTGCGCTTTCATTTGTACTTTGATTTGATCACTCAGCGTCTTATCGTCTTTTACTGTTTTGAGCTTTGCTTTCAGATCATCATAAATTTTCTGCTCAGGGTCAGCCGCCATTATCGCCGCTCGTCCACCGTTAAGGATTTTGATTTTTTCATGACCAAAGCTTTTAAAAAAAGCATACACGCCCGTCGCGTTTGGTCCTTTGAAATCATCGTAAGCAATCACAAGCGTATCGTTATCAATGCCCTTCTTCCCGATATACGCCTCTGCATCCTTCGGACACATAAATAACGGCGCGCACTCCATCTGACCCGTAATAGATGAATGATGTAAGTGATGCGCATACATTTCAACAGAACCTTTAATGTGTCCTGTGGCATAGATATCTTCATCATCGCCCGTGACGAACATAACGTGATCCTTTCCGATAAGCTTCATTGCATCTTCTGCTGAAATCAAAATGTCACTTGATGTAGCAAAAGAAACCATATAAAGCATCAATGAAAGAACTATTGTTCTAAACATAACCATACAATCTCCTTTATGTATCTATTTTACTCATTATATTTAGTGAAAAAATAGCCAAAGACCATAATAATAGACTATAACTTATATAAAATTGCCGAATTTACTAAATTCTAGCTTTATACTATAGCTATTTACTCGATTTTAGTCATCGTTTACTTAACACGATGTAAAATAAAATAAGTATGATGAATTTGTTACATAAATGTAACTTAACTAAAGGAAACATATACGCAATAAGATGAAAATGATACATAATAAAAAGCTTTTTCTTCTATCACTGTATATTATATGTTACATTTCATCCCACTATCACAAACAATTAAGCAAAGAGATATGCATTTATGCTCATGCTTTTTACATGTAAAGGATATCTATGGATATTATTAAAAAGAAAACGGTCTATGGCACAACACAAAAGCCGAACAACCGAGCACCTTATGCAAAAAAAGTTATCGCAATCAGTAGCGGAAAAGGAGGAGTTGGAAAAAGCACCGTTGCTGCAAATATTGCCGTTGGTCTTGCACAAAGAGCATTACAAGTAGGGCTACTTGATGCAGATATTTATGGGCCAAGCATTCCAAGACTTTTAGGCATTGAAAATGAAAAACTGCGATGGAATGACACAAATAAGATGATTCCCAGTGAAAATTTTGGAATAAAAGTGATGAGTGTAGGGCTTACAACGCCAAAAAATGATACACCTCTTGTTTGGCGAAGCTCCGTCGCAATAAGTGCCTTAATGCAGTTTTTAGACGACGTGGATTGGGGAGAGCTCGATGTGTTAGTCATCGATATGCCTCCAGGAACAGGTGATGTACAACTAACTATGGCGCAAGAGCTTCCTCTAAGTGGTGTAATACTTGTAACAACGCCCCAAATGCTGAGTACCGACGACGTCAGCCGCGCCATTGTGATGTTCCAAGATATACATGTTCCCATTGTAGGACTCATCGAAAATATGAGTTATTTTATAACCCCTGATACAGGCAAAAAATACGATATTTTTGGCGAAGGCGGCGCAGAGAAGCTGTGCAAAACGTATGACATTTCATTTTTAGGACAAATTCCACTGACGTATGAAATTTTAGCCCTTAGCGATAATGGAAAAATTCCTATCGCTCTAGGAGATACACAAACACAATGTATCTATCATGACATTGTAAACAAAATTGAGAAAAGTCTAAAGGAGTAGAGAGGTCATAATGACCTCTCTCAAAAAGATAGAGATTAATATCTGTATCGTAAAGAAGCACGAATATCTTGAGCTGATTTAACAGCACCTGGCGTTGTATCCACATCCATTGGTGTTCCAGTTTGGCCAAAGAACATATCACTACCTGTATAAGCATAATCGATATAGACATAACTAAGTTGTGCAGTTAAGTTTTTGAGAATTGGTAAAATGTAATAAATTTCGTAAGCATCACCACGTGCAGAAAGTTTTGAACCTGCTAAAGTATCTTCACCATAGGTAAAGCTTCTCCAGTATTTACTACCATGGTTATACTCTAAACCAAGTCTTTGTCCCTCCATAAGGCCTGGAACTTGAACACCTGTATAAATAGATGAACCTGTTTCTGATTTTGTTGAACCTAGCATACCTGAAGCTTGACTACCTGTCGTAGTACCAAATACATTTTCATTAGGGT
>DKFS01000105.1 GCA_002452855.1 Sulfurospirillum sp. UBA6790 | reverse complement strand
TTTCATCTTCGGCACTGGAATTGAGCGTGAGCGTGTTTTCGTCAAAACTAACAAAACGAATGTGTGTTTTAAAACATTCGCCTAGTTCCACGTTACGGTCTAACAATTTGTCACAAAGACGCGTAAAAAGCTGTGCTGTCGTTACGCCTTGGTCTTTTACATGTAAAACTTCTTCGCTTGGAATTTCCTCTTCTTGTGGTTGCGGTTGCGCAGGAGTCGGGAGGCGAAATTTTTCATGTTCGAGTGAGTCTATCATCTCTTCAATCGTTTTAATGTTGGTTGCTTCAACCATTTTAAAGAAAACCAATGAAAGCACAAAACCGTTGTTGGCGTTGATGTATAAAAGGCTTTTGGATTCACTCAAGATTTTGAAAAAGCGCTCGTATAACAGTGTTGAAAATCTTCGATCTTGTTCAAAAAAGGCATTTTTTAGATACGCGATGAGTTCGTCAATGACGATTTCACACTCATAGGCTTCAAACTCTTTGATGAGGTGCAATAATTCGTTTTTATTGCCATTTAAAATGGCGGTGAAAATCGTTTCAAGTTGGGTTGGGTCTAATAGCCCTAACATCGAAGCCACATTTTGTGGTGTGATGTAACCTTTAGAATAAATAATTGCTTGGTCAAGTAGCGTCAGCGTGTCACGCAAAGAGCCGTTACCTGCTCGACTGAGCATCTCTAGAGCTTCTTTTTCATACTCGATATTTTCAAGATTTAAAATATGACACAGGTGATTGACCACATCAGCAGTTTTAATTTGTTTAAAACGAAAATGCTGTGCACGCGATAAAATCGTAGCTGGCAGTTTCAGTGGGTCCGTTGTGGCAAGAATAAACTTAACATAAGGCGGTGGCTCTTCTAGCGTTTTTAACAGTGCGTTAAATGCTTGCGTTGTGAGCATATGGACTTCGTCGATGATGAAGATTTTAAAGCGCGCACTGCTGGGTTTGTATTTGGTGCTTTCAATGAGCTCACGAATGTCATCAATACCACGATTGGACGCAGCGTCCATCTCTATGATGTCAATATGGCGGTTTTCGTTAGCACTGAGGCAGTGGTCACACGTTTCGCAGGGTGTTGCTGTGGGACCTTGTTCGCATACCAAAGCTTTTGCAAAGATACGCGCAGTTGAAGTTTTACCACTTCCTCTAAGTCCAGAGAAAAGATAGGCGTGTGAGAGCCTATCTTGGTTGAGCGCAAGTGAAAGTGTTTGCGTAATGGATTCTTGACCTATGAGCTTGTCGAAAGAAGAAGGTCGGTATTTTAGGGCAAGTACTTGTGACACAGCGCTACCTTTGTAAGAAAATTTTATTCATTCATAATGGACAGGAGTTCTTCGTTATCCTTTGTTTTAAGCATTTTAGCGTAAAGGAATTTAAGGGCTTCTACATCATCCATTTGGTTGATAGCACTTCGAAGTGCCCATACTTTTTGAAGTCTATCTGGCGTAAGAAGGAGTTCTTCTTTTCTTGTACCAGATTTCATGATATTCACCGCTGGGTAAATTCTTCTATCAGAGATATTTCTATCGAGAACGATTTCACTGTTACCTGTACCTTTAAACTCTTCAAAGATAACTTCATCCATTCTACTACCCGTTTCAATCAAGGCTGTTGAAATAATCGTAAGGCTACCGCCATCTTCGATATTACGTGCCGCACCAAAGAAACGTTTTGGTTTATGAAGAGCATTGGCATCGACACCACCGCTGAGCACTTTACCACTGGATGGAGTTACCGTATTGTACGCACGTGCTAAACGTGTAATGGAGTCTAAAAGAATGATAACGTCTTTGCCCATTTCCACACGGCGTTTTGCTTTTTCAATCACAAGATTGGCGACACGAACATGATTTGATGCTGGCATATCAAAGGTTGAGCTATACACTTCACCTTGCACACAACGTTGCATATCGGTTACCTCTTCAGGTCTTTCATCGACTAGTAAAACGATCAGTTCAGCTTCGGGATGATTGCGTGCGATACCGTGCGCAAGCTCTTTCATAAGTTCAGTTTTACCACTTCTTGGAGGTGCAACGATCAGACCACGCTGACCTTTACCGATAGGCGTAAAGAGGTCAAGTACACGTCCTGTGATTTTCATCGGGTCGTATTCGAGTTTGATTTTTTCTGTTGGATAAAGTGGTGTTAGGTTTTCAAAAAGAGGTCTTTTTTTGCTTTCTGCAAGAGGAAGATAATTAATCGCTTCGATTTTTAAAAGCGCATAGTAACGCTCTTGGTCTTTGGGTGGGCGCACTTGTCCTGTAACGATGTCACCGGTACGAAGCGCAAATTTCTTTACTTGTGTGCTACTGACGTATGCATCGTTGGCACTGTCTGAGAAGTTTGCATCCATCGCACGTAAAAAGCCATACCCTTCTCCGGCGATTTCTAAAATGCCCGTAAAAAGAATAAATCCGCCTTGATTAACCTGTGATTTTAAAATCTCAAACATCAAATCCTGACGTTTTAATTCGTTTGGATTTTCAATCCCCAGTTCCGTAGCGATTTCTAAAAGTTTTTCGAGTGGGGTTGTTCTAAGACTTTCGATTTTGTAGCCATCAACGGGGACGTGAGTACGTGATTTTGTATGATGATTTGGTTTTGTTTGTCCGTTAGTTGGGGCTGGGGTGGCGCAGGGCTGTGCCGTTGAGGATGGAGTGTTTCCGCTCATTGTACCTTCTTATTGTTATTTTGATCGTTCATGAAGCTAGAGTCTCTCGATGTGAAAAAGTCCACTAAGATAGAGTTGCTTGAGTCGATTTTAATGAGACTACTTTGTGAGAATTCTAAAAAGTAGCGATGGTGTAATTTTAGTCAAAGTGGCAAGATTTGTCAAGGTGGGCTAAAGAGAAAAAAGATAAAATGGCGCTCATAAATTGTAAGCTCAAAAGAAGTAAAGAATGAATGATTTAGTGCATTTAGCGATTATTATGGATGGGAATGGCAGATGGGCACAACGTCAAGGTAAAGAGCGCTCCTTTGGTCATAAAGTGGGTGCGAAAAAAGTGCGCGAAATTACGAAATATGCCGCCAAAATGGGCATAAAATACCTCACGCTTTATGCCTTTAGCACCGAAAACTGGAATCGTCCTAAGGCTGAAGTCAGTGTTTTAATGAAACT
>DKFS01000021.1 GCA_002452855.1 Sulfurospirillum sp. UBA6790 | reverse complement strand
CATCTTTATATGCGATAGCTTATGCGGATGGGTATGCCAAAAAAGGTAGCCTTGCTGTCATGGCTTCTTTATTTAATCTCTTCATACTTTCTATGTTGTTGGTTATTAGTGCATCCGATGTTTTTTGGTTTATGATTTGTTGGGAATTGATGACGATTATCTCAGCCTTTCTTATCTGCTTTAATGATTCAAAATCATCAATGAAAGCCATTATGGTCTATCTTGGAATTGCCCATTTTGGTGGTATGTGCATCTTATCTGCATTTCTAATGATGGCGTATCAATCAGGCTCTTTGGAATTTAGTTCGTTTACGTCTATTAAAATGACTCCATTGATTGCAAGCATTACGTTTTTACTTGCATTTGTTGGTTTTGGTTCAAAAGCAGGCATGTTTCCTTTTCATGTATGGCTTCCAAAAGCACACCCTGAAGCTCCTTCTAATATCTCAGCACTGATGAGTGGGGTTATGATTAAAGTGGCACTTTTTGGAATTATCAAATTTTGTGTTTGGTTGCCTGTGATGCCTTGGTGGGGATTATTAATCATTGTTATAGGCGCACTTTCAGCGTTACTTGGCGTTCTATACGCTCTTGCGCAACATGATTACAAAGCATTGCTTGCGTATCACTCCGTTGAAAATATTGGCATTATCCTTCTTGGACTTGGAACGGGCGTTTATGGCATGGCGATACATTCTGTAACCCTTGCATCTGTTGGTTTTTTAGCAGGAATGTATCACATTTTAAATCATGCAACGTTTAAAGGATTACTCTTTTTAAGTGCAGGTAGTGTGTTGCATGCAACACATACAAAAGATATGGAAATCTTGGGTGGATTGGCCAAAAAAATGCCTTACACTGCTTTAGCTTTTTTGATAGGCTCTCTCGCCATTACAGCACTTCCTCCATTAAATGGATTTGTAAGTGAGTGGATGACTTATCAATCCATGATTCAAGGTGCACTTGGTCTTGGTATTGCTCCTCGTACCATTTTTATTATAGGTGTTTTGGCCCTTGCCTTAACCGGTGCTCTAGCGGTTATGTGTTTTGTAAAAGTTTATAGTGTTATTTTTGGCGGAACGCCTCGTAAACTTGAAATTTTTGACCATGCACATGAATCACCTTTCTTTATGATCGCAGGTATGATGGTCTTAGCACTTGGTTGTATTGCTTTTGGTGTAGGTGCTAATGGCGTTGTTGAAAATATTATGAAAGTTGTATCAACCTTTGCAGGTAGCTTTCCTGTTGAAGAAGGAATGACTGGTATTGCTTCGCCTTTGGGGTCTATTTTATCCACACCATTGATTACGATTGTCATGATGGCAACGCTCGCACTGCCATTCTTAATTATTGTTTTCTACAAATCAAAACAAACTTCTTCAAGAGAAACAGATCCTTGGGCTTGTGGATTTAAATACGGTACACGTATGCAAATCACGGCATCTCCATTTACGGGTGATTTAAGAAAAATGATGGATTGGCTTTTTAAAAGTGGCTCTAGGGTTGAAGATCAAGGGTATTTCAAACCAGTGATTTATCACAATCATGCACAAGATGTTTGGTGGAATATTTTTTATCAACCTGTGCTTGATTTTGTTGAATACGCTTCCAAAAAAGTCTCTTGTATGCAAAATGGCAGCACAGGGATGTATTCAGCATATATTCTAGGCACATTGTGTCTTTTCCTCGCCATCAGTCAAATGATATAAAAGGTTTAAAATGAGTAGTCTATTTTACATGATCATTCAGGTCATAGCCATTGTACTTGTAGCACCTTTGTTTGATGGTGTTGCAAGAGTTTTAAGGGCGAGATTGCAATCACGTCGCGGTGCGCCAGATTTTTTTCAAACATATCGTGACATTGTGAAGTTGTTCAAACGAGGTCGTACAACCCCTAGGTGTTCACACTGGGTCTTTCGTTATGGTCCTTACACACTGTTCGCAACAGGTGCAGCACTGCTTGCAGCCATGCCCATTATGTACAGCACCAATTCATTAGCAGGTTCTTACTCTGATGTGTTCGTTGTGATCTATTTAGGTGCCATGCTTCGTTTTATTTTTGGCGCGGCATCGATTGATTCAGGTAACCCTTATGCAGGTGTTGGCGGCAGTCGTGAACAGATGTTGGGTGTGTTTGTTGAACCTGTCATCATGGGAAGTTTATTGGTGGTGATGCTGCTTGCAAAAACCAGCAATCTTGTTGAAATTCAACATATGGTGAGAACCGGTGTGATTGGGTATCAAATCCCGGCGTTTGCCGTGGCTTCCATCTCTTTTTTATGGGCGATGTATGTTGAAAGTGGCAGAAATCCTTACGACTTAGCTGAAGCGGAACAAGAGCTTCAAGAGGGTGTTTTAGGCGAATACAGTGGTTCTGATTTTGGTATAGCCCATGCGGGACTTATCTTAAAACAGTTTGCGATGATTGGTATGTTCTTAACAGTCTTTGAGCCTTGGAGTTTTGAGAATCCTTTTTTAGCTCTGATTGTTTTTATTATTAAAGCAGGTGTTTTTTATGTTGCGGCTGTTTTCATTGATAACTTCGGACCAAGACATAAATTATTATCAAGCTTTAGAAGAAATGCCATTGCAGCATTTAGTGTCTCTTTTATAGCACTTGCTTTATATGTTGTAGGAGCATAATATGATTGATTTACTCAGTATCTTATCCATAGCAATGATTACAACATCATTGATTATTTTTGGACTCAGAAATTACAAAGCAGCGATTTATGTTTATTCACTTCAAACAGCGCTGTTAGTTTCAATCTTTTTACTTCTTTCTTCAACGCATTTGGCTGAGCAGCTTTGCACATGGGCATTTATCGCATTTTTTACCAAGGTGCTTTTGATTCCTTATATTATGCTCAGACTTGTCAAAAAGTTGGGTGTTGTGAGTGAAGATGAACCTGTAACAGGCTTTTTTGTCAGTCCTATTATTGCGATTAGTTTTTCACTTGCCATTGCAATGTCGGTTTATCCAACGTACATGGAATTTTCATTGATTAAAGAGAGTATTCCTTTAATTGCTTCTATTACTATCTTTATGATTGGCATTTTTGGTTTTATTCTACGCAATTCAGCCATTAAACAAATTCTTGCATATTGTATGTTTGAGAATGGTATCCATCTCTCATTAGCATTAATGGCATATAACTCACCCGAAATTGCAGAGCTTGGTATTTTAACAGACGCTATTTTTGCGGTTCTTATTATGTCAGTGCTCGCTCAGAGATTTTATAAATATTTTGGTTCTTTAGATGTTTCCAAAGCAACTGAATTGAAAGGGTAGGTAAGGAAATGGATATTCAACAATTATTTATATTATTACTAGCGGTTCCTCTTTTGGCATCGCTCGTTATTTGGTTAGCGCCTGCACAATTTAAGACACTCAGTACATTACATGTAATTGCATCAATGGCTTCTACATTTGTCGCTATCAATGTTGTGATGTATGTGATGAACGGCAAAACCTATTTTGCATTTCATGATATGCTTTTTATTGATGCTTTAGGCGGTGTCTTTTTATCTTTGATTGGTGTAACAGGTTTATTAATCAATTTGTATTCTGTCAAATACATGCAATGGGAAATTGAAAAGGGTGAAATTAGCACCAAAGATGC
>DKFS01000015.1 GCA_002452855.1 Sulfurospirillum sp. UBA6790 | reverse complement strand
CTCCCGAAATTCTTTCGCAAGGGTTTGCGAGAGAAAATGGCATAAAACCGAACAATGTGCCATTTTCTCTCGCAAACCCTTGCGAAAGAAAATGGCACATTGTTCGGTTTTATGCCATTGTTTGACATCGAATCGAAACAGATAGGTTACATTGGTGTTTGGTTCGATGAAGCTCTACTCAAAGAGTCCTTGTTACTTCGCGCCACACTTGTTCCCCCACCACAAGGTACACACATTAAAACATTAATGCCTTCATCGCATCAACCGCAACAGGAGATTATGATTCGATGAAAATTTTACTCCTAGAAGACGATTACACCTATAAAGAGAGTATTCAAGACTCTTTAGAAGAGATGGGATATGTCGTCGATGCATTTGAAGATGGGCAAAAAGCCTTAGATGCACTGTTTGAAAACCAATACCATCTGGCACTGTTGGATATTCGCGTGCCACACATCGACGGATATGAAATTCTAAAACAAATTCGTAAAGCCAAACTCGATTTACCGATTATTTTTATTACGTCATTGACGGACATTAACAATTTAAGCCTTGGATATGAGCTTGGCTGTAACGACTACATCCGAAAACCTTTTTCGCTCAAAGAGTTGCAATACCGTGTTTCGCAAACCCTTAATGCTTATCATCTAAAAACGACACTTGAAAACATAAAACTCTCACAAGGCTTTACCTACCGTCTGAGCGACCATTCATTGTGGTTTGAAGAGATGCAAATCCTTCTTAGTGCATTTGAAAGTAAATTGCTTTTTTTATTGGTTAAGAACCGCGGCAATTTTATTTCCACTGAGCTCATTCACGAATACGTTTGGGATGGGAAGACTGTGGGCGATAATGACATTCGTATGCTCATCAAAAAACTCCGAGACAAAACCGATAAAGATTTCATTATTACGGCAAAAGGAATAGGATACAAAATTGAAAAATGCCACCCATAACGCTCTTGTTTTTGCCCTAGTTTTAACATTCTTAACCTTACTCGTTGTCTCGTTTCCAACGCTCAATTATATTTCAGCCTCATTGCGCTTGGCACAATTTAATCAAGAAAGAGAGCTTCGTTTGTATGCCAATGAAATCGAAAAAATTATTCACGACATTTCACCCATGCAAAAAACGTTTCTTTTTCCTCGCTCAATTTTGTATAAGTCCGCTTTGCTTGATGCCTCGAACCATGTCGTTTTTTCTTTGATTCAAGAACCAATCCCCTCTTTTGACGATGCCTTCTTTTATAAAAATGACCATTCGCTCTTTTACAAACAAGCCTTAAGAGAAAATCCTTTACATGTCAGCTATTTGATCGTGCAAAAAAAACTCTCCTACTCACAAGTGATTTTCGATATTTTGGTGATTATCGGCATTGTTCTAGCAGGAATGTTTATTATCTCCTATATCCTCATTAAAATGCTTTTAAAACCCTACATCGAAACATCCACACGCATGAACAATTTTTTTACCGATGTGATGCACGAGCTTAAAACCCCATTGGGCATCATGCAACTCAATATCGAAGGGCTAAGCACAAAATACAAAGACAAACGACTCAACCGTTCTCTGGCTGCCCTTTCGACGCTTTCAACACTTTACGATGATTTAGAATACCTCATCAAAAACAAAACCATCACCTATACGCAAGAAAGTCTTGATTTTTCATTTTTTTTAGAAGATCGCATTCGCTATTTTGAATCTCTGAGCTCGTCTAAAGGAATCACGATGATGCGCTATATCGAACCTGATCTGTTTATCACCATGAACCGCATTGAGTTACAGCGCATTGTCGATAATAACCTTACTAATGCTATTAAGTATTCTCACCCTCAAAGTATCATCGAAATTACACTGATGCATCAGCACGATGCCATTTTACTAAGTATTAAAGATCAAGGGGTAGGCATTAAAGAGGTCGATAAAATTTTTGAGCGTCATTACAGAGGCGATATTTTTAAAGGTGGATTTGGTATTGGTCTGAGTATTGTCAAAAGTATTTGTGATAAGTATGGAATTAAAATTGAAGTGAATTCAAAAGAAGAGGAAGGCAGTGAGTTTATTTACACATTTGCAGAGGAGAAAAATCTCCCCTACGAAACATTATAGTGCTGTAACGTTCTCAGCTTGTGGGCCTTTTGGACCTTCACCAAGTTCATATGTTACTTTTTGGCCTTCTGCCAAAGATACACGACCATATCCTGATCTATTTACTTGGCGAAAGTGTACGAATACATCTTTGCTGCCATCATTTGGTTGGATAAAACCAAAACCTTTTTCGTTGTTAAACCATTTAACGGTTCCCTCTAATAAAGCCATTCTAAGCTCCTTTTTGAAAATACACTCCATTACGGTAGTGGTCGAAAAGTAGAAAATTGAGTATTTTTGGAGTGTTTTAGAGAGCCTATTTAACGAGCCGTAACAAAATACTACCAAAGATGAACTCGAACCTCATCTTTCTGGAGAAAAAGTGTATCCTATTTTTAAAAATAAAGCAAATTTAAAAACGCTTTTGATTATACTCGTAACATGAAGATAGCAAAAACGTATGCATTTTACAGTGCAATCATCCTATGTTTCGTCACTATTTTAATCACAAGTGTGTGGTTTGGTAAAAAAACAGACGAACAACATCAAATCCAAATCGAACAAAAAAGTGTGTTCGAACACTACCAAGCAGTCCTAAAACTCGAGTCTACACTCATTAAGAAGACTATTTATGATTATTCCATTTGGAATGAGTTGGTTGAATTTATCCAAACAAAAGAGACTACATGGAGCAAACTCAATTTAGAGCCTATTTTAAAAACATTTAATGTAGATGCTGTGTATGTTTATGCGCCCGATAAAACATTAGTTTTTTCAAAAACAGACAATTCTCTCACTTCAATCACACCAGACTTGACAATATTGAATATAGACAAGCCTTTATTCCAAGATTTTTTTCAATACCATGACAAAGAATTTATTCAATTTTTCTTAGCGCCCATTCATGCATCATCCGATATTGAACGAACTGGTAAACCCTTTGGATTTTTGCTTTTAGCCCGAAAATGGGATCACACTTTTTTAGATTCGATAGCAAAAATTACTTTAGGTAAAACAACACTTGTCCCTGTGGATAAAAGTAACACTATAAACAATGATTCATTTTCTTTACCGCTTCAATCGCTTGATAATCATACGATTGGCTACATCTCTTTTTCCTATACGCCTTCTGTGCTACTTTTTATCTCTGATATCCAAAATTATAGTGCTGTCGCAGGATTTTTCATTATCTTCTTAGCACTTTTTCTTTTTTACCTCTTAACCCAAAGAGTCCTTTTTAAACCTATCCATTACATCTCTATGGCCCTTAGAACACACAATCTCAATTATATTCATGCTCTCTCAAAGCAACAGCATGAATTGGGTGAAATTGCTGAACTTATCTGTGAGCATGAACAACAAGCACTTTTGTTGGAGCATTATAGAGACGCGATTGATGAAAGTACAATTGTTTCCAAAACCAATCCTCAAGGTATCATTACCTATGCCAATGAACAATTCGTTGCTATTTCAGGCTATGCAAAAGAAGAGCTTGTAGGCAAACCTCACAACATCATTCGCCATCCAGACAATCCTCCAAGCTTTTTTAAAGAGATATGGAGTACGTTGCATGATAGAAAAACATGGAAAGGCATTGTCAAAAACAGACGAAAAGATGGCTCTTCGTATTATGTTAAGTCTGTTATCATGCCATTGATGGATGCGGAAGGAAATATTGAAGAGTATATTGCGATTCGCTACGATATTACAGAGCTCTTCGAACAAGTTGAACATCTACGCAAAGAGACATTTGCAGAACTTCCAAGCCGCAAAACATTGTTGGAAAGTATTGAACATGCACATAACCCTCATTTGGCAATTCTCAATATTTGCGGATTCCGTGATATTAACACCCTTCATGGGCAACATTTTGGCGATCTTTTCTTGCAACAGCTTGCCATTAAGACGAAAGAGCTTTTACCCGTTGAATTTCAACTCTTTCATCTGCAAGCCGATGAATTTGCCATCTTCTGTGATCATGTCTTAGCGTATGATATTTTTACCCAAGAATGTCAAAATCTTATGAATACCCTCAACAATGAGGGACTGTTAATTGAGAACAAATACTACCCGCTTACGCTTCGTATCGGTATTGCCAATGGAGCGGAATACCTTTATAATCGAGCGGAAATTGCACTCAAAGAAGCTCGAAATACCCATAAGTTTTTTGTAATTTATGATGATAATGAAGGCTTTCAAAAGCACCTTCAACAAGATATAGAATGGAATCAAACGCTCAGAGATGCACTCATTAACAATCGTTTTACCATTTTCTTACAAGAAATTGTTCCTCTATTTAAAAGTGCTTCTAAGCGTAAAAAATATGAAGTTTTAATCCGCTTAATTGATGCCAATGGCCGCATCATCTCTCCATTTCATTTTATTGACCTTGCAAAGCGTATGCACATTTATCATCAATTAACACGATTTGTCATTCAAGAAGGGATTCGAGCCGCTTTTGAACTCAATTGTGATATTTCCATCAATATCACAAAAGAGGATATTCTCAACCAAGAGACAACGACCTTTTTACTCAATACCTTGCAGCAATACGCCTTATTAAAAAATCGCATTACCCTGGAACTTGTAGAATCAGAAGGTATCGAAGATTCCAAAGAGGTGCAAACATTTTTACAAACAGTGCGTAGTCACGGTTGTTTATTGGCCATTGATGATTTTGGCGCTGGTTATTCTAACTTTGAATATCTTTTACGCTTGAATGTAGATTTCATTAAAATAGATGGCTCATTGATTAAAAATCTTGATACCGATGATAACGCCCTCGCAACGGTAAAAGCCATTACGCATTTTGCGAAAAACTTAGGTGTGGCCATTGTTGCAGAATTTGTCCATAAAAAAGAGATTCTTGATATCGTTAAAGAGTTAGGAATTGATTACGCACAAGGATTTTATCTCCATGAACCAGCCCCAAAACCAAAACTCAAATAGTACTTTAGCCATTGAGGACTTTTTAACCGTTGTCGCAAACGATGCGTTCGTAGAAGGACATGAAGTCTTAGAAATTGAGTGGCATCGGCTTAAAAAGCTACCCGAGTATTCTGATGAAGCTAAAATTCTTAAAGGCTTGATTAACGCATCAACGGCTTTGGCTTTGGCATGTAAAGGTAAACATGAAGGAGCAAAGCAAGTGTGGCAAACTTATGAAAAATATGCACCTTTAATTGCAACAACTCCTTCGCCTCACACTGCACTCTACCAACAAGCACAAGTGCTTTTAGCTCAAAAATATACGCGTTACATGTAAAAAGTTGCATAAACCAGATAGAATGATAATATCCATAAAAGAGCATGTAATAATTTTTTATACATCCCTTCATCAATTTTATCTTGAATAAAACTTCCCATTTTAAATCCGATAACAGACATGACAACAAACAGAAGCATTAATCCAAGATTATCGACGCTAAAACTTCCATGAACACCAAACAGAAGAACTTGTAAACTTTTATTGGTAATAAAACAAAAATTCATCACTCCAATAAAGCGCTTTTTTTCTAAATTGAGCTCTAGGAGCAATATGACTAGCACAGGTACCATAATGTTCGAAATTCCGCCAATAAACCCGCTTAAAACACCCATAATAAAGATCATACTTTGGCGGTAGTCTCTCACCCAATGTGAGATTGAAATTTTAAGACGTGTTTTATTGAGATACAATAAAATGACGGCAACTAAAATTAATTTGTAATATGGACTATTAGAGAGAATTAAAAGATTTGTCCCAATTAAACTACCGCCAATGACACCTACAATTAATAGCTTATACTCTTTCCAAATATCACTAAAAGAATTATCTTTTTTGAGGCTAAAGATGTTGGTAGCAATCGTTGGGAAAAGTGTATATAATACTGCTCTTTTTAAGTCTACAAAGAGAGCAAACAAAGGTGTTGCAATGATAGGAAACCCAAATCCAAATACACCATGCACCACACCAGCAACGAATGCGACACTTATTTCAAAAAAGAACAAAGCATCAAACATGTTTGTAGTACCAACTCATCGTATCTTCGCCAATATGTTGCGAAAATACTTTCGTTAATCCCTTTGGAAGTGTTATCGCTTCACCTTCTTTAGAATGAGGTGATTGAAAGATGAGATACCAAGCAACTTCTTGGTGCAACGCATTTAACATCTGTTGTCCACCCTCAATCATTACCATCTGATAAGTTTGAAGGAGGCTTAAAGAGGTCTCGACCCTAACGTTTCGTTGAGGCACGCTAAACAGTGGAATCGTCTTATCAAAATCTTTCTGATGGGAATAGATAAGAATATCAGGTGCTTTCCCATTGCATAACCTTGCATCTAGTGTAGGTCTATCTAAACGAACTGTATTACCGCCAATCACTAACAAATCACAACGGTCTCGTAAACAGTGAACCATTTTTCGAGAATCAAGTGATGTAATAATTCCACCCGTTGCTACATTATTAGCGCTCAAAGCTATTTTAAAAAAGACAAAAGGACGTTTTTGTTCTTTACATGTAAAAGGTGTGAGCAACAGCGCACACGCATCTTTTAAGCACCCAAAGCTGACATCAACACCTTGACTCGCCAAGAAAGTACCGCCACCTTGTGCTTGGGTACTTGAATCATATTCTCCTATTACAACGCGCTTAATGCCAAGCGTATGAATCAGCTGTGAACAAGGAGGTGTTTTACCATAATGATGGCAGGGTTCTAGCGTTACATGTAATGTTAAATGATGAAACAGATTTTTGTGGTGTTTGGATAAATACGCATGAATACGCGTAGAATCTTCGACTAAAGAGAGTGTAGTATCGCCACTTAAAAGCATATAAGCTTCTTTAAGTGCCATCACTTCAGCATGGGCAAAACCTGCCTTATGATGTGCTCCAATTGCAATAATTTCACCTAAATCATTGCTCACTACCGCCCCAACAGCAGGATTTGGGAAGGTAAGCACTTGGTATGCCCATGCGGCATCCAGTGCTTTTTGCATCAGAAATGTATCAGATGCACTTACCATTCAAAATAAGTTCGTACTTTATCGATTGAATCAAGAGGAATTTCTTTTAACTCTCCCTCGACAAGAACATACAGTACATTGTTTTCAAATTTTTCGAGTATTCCAATAAATTTCTCTTTATCTTTAAGCTTGAGTTTGATTTTTTCACCTAATGAAGCTTCAAAATGTTCAGGTTTTGTCAGTTTACGCTCGATACCCGGTGAACTAACTTCAAAAAAATATTCACCATCAAGAGGTGGCTCCACATCAAAGATAGGAGATAAAATACGGCTAATCTCTTCACATTTATCCAGACTAATGCCCTCTTTAGATGTAATAAAAATACGAAAGATTCGTTTATCAAATTCTGTTGCCACTTCAGTATCATACAAAGAGACTCCGCAGCTTTCTACAATTTTCGTAATTTGTTCTACATTAATCATCGTTTTTCTTACCTTTTGTGAGCTCTTCTTCTACTTTTGCAAACAACGCATCCATTTTGTTCTGTCTCTCTAAACTATCATCGAAACGAAACCTAAAATTAGGACAACGAAACCATCCTTCTGTTTGCATACAATGTGTTTGAATATGGCGTTTGACTCTATCAAGATGCGAGACAATATAATTTTTTTCTTTTTCATCGTACATAGAACCGTCAAGATAAACAATTGCATCGTACTTGCCGCGACTGCATTCAACATCGACAACACAGACTCCGCGCAACATCTCATCTTGAAGTGTACTGAGTGCCTCAGGGATAAGCTCCCTTAAGACGCTCTCTGTTCGTTGGATTTTAATACTTTTATCCATCATAGTTTCGCTTTTTCTTCAACCTCTTTAAAGCTCTCGATATAATCGCCTACCTTAATATCTGTGTAGCCTTCAATACCGACACCACACTCATAACCTTTACCCACTTCTTTCACATCATCTTTAAAGCGTTTAAGAGAGGAGACACTGCCTTCATAAATAATAACACCATCACGAATAACTCTGATTTTAACACCGCGATTAATAGTACCATCCGTAACGATACATCCTGCAATATGCCCAAGTTTTGGCACTGCAAAAACTTCTCGAACCATTGCTTGACCAATATTTTCTTCACGAATTACAGGCGCCATCATACCCGTTACAAGATTGGTGACATCATCAATTAAATCATAAATTATATTATACGTTTTGATTTCAACACCAAGGCTTCTTGCTTTTTCTTTTACAACACCTGTTGGGCGAACATGAAAGCCTAAAATCACACAGTTTGAACTAGCACCAGCTAGCGCAACATCGCTCTCAGTAATACCACCAATACCCGCACTTACGATATTGACTTTTGTTTCAGAATTTCTAATTTTTTCAAGACTTCCTTTAATGGCTTCAAGGCTTCCTTGAACATCTGCTTTAATAATCACTGGAAGCGTTTTTAAAGCACCCTCGGCAATCATATCGCTTAATTCATCTAAGCTGACTTTGGTTGATTTTGAGAGCTCTTTTTGACGTAAGTATTCCGCTTTTTTCTTCGCATACTCACGGGCAATTTTGTCGGTTTTGACACTAATCAGTGTTTCTCCAGCACCAGGAACTTCACTGAGTCCTAATACAACCACTGGCTCACCCGGTTTTGCCTCTTTCACAGAGTTACCACGATCATTCAGAAGAGCTTTTACTTTACCAAAGGCAATTCCAGCAACAACAATGTCACCTACTCTCATTGTACCGTCTTCAATCACGACTGTTGCAACAGGACCTCTACCTTTTTCTAATGAACTCTCAATAACCGTTGCTTTTACATCACGTGTTGGGTCAGCTTTTAGCTCTAAAAGATCCGCTTGAAGTAAAATAACCTCTAAGAGTTCATCAATGCCCATACCTGTTTTTGCAGATACTGGGACAAATTCGTGCTCTCCACCCCAATCAATTGGCGTAATGCCTAATTCTGCAAGCTGTGCTTTCACAAGATCAGGATTGGCAGATTCTTTATCCATTTTATTGACAGCAATGATAATAGGTACGCCTGCCGCTTTTGCATGTTCGACAGCCTCTTTTGTTTGTGGTTTGACACCATCATCCGCGGCAACAACAACGATAACAATGTCGGTTACTTTAGCACCACGTGAACGCATTTCTGTAAAAGCTTCGTGACCCGGAGTATCAATAAAAGTGATATTGCGTCCATTTTTTTCGACCATATACGCACCAACGTGCTGCGTAATACCACCCGCTTCACCCGCTGCCACTTTTGCATTTCGAATATAATCGAGTAAAGAAGTTTTACCATGATCAACATGCCCCATAATGGTAATAACAGGTGCACGCTCAACAAAGGTTTGCTCACTCGCATCAATTTCTTCGTCGTATGCTTTCACATAATCAAAAGACTCTTGATCGTTTACTGTTGTCACATTAACGCCAAATGTCTCGGCTAAAATTTCAATCGAATCTTTATCTAAAAAGTCATTTTTGGTAAACATAACACCCAAGGAGAAAAGTTCTTTAATGACTTCGCCAACGGGTTTATTGATTTTTTCAGCAAATTCATACACTCTGATCTCTTCAGGAATTTCAATAGCGCTAATAACTTCACTCTCTTGAACCTGAGTAGGACGACGACGACGCTTACGACCTACACGCTGAATACCTTGCATAACAAAATTTGTTTTTTTAGTGGTTCGAATTTGACTAGGATCGATCTGTTTTTTCTTCCTATTATCTTCATTAACGGGTAGCCCCATATTGAGATCAGGAAGCACAATCATCTCTTCTTCTTCTGCATCAATATTCGTATCTGCCATTTCAATATTTAAAGCGATATCTATTTTTTCAGTATTTGATTTTTTCTCAGCAGGTACTTTTTTGATTTTCTTTTTCTTTTTTTGCAATTCGCTGGCTGCAAAATTTGATGCAAACATTGCCTCAATATTTTTAGCCGTACTTTTTTCATTATAAGAGCGTGGAGATTCGTTTTCACTTTCATCGGCTTCGATTTCTTTAGCTTCTGGTCTTTTTTTCTTAACAATTACAAGACCTCTACGCTTTCTGACGTTGGTAGCATCAAGCTTTTCTTCGCTTTCATCACTCTCGTCGCTATCAGCGTTCATAGAAGATTTCGATAATGCTTCTGCTTTAGGTTCACTATTGCCTAGCTCAAGTTCTTTTTCTTTGAGTGTCTTTGTTTTAGGGAGAGTTGCTTCTACGGCTTTAGGCTTTTCAATCACAGGAATTTCTTGTACCTCAACTTTTTTAACTTCTGCAACTTTGACAGGTGCTGTTTCTACGGCGGGCTTTACAGTTTGTGCAGTAGTATTGTCTCCTGTTAAAACGTAGTTAATTAATTTCTCGGCATCTTCCGTACTGATTGAACTTGAAGGGGCTTTTGCATCAAGTCCGATATCCATCGCTTTTTCGATAATATCTTTATTTTTCATCCCCAATTCTTTTGCTATCTCGGTTATGCGAACCTTATCCATTCGTGCCTATCTCCTTAAAAATTTTACCAAATTCCATCATTGTCTTGTGATTTGTTTTGCATTTATTGTTGAGTATTTTCACAACTTTCTTTTCATTGCTTTCCATACATGCCTTGCAGATATAAAAACTTCTTCCTATCTTGGAAAAGAGTACGAGTTCACCGCTAATGATCTGCAATCTTTGTAATTTTTCTTGTAAAGCTCTTTGCCTACAAACAATGCACATTCGTATTGGTTGACTCATTTTTGCGCCTGATTATATCAAAATTTAGCTGTTTTTCAGCTTTGTACAATTTCAAAGCCGTTATTATCCAGCTCAAAAATTTCCACTCTAAACATTTCAAAACTTTTTTTAAGTACCGTAGCAACTTTTGTTGCATCTTCTGCTTTCACTAAATTAAAAAAAGATGACCCACTGCCAGAAAGAGTACTCATCAAAGCACCATTTTTTAGTGCCATATCCCTTACATCAAAAAGTTCCCGCATTTGCTTCATTCGACGATGCTCATGCATACAATCTTTTGAAGCAACCCTTAAATACTCCCAATTTTCACTAAAAAAAGCCGCACACAACATTGAGGCGCGTGAAAGATTGTAAACAACATTTTTCATCATATATGACTTGGGTAACAATGTTCTTGAATGCGCTGTAGACATGGGACGATCGGGAATCACCATCACTACTTTCAATTTATCACTGAGCTTCTTTTGAAGTGTTTTTACTTTATTGTTCTCGACAACAGAACTTGTAAAACCACCATACACGGCTGGAGCGATATTGTCAGGATGTGTTTCATAAATCAGCGCTTTATTTAAGATAGTCTCTCTACTGGCTTTAATCCCTGCCATTTCATAGGCGCTTGCAATAGCACCCACAATCACAGCCGAGCTACTACCAAGCCCTCTTGAAAATGGTATATTGTTATAAAACTCAAATCGGAAAGGATCTTTTTTACCGACCAGTTCTTGATAAATTTCATAAAAAATGGAAACAAAAATATTGTTATTTTTAAGCTTGACGTTCTCTTCACCTTCGCCTTTCACAGAGATACTCTGATAACTAGCAGGTTTTATAGATACCTCATTGTAAAGTGCAATCGCAAGACCCAAACAATCAAATCCTGGTCCTAGATTAGCACTGGTTGCTGGTATTTTTATCTTCACCTATTTTTCTCCTAAACTGCTGGTAACATATAAAGAGGCTCTATCTCATCACTAAATTGTGAAGGATTTAACTCAGTAGGTAACTGAAAATTTTGCTCAATATTATCATCAAAATGCCGTGTCACAATCTCATGATTCTCTTTAACAAAATAGAGATTTCGCATTGCTTTAATGGGTTTATTATTATTCAGGACAAATCCATCACAGGCAAATAGTGGAATATTAAGACTCAAACTGAGTGTTTTTAAAAAAATATAACTAATTTTAATCGCCATAAAACTTCCAGGCCCTCGTGCGAAAAAGAGTCTAGCTGGGCTATAATCTTCGAGGATAGTTGCAAAAAGAATAGGGAGTACTTCACTGGTTTGTTCTGTCGTTTGATAATTTTTGATTAAATGGTTATCACTATAGATGCCAATTTGCAAAGGTGATGCAAGTGAAATAACAACAATATCAACAATTTTTTTTATGCGTAGACCTTTTCAAACTCTTGTGCTTTTTCTGGACTGAGTGCTCTAATTTCATAATTACTTGGATCTCTTAATATAGCCTTAGTTAATTCATGATTCAGATTGTGGCTACCTGCAAAAGAGCTATAATCACCCACAAAAGGTGCTCCGAGCAATGATAAATCACCAATGGCGTCCAAAATTTTATGGCGAACAAACTCATTGGAAAAACGCAACCCTTCTGGATTAAGAATTTTATGATCATCCATAACCACAGCGTTGTCTAATGAACCGCCAAGAGCAAGTCCTCTTGAACGTAGCATTTGTGCGTCTTTTAGAAATCCAAATGTTCGTGCACGTGCTATCTCTTCAATAAAATTCTTTTTGCTAAACTCAAAACCGTACTCTTGTCTGCCAATAGCAGGATGATTAAATTCAATCACAAAACTATAACTTGGTTTCAAACTAGGAGTGACTCTCGCAAATTTTTTGCCATCGGATACTTCAATTTCTTTTTTAATAATAAGCACATGCTTTGTTTCATCCAGCTTTCTAATACCTGCTTCATCAAGCATCATACAAAAGCTAGCACTACTTCCGTCCATTACAGGAACTTCAGGACCATCCAGAACAACACGTACATTATCAATACCATAGGCATAAATTGCTGAGAGCAAATGCTCAATTGTTGAAATATAGGCACTTGAATTACCAATGACCGTTGCCATCTGAGTATTAACAACATTCTCAGGTGTTGCTTTGACTAAGAGACCAACATCACTTCTGTAAAAAAGTATTCCATTATTTGCTTCAAGTGGCTCTAAGTGCATTTGAATAGGCTCACCTTTATGAAGCCCTATGCCGATGCCACTTACAGCTCTAGCCAATGTTGTTTGTTTCACACAACTTCCTTTATCTCCAACACATGTTCACGCATAACAATTTTTTGAAGAATATTTTCTTTCAGCATCTCTCGTTCCACAATCTCCCCATTAAAAATGAGGTGACCTCGTGGGCTGATGCCATTGAGTACGATATAATCGCCATCACATTGTACTAATCCGTCAATAATACCATAAATACTTAAGCTCTCTTCACAAAAAACTTTCGCACCACTATTCACACGGCCAAAAATAACCATCGGGAGGCTTTCATGAATTTCTTCACCGGAGCGTATAGGTCTATCGTACAATTTTAATTTTCGATTCTGCTTCGTATCGTTCGTCTGAATTGCAATCTCTTGAGTGGCTTCTTTTTGAATAGGTTCATCAACGAAAGCCGCTTCTTTTTTTATACCTGCGAAACGAATGTTACACTGATTAATGTCTTTATAACATACCCCACTCTGCTCTAATAAGAAGCCTATTTTGGGTGTAATATTCCCTTCTATAAGCAAAAAGAATTCCTTCAAAAGGAGGCTGTTTTTTTTAAAATAATCAAGAAATGCTGCTTCATCATCAATTTCGATGTGAAACACTCTGACATTTTTTTGCGTTACTTTCATCTGTCAATCATCTTCTTTGCTGAATCAATAATATTGTAGATACTCTCTTTCAACCACACTTCATCCATCCACTCCTCAGGTCTTACATCAACCCCTTGAACATACATTCCAAAGTGAAGATGATCTCCCAAAGCCAAACCTGTTAAACCGGTTTTTGCTATCACATCGCCTGCTTTGACAACATCGCCCTCTTTTACCAAGAAGCTTGAACAGTGACCGTAAAGAGAATAAACGCCTAACCCATGTGAGATGATAATATTATTACCGTAGATACCATTTTCTCGCGCTAAGACAATAACACCATCGTTTGATGTTTGAATAGGTGCTTGAGCATTACTTGCCAAATCTAAGCCTAGATGATAAGACTCACTCGTAGGCTGTTTTTCGTACTCGTAAAAACGATGATCTCCAAAACTTGCAACAACTTTGCCATTGCGTAATGGGTAAAATGGTTTTAAGAAAAATCCATTAATTAGGTCGGTTTGAATCGTCGATGTTACTTTTAATATCACATCTTCATTGCCATCACGCATTGTTTCATTAACAAATTTAAATTTTTCCAATCTTCCCAATGATGAGCGTTCTGGTGCGACTTCCGAAATAAGGTCAGCAATTTTACCATCTAAGAAACGATCTTCAAGTTGAATCGTTGATGTCTTGTATTTACGATCTTGAAGAAAATATGGAATATGTGCTTTTGTGATATTACCGGCTCTATCAATAGCAACCACCGCTGCGCTAAAGTTTTCAGCACGAGTCGGCCATGCAACTAAAGAGATATAATAACCCTCTTTATAAAAAGGTGTTGGATAAAACTTTTTGCCAAAACTTGTCTCAATATACAGCGATTTCATCGCTTCGTCTTGAGCTTTGAAAATAACAGTAGCAACGCCACCTTTCATAATTTTATACGAACTTCCAACAATGGTTACCTCAGGTCTTCTCGTATCGACTTTAATAATGGCTTTAGCACTTGCATGATTTCCTGAAAAGAAATTCCATTTACTGGCATCCACAGCTTCAATACTGAGTTCAAACAGTTTTTTATTTGCACCAAAACCTGTTTTTGGAAAAGAAAGATTAAGATCGACAATTTGCTCAGGCGTTTTAAGTACCTTACTCTCTAAATCCACACTCTTTTCACCATCATACAGAGATGCTTTAACCATTTTTATGCCGCTTTCGTCGCCTACTTGAACATGGATTGGGTCTTTTAAATTCCATTCGATTTCTTTTTGAAGCATAATCTTTGGAGCTTCTCTTTCAAATAAACTCGAATTATAGACATAAGCCAATCCACCGACTAAAATTAAAAAAATCAGCCCTAAAAGAAGTGCCGCTACTGAGGATTTTCGTTGTTTTTTCATTTCTAATTTATCCTTTTAATTTTCTCAACAATTTCGTCTCGAAGTATTGTGGGGTCACAAGCTGGCACTTCAAATCCTGCCGCTGTTTTATGACCTCCACCGTGATACTCCAAAGCAATTTTTGAGACATTAATATCTTTACTACGTAATGAGACTTTATAGCCTCCCTCATTCTCTTCCAAAATCATAATTGCAACTGTCACATTGACAATACTGCGTAGCATATTAACGATATTTTTAGTATCGTGTCTTTTTGCACCGGTTGCCTCTAGCGTTGCTCTATCAAAAATAATTGTTGCAATTGTACCATGCTCATACACATCAAAGTGATTGAGCATATACCCCATCAACCTGATTTTTGAGAGTGGCTCACGACGTTTTACTTTTGAAGCAATATCTTGAGGATTGGCTCCACATTTCACTAATTGCGACACAATAGTAAATGTTTGTTCATCCATATCACCGTACAAAAAGAAACCAGTATCATCAGCTATTGCCGTATAAAGACATATTGCGCACGCTTTTGTTATCTCAACTTTGTTAGCTTTTAGAAGTTCATACACGACCATACCTGCGCTACTAAAACGATCAACAACAACGTTTATCGTACCAAAATAGCGATTGGTTATATGATGGTCAATGTTGATAATCTCATAATCGCCTTCTGGAATTTTTAGGCGATCTTGGGTTGAGCAATCGCAACTTACAACCAAATCAAATTGCTTAGGCAATTCATGTTTAATTTTTGAAAAACCAGGTAAAAAGTCGTATACCGTTGGTAATTCTTTATTTTTGTTGTAATGCGTTACTTTTTTCCCAGCTCGGATTAAAACTTCATAGAGTGCTAAAGCGCTACCTAGCGTATCTCCATCAGGATGCACATGCGAAACAATAACGATATGATTTGATTCAAGCATCTTTTTCCACGCTTGTTGATACATTCTCGATACCACCTTGAGATAAAAGGGCGATTATACTTAATTTTAGCTGATATGTATATTATCTTGCTTTTTTAGAGCTCTTGTAAACAAAGGCTAAGACTTCAGCAACTGCCTTATAAAGATTTTCAGGAATCAACTCTCCAAGATTGCATTTTTTGTAGAGTTCGCGCGCTAAAGGTGGGTTTTCAACAATTTGAATATTATAATTCATGGCCACTTCTTTAATGCGCAAAGCCACATAATCTGTCCCTTTGGCAATCACTTTGGGCGCCGCCTCTTTATCTTGATTATAACGAATTGCAATGGCATAGTGCGTTGGATTGGTAATCACAACATCTGCTTGCGGAATCTCTTGCATCATACGCTTTCGTGTCATTTGCATTTGAATTTGCCGAATCTTTGCTTTAATTTTGGGGTCACCTTCCATCTGTTTATACTCATCTTTAATCTCTTGCTTACTCATACGTAAGCTTTTAAAATAGGTATAGCGAACAAACAATAAATCCATTAAGGCCAAAATTAAAAAGATAAGTAGAATCACCGCAGCTAAAATCAATACTTTCGACTTTAACCATCCCAATTGTTCATAAAGCGGAAAATAGATAACCGTAGGAAGTTCTTTGGTAAATTCAAGTAGAAAATAATAACTCACCCACATAACAACGGTTACTTTTAAAATAGTTTTGATTGTTTCGACTAATTTTTTAATAGATAAAAGGTTTTTCAGTCCTTTAATAGGATCTAGTTTGCTAAAATCCGGCATGAGTGGTTTGGTTGTAAAAATAAACCCCGTTTGTAAAATATTGGCAAGTAAGCCTGCAATCGCAACGGACAAAGCAAGAGGAATGACCATATAAATAATTTCACGAAATGTGATTATGGAGACTTGGAGGGTGATTTCTTTGGTGATTTCACTGCCAATAAGAGACTGATAATAGTAGTATAAATAGACAACACGTGATTCAATCCAAGAAAGCATTGCCAAAAAAGCCACCAAAGCAACCACCAACGTAACAAAAGCGCTGGTGTCCATACTTTTAGGGACATTACCGTCTTTTCGAGCATCTTCTATTTTCTTGGAGGTGGCTTCTTCGGTCTTTTCTTGATCATCAGCCACGCATCACCCTTTGTGCTTAGATGAGTGTTTTGTGTGTGATTTTCATTGAAAAATCAAGCCATACAGCTTGATGAATCAAACTACCACTGCTGATAGCATCCACACCCGTTTGAGCATATGCCACAATATTTTCTTTGGTAATATTGCCACTGGCTTCTAAAAGAACATGTGAAAAATGATCATTTTTGTAAGCCACCACTTCAGAGATAGCCAAATGAGACATGTTATCGCACATAATAATATCTGCACCACAGTGCATTGCAAACTTTGCAAATTCGACATCTTCGCACTCAACTTCTATTTTACATGTAAAAGGGAGTTTCTCTCTGGCTTCCCCAATAAAAAGTTTTAAATCATCAATAGTTTGAAGATGAGTGTCTTTAATCATCAAACAATCATCAAGACCCATACGATGATTATTGCCTCCGCCGCAACGAATCGCATATTTTTCAAACACACGCAAATGAGGTCTTGTTTTACGCGTATCGAGCAATTTGACACTGTGCCCTTCCAATGCTTTTTTATACGATGCCACATTCGTGGCAATTCCACTTGCATGTTGCATTAAGTTCAAAATCACGCGTTCGCATCGTAAAATATTTTTTGATTTTCCTTCAATCAGTGCCACCAAGTCACCTTTTTTGAGTGCATCACCATCATCAAAGTAGAACGTAATGTCTAGCTTATTCATTTTGCAGAGTGTTTTGACATAATCACGTCCTGCAAAAATGCCTGTATCTTTACAGATAATATTTGCACTTGCAAAACTGTCTTTCCCCACTAACGCAAATAAATCGCCTCTGCCAACGTCCTCTGCTAATGCTTTTTTGACAAATGCTTTAATCATAGTTCAAACATCCTATTCAGTGCTGCATGCGCCCATATACGCGTATCTTCAGAAATAGTAATTTCGTTTTCATAACGTCCTTCTTGGATACTCAGAAGAACATTATAAACATTTTGAAGGGTCGTTTCATTCATCGTCGGACATTCTGGTTTGGTAGATGAGAGGATATAAGTATTTTCTTGACGCAACCGTTTCACCATATTGTATTCTGTCCCAATTGCAACTTTTTGCTCTTTCGGTAGTTTATTGACATAATCAATAATTTGACTGGTTGAACCAACAAAATCGGAAAGCTCACACACTTCTGGCTTGCATTCAGGATGCGTCACAATCAAAATATCAGGGTATTTTTCACGATAAAAAGCGATATCATCGACATCAAAGAGTTGATGGACCGAACAAAATCCATTGTAGCAAATGATATCTGCTTCTTTTGGGTCTGTACCATCTGCCACAACACAGGATTTCAGTCCCATCTCTTTTGCGATATTTTGTCCCAAACAACGGTCAGGAACAAACAGTATTTTTTTATTGCTCTCCAGTGCTTTTGTGATGATTTTCTTCGCATTAGAACTCGTACATACATAGCCACCCATTTTACCAACAGCCGCTTTCACCTCAGCAGAACAGTTGATATACGTCACAGGCAAGATATCTTCTTTTGTGAGTCCTTCTTTTTCTAAAAGCGCAATATTCTGGTTGTAATAATCCACATCAATCATTCGTGCCATTGCACAGCAAGCAATTTTTGGCATTAAAACACGCTTGTTAGGTGCTAAAATCTTAACACTTTGCCCCATAAAACCTACGCCACAAAACAGTAAATTAGGATTGGCATCGTTAGCTGCCCATTGAGCAAGTTGTAATGAGTCACCTTTATAATCCGCAAGTTCAAACACTTCATCTTTTTGATAAAAATGCGCCACAATACTGACGTGCAACTCTTTTTTGAGCTTTAAAATGGCCTCTTTGAGAGCTTGATTATCCACTGTAAAATCCTTTGGTTATATCACAATTTCGCATTATAGCGTTAAAGAAATAATAACAAAATTATTGCTATACTGCCTTATTTCAACAAAGGATTCTATGTGGATTTTCTCTTTAATATTAACGTCCAATTCTATATTATAAGCTATCTTGTCGGCGGTATTCCGTTTGGATTATTGCTCGCTAAACAATTTACGGGCAAAGACATCAGAGAAAGTGGCAGTGGCAGTATTGGGGCAACCAATGTTTTAAGAGTGCTCAAAGAGACCAATCCATCACTTGCTAAAAAATTGGCAATTACCACTGTCATTTTAGACGCGCTCAAAGGTATTGTTGTTTTATTAGTTGCTAAATTAATGGGCTTAAGCATTGAGACACTTTGGAGTATTGCTGTTCTTGCTGTTATCGGACACTGTTACAGTCCTTATTTAAAATTTGAAGGCGGCAAAGGTGTTGCGACAGGGGCAGGTGTTTTATTGATGATGTTGCCTATTGAGACATTTATCGCTTTTATCACATGGTTTTTAGCAGGGAAAATTCTTAAAGTATCTTCACTCTCTTCATTATTAGCACTTATTGCACTCATTGGTTCATCGTTTATCGTTCATCCAGATATTGAGGGCATCAAAACGCATGCACCTTTATTTTTAATTGCGTTTGTTATTGTCTATAAACACATTCCAAATATTATGCGTCTATTTCAAGGCAAAGAGACAAAAGTTATCTAAAATGATGCAAATTATCATCAAGGATTTAACGTTTGAGACCATTATCGGCATTTTAGAAGAGGAGCGTTTGTCTCCTCAAAAAGTTATTTTACATGTAAAAATAAATTATAACTACAGTCAAAAAAACTTTATTGATTATGCTCAAATCGCCTTCTATCTTGAAGAACAAATGAAAAAAGAGGCTTATTTTTTGATTGAAGACGCCTTAGAAGATTTAAGTCAAAAATTGCTTCATCTCTATCCTCAAATTCTCACATTAAAGATAAAAATTTATAAACCTTCCATCCTACCAAATGCGACAGTTGGGGTTGCGCGTAGAGTCAGCCGTAATAAAAATTAAAATTTCATTAAAAAAACTTTAAATCTAGCTAAAGTTGTGGTATAATCCCGTTTAAATTTTAGCAATTAAGGATT
>DKFS01000037.1 GCA_002452855.1 Sulfurospirillum sp. UBA6790 | reverse complement strand
TAAGGTCTAAATGTTTTTCATCACCGCCATGACGAATAAAAGCGTCACGGGCACCTTCAACAAGACGATCCGTAATAATATGGTTAAATCTACTGTTAATGATGGCTACTTTTTCTTTGCCACTAAGGGATAATTTGCCTTCAATGATATTCATAACAATCCTTCAATTATTTGTAAAGTGGTTCAATAATACCGCATTTTTGATTAGAGAACTATTATCGTTTTTTCCACACGCTCACGTGTAACGTTTTTATCACACTTTTGCGCTCGCTGACATAGCGTACTAACGCTATGTTTATTGGTTCTTGTATGTTGGTAAACGATGAACTTAGATGTTCGTTTAAAGCATCGTATGTACTGTACTTTTCACCATTTTTCTTAATGCCACCCAACCATTTTTCCTTCGGTGTTTTACTTTCATCCCAGTCATAGCTGCTTGCAATCACTAACAACCCCTTCTCATTGAGCCGCTCTTTTATCGTCTTTAAAAATAGTACTGGATCATAAAGCGTATCTAAAATATCATTGGCAAGGATGAGGTCATAGCCATCAAAATAAGGCTTCATATTGTGTGGGTCTGCTTGCCAAAACTCTACTTTTTGAGACTTAGGGTCGATGCCAAAATCACTGAGATTTCGCTCAAGAAACGAAGCTAATTCGCCCTCTTCTTTCAGGGCATATTTGAGTTTTCCGCTCTCTTTGAAATTCGTTGCCAAACGTACGACTCGTGCCGTAAATTCAATACCATGAACCATAGAAAATGCTTTTGCAAGCGCAAAAGTTCCGCGCCCTATGCCACACCCAATTTCCAAGGCTTTTGTTTTTGCGCTCCCCAAATCAATGCAAAGCTGAGCCATTGTCTCATAGTAATTATTTTCTTTTTCACCAAAATGCGCATGACAAATTTCAGAAAGGGCAAAATCAGTTTCATAAAATACAGAATGGGTTTCCACTGGGTCATTGGATTCAACATAACGAAATCCTGCATGTTGGTAAAAATGACGGCGAAACGCATAACGAGAAGAGCGAATCAGTTCATTGCCCGTGCTAATCCACGAACCACCCTTCATGATAGTGTGTCTATCATCAAACGTAGGAACCGAAAAATCATCATAAAGTGGGTGAACTTCAAAGCCATCAAACCCATTCATAGGGGTTTCACTCCACTGCCACACATTGCCGATGACATCATAGAATTCACCAAAAGCGAAGGTATCGACAGGGACAGATGAGGCAAAATATTCTAAATTGACATTGCCAGGAGCCTTCTCCCAAAAGGGCTCGTCTTTTTTTACATGTAAATCGCGCAGAACATACCACTCTTCCTCACTTGGAAGGCGTATCGATTTGCCTGTTTTGGCACTTTTCCAATTACAAAAGGCTTTGGCTTCAAGATAATTAATCTCAACAGGCCAACTCCATGGCATCGCTATCTCTTCTGCTACCAATCGAAGACGGTAGCCTGACGTATCTTTGCGCCAGAAAAGAGGCATTGTGGCGTTTTTATAACACTTCCATTTCCACCCCTCTTCATTCCAATAGCGCTCATTTTCATAACCACCGTCTTCAATAAAACTCAAAAATTCGGCATTACTCACAAGATATTTCGAAGCTTTAAATGCTTTGACCTCTTTTACATGTAAACCATATTCGTTATCCCATCCGTACAGCGCATCGTCTTTTTTCTTTTCCAAACGAAGCGTTGTTCCGTTTACATGTAATAACGTATTTTCCACAATGGGCGTATCAAGAGGACAGACTTTCCAAAAATCGCTTGGTTGAACTTTATCCAACGGAAGTTGGCGTATTAAAACCGATGATGTTTCAAGATGAATGCGTTCATGCTCAATACCCATCAAAATCGCCCAAAATGGACTTTCCCACGAAATAGGCATACGAAGAGGCAAGGTATCAATCAGTTCTAAGATTTTGGTTTTCACCGCATCACGATACGCTTTAATTTCAGCAATTTTAGGCCATTTATAATGTTCTTGGTTCAAATCATCCCAACTCATTTCGTCCACGCCAATAGCAAAAATGGACTCATAAGTAGGATTGATACGCTTATCTAAGAGTTTGGCTAGAACAAGTTTATTGATAAAAAATGTCGCGGTATGCCCAAAATAAAAAACCAAAGGATGACGCAGTGGGTCTGCTGTGAGATAGTAACTCTCTTCATCCTTCATCAGTTCAAACAGTTTTTCGTAAAGGCTATATGTTTTTAAAAAATAGTCCCTAATTTCTTGCCTTTTGTGCTCCGCATCACCTACATTCAGAAGAACATTTCGTGTTGGAATCAATTGCATACCTACACCTTTAGGGTATTTTGAATTGCCTTAATGTCACGTATTGCCAACGACAAATCCTCTAAATCAAGCATATTCGGACCGTCGCACAACGCTTCGCATGGATTAAAATGGGTTTCAAAGAAAAATCCATCCACGCCAACAGCGGCGGCTGAGCGTGAAAGCGGACGGACAAATTCGCGTTTTCCACCACTTTTGCCCCCTTCGGTTCCAGGCATTTGTACCGAATGCGTTGCATCAAAAATCACAGGGGCAAATTCGCGCATAATGACAAAGCTACGTGCATCAACGACTAAATTGCCGTATCCAAACGTACTACCGCGCTCAGTAAGCCATACACCCGCTTTTTTAGCCGCTTCGTAACCCTCTTCTTTGACACCTCTGGTATCGAGCACTTTTTTGACCGAATAGCGCATATCAGCAGGGTTTAAAAACTGCCCTTTTTTGATATTGACCACGCATTTTGTTTGTGCTGCTGCAACCAACAAATCCGTTTGACGGCATAAAAATGCGGGGATTTGAAGCACATCGACCACTTCGCCTACCGGTTTGGCTTGGGTGTAATCATGAATATCGGTTAAGAGGTTGTACCCAAACTCTTTTCGTACTTCATCGAGTAGTTTTAACCCCTCATCCATGCCTGGACCTCTAAAACTATCAATACTGGTTCGATTGGCTTTGTCAAAACTGCTTTTAAAATAAAAATCTATGGTTGTATCTTCATGATAAGGCATTAATTGTTCTGCAACTCTAAAAAGGTTGTCTCTGCTTTCAATGACACATGGTCCTGCGATTAAAATCACTCTTTCTCCTTTGCTACGATAATTCCACTAAGAACGACTAAGAGTATACCAAATAGTCCAGCAAAATCTGGTAAGGCATCTCCTAAAAAAATGCCGATAATCAGTGAAAAGAAAATAATAGAATATCCAGCAGCGCCGACAATGCCTGCTTTGGTGGTTGCAAATGCTTTGGTCATATAGACCTGACCAATGGCACCTGAAAAGCCCATCAAAATGATATAAAGCCACGCTACGCCTGAGGGCATTACAAAATGTCCCAACATAAAATCAAACATGGGTGTATGGAAATAATCACTCAAAACCATAAAAAGCGCAGGGAAAATCGTTCCTGTTGATGTGAAAGCCAACACAATGACGCGAGTGTCATAGACTTTATTGAGTTCCCGCACGCTGGTATAAGCCAGTGCCGCGCCAAGGCCGCTACATAGCCCAAACACGTCTGTTTTTGAGAGCATCAAGCCACTGGGTTTCATCACAAAAACAATGCCGATAAACCCAACAAATACAGCGACCCAGCCTTTCCAACCAATCTTTTCTTTCAGAAAAACAAACGCCAAAATAGCGGTGAAAATTGGTGCGGTACGCGAGAAGGTAATGGCATCAGCCAAAGGGATATGCGCAATATTGTAAAAGAAAACCAACATCGAAGCAAATCCAATCACAGCTCGAAAAAGCAGTAACCAAGGCTTGCCGCCTACTTGTTTAATCGGCAATTTAAAAATACTTAAAGCGACAAAAAGCATCGTAAGTCCATTACGAAAAAAAACGACTTCTACCGAATCCATATCGTGACTGAGTACTTTTGCAAAAGCACCATCAAAGGCAAAACTAAATGAAGAAATTAACATAAAGATAACACCTTTGTTAATCCCTAAAAAAAACTCTTTCACGCTCACTCCAATGAAGACCATAAATACGTAATCTTAATCCATTATGTGTTAAAATCCGTTGATTTTTACATCTTAGCTTCGGGAGAGAGTATGGATTTTCATCTTATTCTAAACTATAAGCTGTGGAGCATTCCTATCACACACATAGGCATTGCTATCGCAATTTTCTTTTTTTCACTTTTATGTCGTACCTTACTGAGCAAGATTCTGCTCAAACCATTACGCAAACTTGCCAACAGAACAAAAACGCTTAACGATGATAAGCTCATTGATGTTATTGAAGAACCTTTAAAAGTCTCAATTGTTTTAGGTGGCGTTTATTTTTCGATGCGATGGCTTCCTGTTGATGGCATTGACCGCTTTTTAGAGTTGTTTGTTCGCTCCGTATTTATCTTTGTTATTTTTTGGATTTTATACCGCCTTGTGGATGCATTTTCACACCTTTTTCATCTTTTTTCTTCAAAATTTGGCAAAGAACTCCATTCCGATATTCAGAACTTTTTGACCAAAACCATGCGTGTGATTATTATCGCACTAGGAGTCATGGCTATTTTACAAGAATGGGGCATCAATGTGAGCGCCTTTGTTGCATCGCTGGGGCTTGGAGGTTTGGCATTTGCGTTGGCAGCGAAAGACACAGTTGCCAATCTTTTCGGTTCGCTCGTTATCTTTGGTGACCGTCCTTTTAAAGTTGGCGATTGGGTAGAGACGCCTTTGGTCGAAGGGTTTATTGAAGAAATCGGTATTCGTTCCACCAAAGTCCGTACATTTGCCCAAGCGTTAGTCAGTGTTCCCAACGCAACGCTTGCCAATACCCCGATTACCAATTGGTCGCGTATGGGAAAACGTCGTATTCGAACGAGAATTGGACTCACGTACAACACCACGGTTGAACAAATGCAAGCAATTGTGGGTGACATTAAAACGATGCTGAAACACCATCCTGAAATTCATCAAGAGACCATTCTTGTTAATTTTGATGAATTTGAGAACAGCGCGTTAAGCATTTTTCTCTACTGTTTTACGAAAACAACGGTCTGGAATGACTATTTACATGTAAAAGAAGATGTCAATTTTAAAATCATGCAAATTGTCGCAAAACATGGAACCAGTTTCGCCTTCCCTAGCCAATCGCTCTATGTCGAGAGTTTACCAAAATAACAGCAAACAAAAGGTATAATGTATCCCATTTAGGTACACATTATTAAAGGTTACTATGAAAAAAATAACAATTATCGGGCTGCCCAATGTTGGCAAAAGCTCCCTTTTTAACCGTATCGCTAAACAACGTATCGCTATTACGTCTGATTTTAGCGGCACAACACGCGATATTAAAACACAACAAGTCTATATCACTGAAAAACCTTGCCTTATCCTTGATACAGGCGGGCTTGATAAATCATCTGAGCTCTTTGAAAACGTTCATAACATGTCTATGGAGACGTCTAAAAAAGCAGATATTATCATTATGGTCGTCGATGGCAAACTGCTTCCGAGTGATGAAGAGAAAAAGATTTTTTATGCACTTCAAGCACGCAATAAGCCCATCGCCTTAGTCATCAATAAAATTGACAACGATAAAGAGATGGAGCGCGCTTGGGAATTTAGCGAATTTGGTGCGGAAAATGTATTCCCGATTTCCGTATCGCATAACCGAGGGGTCAGTGCTCTTTTAGAGTGGATCGGTGGATTTTTACCAGCGGTTGAAGGTGCGACACCGCCTCCAAGCGATGAAGACGAGAATGATGAGGAATCCTATGAAGACGATTGGGATGACGAAGAATCCTTGGAGGAAGACGATGAAGAAGCGATTCCTGAAGTAGTCGAAGAAGTTGAAACCAATCAAATCAACGTTGCGATTATTGGACGTGTGAATGTGGGAAAAAGTTCTCTTTTAAATGCGCTTGTTGGTAAACAACGCGCTGTGGTGAGTAGTGTGGCTGGCACAACGATTGACCCCGTGGATGAGAGTATTGAGTACGAAGATAAAATTATCAATTTTGTCGATACCGCAGGACTTCGTCGTCGTGGGAAAATAGAAGGCATTGAAAAATTCGCGCTTATGCGTACCAAAGAGATGCTAGAACGTGCTAACATTGCATTACTTGTTTTAGACACCAGTGAACCTTTTTTAGAGCTGGATGAGCGTATCGCAGGACTGGTAGAAGAGAATCATCTTGCGTGCATCATTGTTTTAAACAAATGGGACAATGCGATGGATGATTATGAAAAAGTGACCGCTGAAGTCAGACACCGCTTTAAGTTTCTTTCCTATGCCCCACTGATTACCGTTTCGGCAAAAAGCAAACAAAGGGTTTCAAAAATCAAAGATATGATTTTAGAAGTCTATGCCAATTATTCACAGCATCTTCCAACACGTGTCCTCAATGAAGTCATCAAAGATGCGACGATTAAGCATCAAATTCCAAGTGACCACTCAAAAGTCGTCAAAATTTATTTTGCGACCCAATACTTAACAAAGCCTCCACGTATCGCATTGGTTATGAATAAACCGCGTTCCCTTCATTTTAGTTACAGACGCTATCTTGCCAATAAATTACGCGAGCATTTTAACTTAGAAGGCTCTCCAATTCTCCTTTATCCTCGCGCAAAAGGTGAAAGAGACGTCGAACAGGAAGACAACGGTGCTGAATCCTAAAAATAAAAACATTGTTTTTATCGGTTTTATGGGTGTGGGAAAAGGAACGATTTCAAGAGCCCTCATTAAAACAACCAAACGTTTTGGACTCGATACGGACGACCTCATTGAGAGTATGGAAAACCGCAAGATTAAAGCAATTTTTGAAGAAAACGGCGAAAGTTACTTTCGCAAGCTTGAAAAGAAAACAGCAAAGTGGCTCCAAAAAAATGTCAAAAATGCCATCATCTCAACCGGTGGTGGTTTTTTTAAAGTAGATAATCTCGACAAAATTGGCACGATTGTCTATCTTCGCTCTTCATTTGATGGCATTTTAGCACGTTTAAAAGCCCATGAAAATGCTGACCTTAAATTGGCAAAACGACCACTACTGACCGACGAGGACAAAGCGCGAACATTGTTTGAGGAACGCTCATCCCTTTACGAAGCCAAGGCAGATATGATTATTGATGTTGAAAATCGCAGTGTACAAGAGATTGTAACAGACATTATTCAGGTTTTAAAGTTAAAAAAGGATTAGGATAGATTTATGAGAGTACTAACGGGAATTCAACCTTCAGGAGCACTGCATATAGGAAACTATTTTGGTGCTATCAAACAAATGGTCGATCTTCAAGAAACAAGCGACCTATTTATTTTCATCCCCAACTATCATGCCCTCACCTCTTTAAAAGATGGGGTAGCACTTAAAAACAATACGCTCGATGCAGCTATTAACTTTTTAAGTCTTGGCATTGACCCAACAAAAGCAACTTTGTGGGCGCAATCGGATGTCAAAGAGGTTTTAGAACTCTACTGGGTACTTTCAGGATACACCCCGATGGGACTTTTAGAGCGCGCCCATGGGTACAAAGATAAAGTCGCTAAAGGTATTGCCGCTAATCATGCCCTTTTTTCTTACCCTGTGCTTATGGCAGCCGATATTTTACTGTATGATGCCAACATCATTCCTGTAGGAAAAGACCAAATCCAACACGTTGAAATCACACGCGATATTGCGATAAAGTTCAACAATGATTTTGGCGATATTTTTACACTGCCTGAATTTAGAGTAGATGATAATGTTGCAACCGTTCCAGGAATTGATGGTGCTAAAATGAGTAAAAGCTATGGCAACACCATTGATATTTTTTGTACTGAAAAAGAGCTCAAAAAGGCTACCTCACGTATTGTGACCGACTCTACTCCAATGGAAGAGCCAAAAGATTATACGACATGCAATATCTATGCACTGGCTAAACTCTTTTTGGAAAATGACGAAGTAGTTGCATTGCAAGAGCGCTATAAAAAAGGTGGTGAAGGCTATGGTCATTTTAAAGCCTACCTCAGTACGCTGATTTGGGACTATTTTACAGAAGCACGTGAAAAAAGAGCATATTATTTAGACCATAAAGATGAAGTGTTTGCTATTTTAGACGATGGTGCTGCTAAAACACGTAAAATTGCTAGTGAAAAAATGCGTGTTATTCGTGATCTTGTTGGAATTTATCGTTAAGGGAAAGCATGTTAGATATAAAACTGATACAAAATGATTTTGATACCGTTGCTAAAAGCCTTCGTAAGAAAAAAGTCGATGAGAATCTTTTAGAAGAACTGCGTGTTCTTTCATTAGAGCTTAAAAGTGCACGTCTAGTTTTAGAGCCTTTGCAAGCAGAACAAAATGCCAAAAGTAAACTTTTTGGTGTCTATGCAAAAGAGGGAAAAGATGTAGGCGCGCTTAAAGCCGAACTCTCTTTGAACAAAGAAAAAATAGCTGAAGCAACAGAGAGTGTCCGAAGCCTTGAAGAAAAGCTAGAAGCCATGGCGGCGGTTATTCCAAATATGCCCTCCCCTTTAGTACCCGATGGTGAAGATGAAAATGATAATGTCGAGTTAAAACGCGTTCTTGAGCCCCGTGTCTTTTCTTTTACGCCTAAAGAGCATTGGGATATTGATAGCAAGCAAAATTGGATTGATTTTGAACGAGGTGTCAAACTCTCAAAAAGTCGTTTTAGTGTGCTAAAAAATGAAGCGGCACGACTTGAGCGCGCACTGATTAATTATATGTTAGATTTTAATCGAACACGTGGTTTTCATGAAGTCGCTGTTCCTTACATCGTCAATCGCGAAACACTGATGGGCACAGGACAGCTGCCTAAATTCGAAGATGACCTCTTCAAAATAGAAGGCGAAGACCTCTTTTTAATTCCTACTGCTGAAGTTCCTGTCACCAATCTTTTTCGTGATGAAATCCTAAGTTGTGAAGAGCTTCCTCTTAAAATGACCTGTTATTCTGCTTGTTTTAGAAAAGAGGCAGGAAGCGCAGGGCGTGATACCAGAGGCATGATTCGCCAACACCAATTTGACAAAGTTGAACTTGTCTCTATTACGACACCTGAGCAAAGTGAAGCTGTTTTTGAAGAGATGCTCTCTTGTGCATCTGACCTTCTTACTTCCCTAGGACTCCCTCACCGTCATTTAATGTTGTGTGGCGGTGACCTTGGCTTTAGTGCGGCAAAAACCGTTGATCTTGAAGTGTGGTTACCAGGACAAAACAGATACAGAGAAATTAGCTCAGTCTCAAACACTTTTGATTTCCAAGCCAGACGTGCCAAAATCCGCTTTAAAGATAATGGTAAAAATCGTTTGGTACATACCCTTAATGGCTCATCATTAGCAGTAGGTCGAACCCTCATTGCTCTTATGGAAAATTATCAACAAGAAGATGGCACGATAGCCATTCCTGAAGTTTTGAAAAAGTACATGTAAGATGGCTGAAGAAGAAGTCGTTATCCTCGAAGCCGATGGGGCAACATCCAATGAAGAAGGATTTGCGCCTATTGAAGAGGAAAACAGTGAAGAAGGAACCAGTTTAGAGATTGTTGCTTTTGATGAAGGAGCAACACAAACGAAAAAGAAAAAACTATTGCTCCTTCTCTTAGCTGGTGGCATACTTCTTCTTGCCATTATCGTTGCTATTATTGTCATTATTAAATTAAAATCGCACCCTGAAGCTCCCCCTGCTGTTGTTGCAAAAGTTGAAGAAGCCCCTATTAAAGAACAATTTTCTCCATCCAGACTCGATGGTATGATCAAAAAAGCGCATTTGCTTTACGAACAGGGCAACAAAGATGAAGCACTGAAAATTTATGAAAAAATCGCAACCTATAATGAAGCTATCTCTTTTTATAATATTGGTGTTGCTAAACTTAAAGAACGCAACTTCAGTGATGCTCTTGATGCATTTAAAAAAGCGATTCAGAATAAAGAGCATCGCTGTATTAGCGCTATTAATGCTGCGGTATGTGCCTTAGAGATGAAAGATAAAAAGCTCTTTCATTATTATGTTGATCTTGCGTACGCATACCTTCCCGAAGAGAGCAATGCGCCATTATATTCTTATTATGTCGGGTTAGTACACTACTATAAAAATTACTATTTTGAAGCCTTAAGCGCTGTTTCGCATCCTATCAATGATTTTTATCAAGACGATCAAAAATATCTCTCTTCTAAAATTTTAGCTTCACTTAATTACAACGATGCCGCCCTTAAGGTGTTAGAACCCATTGCGAGAGAGAGCGATAATTTTACATTAGGCCTACTCGAAGCAAAACTAGGCGACTACACCAAAGCCAAAGCATACCTCACTAAAGCCCTACAAATTGAGAGTGAAAATCCTAAAATAAAAATGGCATTGGCATTAGTAGAAAATAAATTGGGTAACCTTGCCAACACGGCTTCACTTATCAGCGAAGTGGTTAAGGTTCAAAATACCGATGTAGCACCTATCTATAAAACACGTGCTATTTTAAGACCTACATTGTTTGATGTGGACAAAGCGCAAAGTGAATTTGAAAAAGAGCTTTTCTTTGACAATGAAAATACCTACAATCTTATTTTTTATTATGCGCCGTATAAAGTATTTGACGCTAAACAGACGATTGATTATATTCGCAAAGGCAGTATGAATATCTTTATTGATGAAATTGGACCAGCCCTCTCATACCTCAAAGCCAGCTCTACAATTTCTAAAGTTAATATTGCCATTAGTAAAGGCATCAAAAAAGCACTCGACTTTCATGTCTATGAAGCCAATGAAATTTTTCTTAAAATGGTTGAAGAGTACAAAAACCACTCGATACTCCACTACAATTTAGCATTAACCTACGCTCAAATGGGCGATTATGCAGCGGCTTATAAACATTTTTCAAAAAGTTACCATTTAGACAGTAACAACTATTTAGCCGGTGTTTTTGCTTTGATGAGCGGTAACCTCATTGGAAAAGATATCACAAAGTTAAGTGAAGATGTGAAAGAGAGTATTGGTAAAAACAGCTCTTTGGAAAAAGACAGTCTTTACGCTTCGCTAATTCATCTTACCGATGGCAATCAATTTTCACTCACACGATGGATTGAAAAAGATAAAGATGACACACCACTTAGTCTGGTCTTAAATATCATTGCTGCTCAAAAATTGGGGAATGATCGTCTCTACCGTCTGAATACACAAAAGCTCCAAGCATTGCTTCCCAAAGATATCATGGCAAATATTATTGCCTTTAATGTCAAACATCAAAAACAAGATATTAAGAACTATGCGAAAGCCATACAAATGGAATTCAATCATCTCAATTTAGATTACGATGCGTTTTATTATGGACCGAAAATTGTTAAAGAGCAGTATATTACCCTGCTCCAAATTGGTGGATTATTGCATCAAAAACGCAACAGTGTCAAAGCAAAAATGGAAGAAGAGCGTGTCGATATTCCCTCTATTATGCAGACACTAGCGTATATGGAAATTTACACCAATAACTTTGAAGAAGCATTTACCCTGTACAATAAGCTTATAGATGACTTCAAACAAAAAGACACGCATACTATCTTTTTAGCTTCCGTTGCCGCCATCGGCGCAGGTCACAGTGAAAATGCCATTGCCTTGCTTGAACTTTCAAAACTGACCGATCCAAGTAATGTCGAAAGTAAATACGCTTTGGGATTATTGTATCAAGAAGTAGGCAATTATGAAGCAGCAAATGCGCAATATCGTAGTATTGGAAATATAGGATTCATCTCACAATATTTTACGTTTGCTCTCGTTAAATAAAGACCATGTAAAGGAGAAAATCCTTTACATGTAAAAGCGTTTTAAATCCCCTCTTGCTCGATTTTTTGAACACTGCGTAAACGCTCTCTCATAGACATATAACTGTTGAGTGCCCCAATATAGGCTTTTGCCGTTGCAAGCATGGTATCCACGCTGAGACCGTGTCCCATAATTGCAGGTTTACTCTCATCGAAAACGACTTTAACAAGCACGCGTGCCATCGCATCTTTACCTTGCGAAACAGCGTCCACTTTATAATCTTTTAGTTCTCCACTCACCCCACACACACGATCAATGACTTTAAAAATAGCATCCATTGTACCATTACCAATGGCAGCGTCCGTAATCTCTTTACCCTCGTGCAAGATTGTCACAGCAGCACTTGGAACGCCTCCTGGTGCACAATCGGAAAGTTGTAAGCGTGTCAATTCAAAGATTTGAGGAATTTTTGTAATTTCTTCTGCAACAAGCGCACGTAAATCATCATCAAAAATCTCTTTTTTCTGATCGGCTAAAATTTTAAAACGATCAAAGGCTTCATTAATCTCTTCATCTTTAAGTTCATAACCTAAACTATTCAACTTGTCTTTAAATGCATGGCGACCTGAATGTTTACCAAGCACAATAGAATTTTTATCTAAACCAATGTCTTTAGCACTCATAATCTCATACGTTTGCGTATGTTTCAAAACGCCGTCTTGATGGATGCCACTTTCATGAGAAAATGCATTTTTACCGACAATGGCTTTATTAGGCTGAGGCTCAATACCGGTAATTGAAGAGACCAACTTGCTGGTTGGGTAAATCTCTTTGATATTAATGTTTGTCTCATAACCGCTAAAGTAATCTTTACGTGTACGAAGAGCCATTACTATCTCTTCAAGCGCCGCATTTCCAGCACGCTCACCTAAACCATTAATCGTACATTCAACCTGACGCGCACCGTTTTCAATACACGCTAAAGAGTTCGCCACTGCTAAACCTAAATCGTTATGATTATGCACAGAGATAATCGCGCGACTCCCAACAAAATCCGCTAATGATTTAATGATAGAACCCATTTCTGTTGGTAAACGATAGCCCACTGTATCAGGGATATTTAGCGTAGAAGCACCCGCATTGATAACGGCATCAAGGACTTCTTTCATAAAACTGACGTCGCTTCTGCCTGCATCTTCACAGCTAAACTCAACATCGTCACAAAACGTTCGTGCATATTGCACAGCTTCCACTGCTTTTTTGATAACCTGATCCGGACTCATTTTAAGTTTGTACTGCATATGAATAGGACTCGTAGCAATAAAGGTATGAATACGTCTTAAATTGGCTTTTGCTACAGCTTCCCCTGCGGCTTTAATATCTTTATCTAAAGCTCTTGCTAATGAGCAAACGCGACTTTTGGTAACCACTTCACTAATTCTGGCTATGGCATCAAAATCACCGGGACTTGCCGCGGCGAAACCTGCTTCAATGACATCAACCCCTAATTTTTGGAGTTGCAAGGCAATTTGTATTTTTTCTTCCGTATTCATCGAAGCACCGGGGCTTTGTTCCCCATCGCGTAATGTCGTATCAAAAATGATAATAGTATTATTGTCCATAGTGTTTATCCTTTGGGTATGTCTTTGAAAATATAAAAATAAGAGTAGATTAGAGGGAGAGAAGTTTGTGCAGGAGAGCGTTTTTGATCTCTATTTTAGGTAAAATTTTGATCGATTTCATAATGCCGATATCAACGCTATTCATCGCTTCTCCTTTGCAAAAATTTCTTTGATGACTCAAAGTGAGGGTATTATACTAAATTTTTATGATATTTAGCAACGACAAAATTATAAATGCCACGTACCAATCCGTACATCAAATAGAGTGTAATTAAAAATGTCCCTACTTCTATCGGATAAAGATAGAGTAATGAGAAAGAGATAACCATATAAACAAGTATCTTAATTAAATTGGCTTTCTTAAAATCAATTTTTTTAAAACTTGGATAACGAATATTACTTACCATCAAGAAAGAAAGAACAGCAAGTCCAAAAAGCATCAAAGCTTCAAACCCTTGCAT
>DKFS01000059.1:2830-3516 GCA_002452855.1 Sulfurospirillum sp. UBA6790 | reverse complement strand
CTTTATTAAATGCTTTATCCAAATCTTCTTGTTCTTGTGGCATACCATCTCCTTTAAGATATTTTAGCAAATCTATATTAAACTTCACTCTTTAAAAGGAGTGATGGATGTTGTGTGGTATAGATGAAGCAGGACGAGGATGTCTTGCCGGTCCCTTAGTTGTAGCGGGCGCTGTATTGAAAGAGCTTGTTCATGGATTGAACGATTCAAAACAACTCAGTGAAAAACAACGAGAAAAACTCTTTGATGAACTGCAAGACAAAGCAGACTTCAAAATCGTCTTTTGCGACCATATCATGGTTGATACCAAAGGATTGAGTTACTGTTTAAAGTATGCCATCGAAACTATTAAAGCGCATTTTGACGGCTATGAGATTTTAATGGACGGCAACTGCACGTTTGGCGTTTTGGGTATTGATACTATGGTCAAAGCCGATGCCAAAGTGGCGGAAGTCAGTGCGGCTAGTATTTTGGCAAAAGTCAGCCGTGATCGATATATGTATGAGATCGCTTCTTTGTATCCTCACTATCATTTTGAAAAACACAAAGGCTACGGAAGTGCTTTACATGTAAAAATGATTCAACAATACGGATACTGCGAAATCCACCGTAAAAGCTTTAAACTCAAAGCACTCACCCAACCCTCTCTTTTTTAATTCTCTTTTTACACGCCTTTTGAGCAAAGC
>DKFS01000059.1:0-2763 GCA_002452855.1 Sulfurospirillum sp. UBA6790 | reverse complement strand
TCGGCAGGAAGCCCGCGCACCTTCGGTGCTTTTAGTTCGTAGTTCGTGATTATTAGATTTTAAGAGTACAATTTGATAACAACAATCAAAATAAAGCAAAACAAAAGCTTTCTTTCCCTATTATTTCAATAATAATTATCAAAACCTGAAAATAAATAATTTTTTGGGGTTAAAGGGAGGAAAGAGAATGAATTTATCGCAAATCGATAAAAATCAAAAAGTGCTTATCAAAGATGTTCATGCGCAAAGCACCTTGAAAAAAAGATTTTTTTCATTGGGAATTAGCATTAACAAAGAGGTTGTTGTGTTAGAAACAAGCCTACAAAAAAATACGATTAAAATTGCATTGGGCAGTACCTCCATTGCATTGCGTTTGGATGAAGCAAAACTGATAGAAGTGGAGAATGTTGCATGAAGAAAATAGTCATAGCGCTCGTAGGACAGCCCAACGTTGGCAAAAGCCATCTTGCTAATGCCATCAGTGGTTCAAACCTCAAAATTGGAAACTTTGCAGGCGTTACCGTTGAAAAAGCAACGGCACGCTTGAGCACAGAAGATTTTGCTATAGAGTTTATTGACCTTCCGGGTCTTTATTCGTTGGAAGATTTTGCGGCAGATGAGAAAGTAACAAAAGATTTTTTACTCCAAGGTCACTATGACCTCATCTTGAATGTAGTTGATTCGACAAACTTAGAACGAAATTTACTGCTTACCACAGAGTTACTCGAACTCAATCGTAAAATGGTCATAGCTCTTAATATGGACGATGAAGCAATTAAAGAAGGCATTGAAATCGATACGGATATGATGAGCAAATTACTTTTTGTTCCATGTATCAGAGTGTCTTCCAAAACAAAAGCCAATATTGACTATCTTATTGACCGTATTTTAGAGACAATCAAAAATCCATTGGTTGAACCAAAAATCATCTACAATGATGCCATCGAAGAACAACTGCAAAAAATTGTCACTTTTTTAGAAGACAAGCATTTTAAAGCACCATCTTCTTTAAGTTACCGACAAATTGCTATTGGGCTGTTGTGGCAGAAAAAAGAGATGTATTCAATGATACATGAACATCCCTTGTATGTTGAACTTCACCCTATTTTAAACAGTGCATTAGGGCATGTCTATATGTACTGCCAAAGTGAAGATATCGAGGAAGTCATTCATAAGCAACATTCAGCGATTGCGACAGGACTAAGCGCTGAAGTTATGACACAAGTAAAATCTAAAAGTACCAATCTCACACAAAAGATTGACGCTATTTTAATTCACAAACTTTTTGGGCTTCCTATTTTTGTTTTTCTTATGTGGGGACTTTTTCAACTCACGTTTACGCTTGGAGCCATCCCAATGGATTGGATTGAGGGTGGATTTGGTTGGTTGGGCGATACTATTGGAGAAACTATTACCAATGAAGCCTTAAAATCCCTTATCTCTGATGGTATCATTGCAGGTGTAGGCAGTGTTGTGATGTTCTTACCTAACATCATGATTCTCTTCCTCGGAATTGCACTCCTTGAAACCACGGGATATATGTCACGAGCGGCTTTCTTACTGGATGGGTTTTTCCATAAATTTGGTCTGCACGGCAAAAGCTTTGTTCCATTGGTAACAGGCTTTGGATGTTCTGTTCCTGCGTACATGGCGGCACGTACGCTTAAAAATAAAAAAGATAGATTGCTCACGATGTTTATCATAGGCTTTATGAGTTGTGGCGCGAGACTTCCTGTGTATGTTCTCTTTGCAGGAGCTTTTTTTGATGAAAATATGGCAGGAAACGTTTTATTTGGTATCTATATCATTGGCGTGCTCTTAGGTTTAATTGCGGCAAAAATCCTACGTTTAACCGCGTTTAAAGGCGAAGATGAGCCTTTTGTTATGGAAATGCCAAAATACCGTCTTCCAAGTCTAAAATTGCTATGGTTTATGGTCTACTCTAAATCGGTAATGTACATCAAAAAAGCGGGTACGTTTATCCTTTTGGCCTCTATGTTGATTTGGTTTATCAGCTCGTATCCTCAAAACAGTCTTATCGAAGATACCTACACAACCAAAATTGAAGCCGTTCAAACCGATGCAGAAAAAACAAGCTTGGAAAATGAAAAACGTGAGAAATTGATGGAACATACCTATCTTGGGATGATGGGTAAAACCGTAGAGCCCTTTTTCTCTCCGCTGGGTTTTGACTGGAAAATGGGAGTTGCAACCATTAGTGGTTTAGCTGCTAAAGAGGTTATCGTCTCTACATTGGGTGTTTTATACTCATTGGGTGATGATGTCAAAGAAGATGACAACTCATTGCGTGAGATTATCTCTTCTAATATTAGCTTTGCTTCAGCTATGGCGTTTATCGTCTTCGTTATGGTCTATTTACCGTGCCTTGCCGCGACGGTGGTTTTCCATAAAGAAGCAGAAAATGCAAAGTATACGGTCTATCTTGTTCTCTTTACTTTTGCAACAGCATGGGTCTTAGCATTCTTCACGTATCGAATTTTAACACTCTTTGTATAACCTAAAGGTGGCTCTTGTTTGAGCCATCTTTTTAATGGTTTATTAACAAAAATGGGATAAGATTGAGTAACGATTGACGTAAGGAAGTTGCAATGAGCAAACATCTTTTCTATCTCTTACTCTCTCTTTGTGTTATCCCGTTGTATGCGACACCATCCTTAAACGTTGGTATTTATAACAATCCTCCTAAAATTTTTTTAGATAACACACAAAAGCCATCAGGATTTTTTGTTGATATACTCAACC
>DKFS01000042.1:525-12546 GCA_002452855.1 Sulfurospirillum sp. UBA6790 | reverse complement strand
GGAAGATTTGGGTTATATTAATAACATTAAGGGAGCAAAGCTCCCTTAACTACGCTAAGCCGCTATGGCACTAAAGCTTGCCAACATTGTTGGCAGAATTTATCTCGATTCTACGCTTCGCCTCTTTTAAGATTTCCTCATCACTCCCCATCTCAAACCAAACCAGTTTTTTACCACTTTGAATAAGACCTCCAACGACATCTCCTCCTTGACGGTATTCTAAATCAAGTTCGGCGATTTCAAATCCATCTAATGTCTGAGAAAATTTTTCCAATCGTTCGCTTTTTGGAAGATTGGTATAGAGATAACAATACCCTTTTAGTCCATTTCGACTGACGCGACCTCGAAGCTGATGTAAACTCGCAAGCCCCAATCGCTCTGCTCCTACAATCACTATCGTCGAAAGACGCGGTAAAGAGATTCCCACTTCAACGACAGTTGTAGAAATGAGTAGATTGCCCTCTTCTTTAAAATTTTTGAGTATCTCTTCTTTATTTTTATCTTTGCCATACGTCACATAGACTTTTTCGAAATTTTTTTCCCAAAAGCCACGCCCTTCATCAATGGATTGATAATTGACCATTTCACTCTCTTCGACTAAGGGATAAACAATGATGCACTGATGGTTTTGGGCGATTTCATGCTGAAGATGCTCTAGTAAAGCTTTAAAGTTTTGTTTGCCAATGACGTTGGTCGTGATATCTTTAGGGAAAGGTAGCATTTTGATGAAGGAAAAATCGACCAAAGAGGATTGAATCATACTCAGTGTTCTTGGAATCGGTGTGGCTGAAAATTGCAAATAATGCGGATGCCATGATTGTTTTGAGACAAGCGAAGCCAATAAGGAGCGTTGTTTTGTACCAAAACGATGTTGTTCATCCACCATGACCAGTGCGCACTCTGGCAAATCGCGATACAAAAGGGCATGCGTACCAATCAAAAAATCAGCCGCATGCAAATCTTCTTTGGTATCCGCTTCTTGCGTGACTAAAATCGTTTTTACATGTAAAGGCAAAAACTTCTTCGCCTCTTCAAAAAGCTGAGTCGCAAGCACTGTCGTTGGTGCCATCAAAACAGATTTTTGAGGATACGCCATCATCATGGACGCTAATATCACCATTGTTTTACCACACCCAACATCACCCATTACAACCCGTTTTGTGGCTGTTTCTCCTAAAAAATCACGTTTAATTTCACCAATAACTTTTTCCTGGTCGTATGTTAGTTTAAAAGGCAGTGTACGAATAAACGCCTGTTCATCTCCACTCAGTTTTCCGCACGTTGGGAAAGTCACTTTTTTAGTTGAAAGGTGTTGAAGATAATTGAAAATCTCAACAAATTTGAGTGTCCGTTTTATCTCATCGGTATAACCAAACGTGGTGAATTTTGAAGCCTCTTGGGGTGTAGGAAAATGAAGACGTATCAGGCTTTGCGCCTCTTTTACATGTAATCCTCTTTGGCATAAATTGTCTTCAGTAATATAACGCTTGATTAATCCCACGACTGTTTTATTTTGAAGCGGCGTTTTGTACTTAGCGATTAAGGTGTTAATCGTCGTAATAACATGAGGCTGTATGATTTGCATTCGTCCAGCATTATAAAGCAATTTTCCGCTGATATAAAGCTCACCACCCGTTTTAAACAACGCTTTTTGATACGGTTTTACACCAAAAAAAACGCCATCAAGTGGCATCTCCCACTCTGTTGCAAAGAGATTTGCTTGAAAGACTTTGGGGCTTTGTTTATGCGAAACAACTTTTACATGTAATGTATTGGTTTCATTAAAAAGCGGGGCTGGCGTTAAGAAAGTATTTTCATAGGTATAGGGGAGAAGAAGCGCTAAATCTAGTAGCGTTCCTACTCCCAATTTTTTGAAGCGATCTTTATCTAACGGATCAAGATCAAGGTTTTTCACGCTTCGTGACTACCGAAAAGCTAAGGGCTGAAATTTCATCGTGTTTTTTGATAAAACTATTGAGTTCTTCTAAGCTCAGCTTATCAATCTTCTCAAGCTGTTTTTTAGAATGTCCCAATTCAAATCCGCTGTAATACTCAAAGAAAGCGCGTGAAAGACGTTGAGAAAGCGTTTCATTGCGTAGTGGCTCACTTCCAAGTAAAAACCGTTTTGCTTGCGCAAGTTCTTCTTCCGTGGCACCTTTTTCGATAAAGCTTTTGATTTCGGAAGAGACTAATTGTTTAGCCTTTTCTAAATTTTCATTTTTGGTTTGCAAATGGCCTGTAAAGCTACTGCTTGATTTTCCAATACTCATTCGGCTGTAAATTGAATAGGCCAAGCCTTGTTTCACACGGATTTCTTCCATCAAACGACTGCCAAATCCACTCTCTCCTAAAATAAAACTCGCTACTTTTGCCTTGTACGCATCTGGGTCGCCACTTTTCATATAAAAGGGTGCGCCAAAATAGATATAGGCTTGTTCACTTTGCTTATGAACAACTACTTCTTTAGCATTTTTATTCGCATCATAATACGACATCGTGCGGACTTTGCCGTGTTTTATCTCTTTTAACACAGGCATGAGTAACTTTTTAAGCTCCTCAAGGTCAATGTCGCCACCCGCAACAATAATCAGACTCTCTAAATTAAGATGCTCATAGTAAAAGTTCTCAACATCTTTTAGTTTCAACGCTTTAATGCTTTTAACATCCCCATTGTAAGCATGTGCAAACGGTGTTTTATCAAAAATCAGTTTTTGAAGATTGAGATTGGCAATATAATCAAAATCACTCTCTTTGGAAGAGAGCATACCAAGTGTCATGAGCTTAATTTTATCAAAACTCTCTTTGGTGAAATTGGGGCTTTTAATCAATTTTGCCAACATTTCTAAGGCATAAGGAAATTGCTCTTTCAGTGAAGAAGCTTCAAAAACAAGCGTTTCAACGCCACTGTGCGCACCCAGACTAATCGCTCGAAATTCTAGCTCCTCGGCAAATGCAGTAGAGCCCATCTCTTTTGTGCCTTCACCTAACATTGCCGCTACAAATTTAGCGATACCTTCATTGTGAGCATCTTCCATGCTACCTGCATTTTTGACAACCAACTGAACAGATGTGATAGGTAAAGAGGTGTCTTTTTCAAACACAACGGGAATATTCACTCCACCAACATTAATTTGACTAATCTCTTGACCCACTAATACTCCTTGTAACATTATCATCAACCATACAAACAGATATTTCATGCAAATTTCTCCAAAATTGTATAGGAGGTATCGCGTTTTGCAGGAATGGAACCGATGTCTTTGATGAGCTTAATCATCTCTTCTTGATTCATACGGTTTGCCGCACCTGCTGCTTTGACTACATTTTCTTCCATCATAGTACTTCCCAAATCATTCGCACCAAACAACAGTGCTAATTGACCGATGTAACTGCCTTGTGTCACCCAAGAGCTTTGGATATTTTTAAAATTATCCAGATAAAGACGACTCACGGCTAAAAGTCTTAAATAGCGATTGGATGACTGTTTTTTAATCTCGGGATGCTCTTCTTTAAGCTTGGTATGCTCGCTTTGAAAACTCCACATAATAAACGCGCGAAAGCCTTCAGTTTCATCTTGAAGCGCTCTGATTTTTTCCCAATGCTCGATGATTTCTTCATCGCTTTCTAGCGTTCCAAACATCATCGTAGCCGTTGATTTCATGCCTATTTGATGTGCTGCTCTGTGAACGGCAAGCCACTCTTCGCTTCCCAATTTTTTAGGCGCGATAATGTCTCTTACTCTATCACTGAGTATCTCCGCTCCCGCACCAGGAATGCTGTATAAGCCTTTTTTTTGAAGGCGATGCACCACTTCTTTGTAACTTATCTTAGATATTTTAGCGATATAATCAATCTCGATGGCAGAAAAACCATGAATTGTAATGCTAGGATAGTTGGTGCTAATCCATTCAACCAAATCCTCATACCACTCAATTTTGAGCTTAGGATGAACGCCACCTTGAAAAAGGATTTGCGTTCCGCCAATTTCTATCAGTTCTTCTATCTTTTTACCAATCTCTTCAAAAGAGAGCACATACGCTTCACCCTCTTTGGCATGACGGTAAAAAGCACAAAATTTACAATCGACCCAGCAGACATTAGTGTAGTTAATATTGCGATCAACAACAAAGGTTGTTATATTTTCAGGATGAAGCTCCATCTTGCGCTGCATCGCCATTTGACCTAATGTGTTTAGGTCTTCCTCTCGAATTAATCGTAACGCTTCTTCATTACTCATTCGTTTCATGTAAATCCTTTTTCACAAACAAAACACTCACAATACTTGCAAGCGGGACAACACTGAGTCCTATAAAAAAAGCCACCGCATCAAGTTGATCGTGGCGAATCAAAAATAAAACAGCTACAAACAACACGCCATATGCGACGATACGATACAGCGAAAGTGCACTTTTATAGCTTAAAGCGAGATTTTGAAAACTCTGTTTAAATCCAATTTTAGATGGTTTTATCTCTTGTGTTTGCTCATTGTCTTCTGTTTCATCCTCGGTATAAAATCGCTCATACTTATCATCTGGAATCAGCCCAGCGGCCACTCTTCTTTCAACAAATCGTTGGTATGAGCGAAAAGAAGCAAGCGTAATCAACAAAGAACACACAAATGCCACTTGTGTATTTAAAAGCCAGTTTCCACCTTGCATCCATGCAAAGACTAAAACAAGCACATCGCCCAAAATATACAATGAAAATAGCTTACTTGTCGTCGTCTTCATCATCATCTTTGGGTTGTTGGTATTTTTTATACCTAACATCGTCTTTGAGTTCATCTAAAGATTCTACATTTTTTTTGTACGCTTTATATACATTTAAAATGGCTCCGCCAACACCCCAAAAAACGCCTACCCATAATAACCAAGGTGTATGAAACCAGTTACTCATTAACATACCAATTCCGATACCGATTAAAACAGCTACCACAATAGAAATACCTAATGAGAGCTGTTCGGCTCCTTCGACGAATTTACCGTATTTTGGTTTTTCTTTTTCGCTCATGCAATCTCTTCAAATACTTTAATGGCTGCTTCAATTGTCTCTTCAATCATCGCATCACTCATCGCATCGCAAATAAAGCCTGTTTCAAATTGAGAACATGCAAAGTAAAATCCTTCGTTCAACATTCCTTGATGAAATGCGGCAAAACATTGTGTGTTACTTTTAAGAGCATCGTCAAAGTTCTTGACAGGTTTTTCGTTAAAAAAGAATCCAAACATTGAACCGATAGCGCCGACTTGAAGGCTAATGCCTGAAAGAGCCGCGGCGTCTTTTAAGCCTTCAACAAGTCGTTTGCCCTTTTTTTCCAAGCGTGCATATAGCGCTTCATCCTCAATAATTTGCTCTAAAGACGCTAAACCTGCCGCCATTGCTACGGGATTGCCGCTTAAGGTTCCTGCTTGATACACAGGGCCATCGGGAGAGAGCTTATCCATCATTTCAGCGCGTCCACCAAAAGCACCCACAGGCATACCGCCACCGATGACTTTTCCAAACGTCACTAAATCGGGTTTGGTAGTATAAACACCTTGTGCGCCTTGAAGTGAAGCTCTAAAACCGCTCATCACTTCATCGAAAATAAGCAATGCACCGTACTTATCACACAAGGCACGTAACTCATCTAAAAATGCCGCGTCCGCAGGAACAAACCCCATGTTCCCAGCGATAGGTTCGATAATGATACACGCAATATTTTTAGAATTTTTAAAACACTCTTTGACACTTTTAATATCGTTGTATTTTGCCAGCAACGTATGTTGTGTTAAATCAGCAGGAACGCCAGGAGAACTCGGTGTTCCAAAAGTCACGGCGCCACTGCCTGCTTGCACCAATAAAGAGTCACTGTGACCATGATAACACCCTTCAAATTTGACAATATCATCTTTACATGTAAAACCACGCGCAAGCCTGATAGCACTCATCACTGCTTCGGTTCCGCTGCTCACAAAACGTATTTTGTCCATATCAGGGAAGAGTGAACAAATTAAAGAAGCTAGTTTGGTTTCAGCTTTTGTGGGTGCTCCAAAACTGAGTCCTTTTTTGACCGCTTTTATGACTGCTTTTTCGATGGTTTTATCAGCATGTCCAAAAATCAACGGTCCCCAACTTTGGACATAATCCACATAACGGTTATTGTCAATATCAATCAGATGTGCACCCTCACCTCTTTTGATAAAAAGGGGTGTGCCACCGACACTTTTAAATGCTCTTACGGGAGAGTCCACACCACCAGGGATGACATGTCTTGCTTTTTCATACGCTTTAATACTTTTGTCGCAGTGCATCTTCCATTTCCTCGAAATTATTTTTTAAAATTTTACTCAAAACAAGCTACTTTTTTACTTCACTTGAAACATAATAATACAAACTATCAATCTCTTGCCATGTTAAAAAGTAGGTTGGCATAACTCTATGTTGGGAGGTAAGAGCTTGAAAAAAACGCTCCTTAGATACATTGGTAATGTTGGGTGCCGTGAGTGAAACATGCTTATTTTTTTGAATATACTGAGCGATCACTAAACCTTCGCCTTTTTCGCCATGGCACTTATTACAGCCTATTCCTCGAGGGTTAGAATAGAGCATTTTTGCATACTCCATTTTCGTAATAAAATCCTCACTCAATGCTTGTACAGCCATTAAACTTGCTACAACACACCCTATTAGCAGACGTCTCATCAAAAACGCTTTATCCTCTCTTTAATAGTAAGTTTGATATAGTACCAAAAATGAACTAAAAGGATGTTTTGATGCAAATCCTCGATGGAAAAGCACTCTCAAATCAAATCAAAATTGAACTCAAAAAAGAAAGTGATGCCCTCAATGAAAAAGGAATTACACCCGGTCTTGCGGTTATTTTAGTCGGTGACGATGCGGCGAGTCAAACTTACGTTAAGATGAAAGAAAAAGCGTGTGATATGACGGGAATTTACTCCATTATTCATAAAATGCCCTCTTCTATTTCACAAGAAAAAATTTTAGAAACGATTGCTATGATTAACAACAATCCCAATATTGATGGAGTTTTAGTCCAACTTCCACTTCCTAAACACATCGATACCACAAAAATTATTGAGGCAATCGACCCTAAAAAAGATGTTGATGGTTTTCATCCTTTTAATGTGGGACGTTTAGTCGCAGGACTTGAGAGTTTTGTTCCCTGTACGCCATTAGGCGTTATGCGCCTTCTTCAAGCCTATGCTATTGACCCAAAAGGATTAGATGCTTGTGTGGTGGGTGCAAGTAATATTGTGGGAAAACCGATGATGAATCTTCTCTTAAATGCAGGAGCAACGGTTGATATTTGCCACATTTTCACCAAAGACTTAAAAGCGCATACACAAAAAGCTGACCTTGTTATCGTAGGAGTTGGCAAACAAAATCTTATTACGGCTGATATGATTAAAGAAGGTGCTATTGTCATTGACATTGGTATCAATAAAACCGAAGAGGGGCGCATTGTTGGCGATGTGGATTATGACAATGTTGCACCCAAATGCAGTTACATCACACCCGTTCCCGGAGGCGTTGGTCCTATGACGATTGCTATGCTACTTGAAAACACCATCAAAGCGGCTCAAAATCGCTAAGGTATATGAGGATTAGAATGAAAAATACACTTAACCGCTTTTACCATTTTTCCAACAGTTGGACAGGAACGATTATTATCGTTTTATTCGTCATTTTTTTTGTGGCTCAAGCTTTTGTGATTCCTAGTGGTTCAATGAAGCGAACCTTACTCATTGGCGATCATCTTTTTGTCAAAAAATTTTCCTACGGTATTCCAACACCTCACCTCCCTTGGCTTGAAATTCCAGTCTTGCCCGATTTTAAAGGCAACGGACATTTAATGTCTGCAGAAGGTCCAAAACGAGGTGATATCGTTGTTTTTCGTTACCCCAATGACATTAAAGTCCATTATGTCAAACGTTGTGTTGCCACAGAAGGCGATGAAATTTTATTTCAAGAAAAAAACCTCTATATCCACTTTGCAGAAGGGGATGACTATATCAAAGCAAACTACCCTACGGAAAAAATTAAAACAATTGCAGGAAAATTATGGGTCAATAACCCTTATATGGAAAAATTTCATGGTATTCAGTATGACAATGCTATTGACCTTTTTCAGCAAATGGTCTTGCATCTCTCCGCCAATCAATTGGCTATGAAACCAGCCTTAGTAGAAGAACTACCTAAAATTTCTGGGTACAGTTTCAACGCTTTTTATACGAAAGTCGAAAAAGACCATTACTTTATGATGGGCGACAATCGCGACCACTCCAATGATAGTCGTTTTTGGGGAAGCGTACCGTATAGTCTCATCGTCGGAAAACCTTGGTTTATCTATTTTTCATGGGATGATGATTATAAAATCAGATGGAATCGCATCGGACGTTTTGTTGATTCTATGCAATACGATCAGAGCTTTTTCTAATGGACGCTGTTCATATCATCCAAATCACTGCTACTATTTTAGCATTGATGATTGCTATTATTGGGCATGAAATTATGCATGGTTATGTGGCATATCGTTACGGCGATGACACCGCAAAACACCAAGGACGTCTGAGCATTAATCCTTTAGTGCATGTTGATGTAGTAGGAACAATTGTTGTTCCTGCCGTGCTTTTTTTTAGCGGCGCTCCTTTTATGTTTGGTTGGGCGAAACCTGTGCCTATTTATATTCCAACCGTGATTCGAAACGGCGGTTATAAAGCCGCTATTCATGTCTCACTGGCAGGGATTGCTTACAATTTTACGCTTGCTCTTATTTGTGCTATCCTCTTAAGCTTTTTACCGGATCTTCGTGAAGCCAATAGCTTTATCGAAGTCTTTATTATCTTTTTTTTGATTCAATCACTTATCTACAATGTTGTCTTGGGTGTCTTTAATCTTTACCCTATTCCACCGCTAGATGGCTCACATGCCCTAACGTATCTTGCTATTATCTTTCGATGGACAACCATCGTACGCTTATACGAATCGGCAGAGCGCTATGGCATGATTATTTTGATTATTTTTATTGCAACACCATTGTCACACTACGTTTTCTTACCGATTCGCTACATTATCAGCCTCCTCTACTAAATCTTCACATTCAAACCTTACGTGCACGAAACAGCGCTGCCGTAAGGTCAGTTTTAATAATCCTTGTGCTATAATCAACTCTATTACGTTACTAAAGGACATTCTTGAAGTTTTTTATTGCAACCGATCATGCAGGTATAGCCATCAAACCTGATGTCATTGCTATGCTGAAAAACCTTGGACATGAAGTCGTTGATTTGGGACCCCAAAGCGATGCACGTGTGGATTATCCTGATTATGCTCACGCACTTTGCACTGAAGTCATCAATAACCCTCACACACAAGGTATTTTAATCTGCGGTTCTGGAATCGGCATGAGTTTAGCGGCTAATAAGCACATAGGAATTCGCGCAGCACTTTGCCATGATGCCTACACGGCACAAATGGCACGCGCACATAACGATGCAAATGTCTTGTGTTTTGGTCAGCGAATCGTTGGACTTGGCGTCATTGAGTCTATGATAGACGCATGGTGTAAAACCTCATTTGAGGGTGGCAGACATGCCCTGCGTGTTGAAAAAATAGAGTTATAACATGGTACTTGAATGGGTCATAACAACGGTACTTTTTTCCGCATGTCTTTATTTATTGATTATGGTGTTTTATTTTAAAACATTGCTCCGTAAAGAGAAGCGTAGTAATATTGTTGTCAAACAAACGCTTAATGATGCTGAAGTGGTTATTCGCAAGTATCAAGTTCAATTACAACGCTCTTTGGGCAATATCGATATTTTAAGCGATGAACTCAAAAAAGTCAAAAATGACCTCAAGTCATTACGTACACGAAACAGCCAATACCGTATGGAAGGCGATAAACTCCGCCAACACATCAAAGAACTTGAAGGAAAGATCGAGGCACTTTTATAATGGCATTTTCATTGGCTTTGATTTTTTCTTTCCATTTTTTTCTATTAAAATTTCTAAATAAAGGCTATTGATGAATCTTTTAAATGAAGCTGATAAAGAGTATCTTCTTAATTCCATTCGAGAAATTGAAGACTTCCCCAAACCAGGTATAAAATTTAAAGATATTACAACTCTTCTCAATAATGAAAAAGCTTTCAATCTCCTACTTGACCATCTTGTTGAACGTTATAAAGAGACATCTATTGATTATATTGCAGGCATTGAAAGTCGTGGATTTATTTTCGGCGCAGCACTTGCGGCACGTCTTCGCACGCGTTTTGTTCCTATTCGAAAACCTGGCAAACTCCCTTATACAACCATTAGTGAAAAATACTCTTTAGAATACGGTGTCGATGAAGTTTGTATTCATATTGATGCATTCTCCGCAACAAATACCACAAAACCAAAAGTACTCTTAATTGACGATCTTATAGCAACAGGCGGCACAGCGACTGCGGCGGTAAAACTAATCAATAAAGCAGGTGCACAGTGTATTGAAGCCTGTTTTGTCATTAACCTGACATTTTTGCAAGGTGACCTTGATATCAAGAAAAATACTTCTGTTTATTCTGTTTTAGAGGTGTTTTAATGTATATTCCTAGAGCTTCAAAATTTGACCCTGATACCAACGGACACTTTGGAATTTTTGGCGGACGCTATGTCCCTGAAACCCTTATGCCAATTCTTTTAGAATTGGAAAAAGAGTACCAAACACTGCGTTTTAATGAAAATTTTTGGACAGAGGTCAATCACTACTTAAATGAGTATGTAGGTCGCCCATCATCGTTGTATTTTGCAAAAAACATCTCACATGAATTAGGGGCTAAAGTTTATCTCAAACGTGAAGACTTAAACCATACCGGTGCTCATAAAATCAATAACACCATTGCCCAAGGCTTAATCGCTAAAAAAATGGGTAAGAAACGTGTGATTGCTGAAACGGGCGCTGGACAACATGGTGTTGCAACAGCAACTGTCGCAGCACTTTTAGGACTTGAATGTGAAGTTTTTATGGGCGAGAAAGATGTTGAAAGACAAGAACTCAACGTATTTCGCATGAAACTTTTGGGCGCAAAAGTCCACAGCGTTAAAAGTGGTAGTAAAACATTAAAAGATGCCATGAATGAGGCTATTCGCTATTGGGTAACGCATGCACGAGACACTTTTTACATCATAGGAACCGTGGCAGGTCCTCACCCTTACCCGATGATGGTACGTGATTTTCAAGCCATCATTGGTTACGAAGCCAAAGCGCAAATTTTGGTCAGAGAAAAAAAACTGCCTGATATGGTCGTAGCATGCATTGGCGGCGGCAGTAATGCCATGGGTATTTTTAGTCAATTCCTAGGAGAAGAAGGGGTCACGTGCGTGGGCATTGAAGCCGGTGGTCTGGGCATTGATACCGATAAACATGGGTGCAGTCTTGCCAAAGGAAGTCCGGGTGTTTTACATGGACAAATGAGCTATTTACTTCAAGATGATGATGGACAAATTTTAGAAGCACACTCTATTTCTGCCGGATTAGATTACCCCGGCATTGGACCAGAACATGCTCATTTAAAAGAGTTGGGTGCTGCGATTTATGACAATATTACTGACCAAGAGGCATTAGATGCTTTTGTATGGTTGAGTCGTAAAGAAGGCATTATCCCTGCTTTTGAAAGTGCTCATGCGGTTGCTTATCTTAAAAAAATTCCAAAAGAAGAGATCAAAAACAAGGTTATCATAGTCAATCTATCCGGTCGCGGCGATAAAGATATGGTTCAAGCTAAATCCATTCTTGATATAAAGTAGGTACCCTATGGAAGCCCAACTAATTGAATGGATGAAAGAGTTTGGATACGTTATTCTTTTTATCTGGAGTATGTTAGAGGGAGAAAGTGGTCTGATTATGGCTGGTCTTTTCTCGCATACGGGAGATATGAATATATTTATTTCCATTTTTGTGGCTGGACTTGGTGGATTTGCAGGGGATCAAGTCTATTTTTATATTGGACGCTTTAATAAACGCTATGTTTACCG
>DKFS01000042.1:0-438 GCA_002452855.1 Sulfurospirillum sp. UBA6790 | reverse complement strand
AATCTTTTCTCTGCATGGTGTTGGGCTACGGTTACCATTTTCCCCGCATGGTTTTTTGGTGATGAAATCCTCATCGTTTTACATTGGGCAAAAACCCATTGGTATTTTGCTATTCCTTTAGCATTAAGCATTGGAGGAAGCATCTATTATTATTTTCACAAAGTTGCTGATAAGACATTTAAGGAAAAACATGAAAATTGAAATACTCAATCAAAAACTTTTTGACACATCTGCTGATGCAAAAATCGTTTTTGTTATTAACAAAAATTTAGATCACGTATGGGTTCATGATAAAGCAAGTTTAGAGCTTTTAGGGTTTAAAGCGGAAAATGAAGAATCTCTTTTTATTCCCGAAAGTAAAATACTCTATGTTGGATGTGACTCTTTAGAGAGTGAAGATATCCGACTAGGTGCATGCAAAGCGTATGAAGCTTTGAA
>DKFS01000041.1 GCA_002452855.1 Sulfurospirillum sp. UBA6790 | reverse complement strand
CATGCAAAGCGTATGAAGCTTTGAAGAAAACAACCGTTAGAAGTGTTGCGATTGGTACGTATTCTAATGATTGCCCTGGTATTAATATCAAAGCGCTTGCCGAAGGATTTACGCTAGGAAGCTACACGTTTGATCTTTATAAAACGAAAAAAGAGCCATCCAAACTTGAGACAATTTATATTTGCCTTGAAGACTATGCGCGTGTAGACCTTTCTGTAGAGACAGCCACAAAAGCGGTTAAAGTGGGTCAAATTATCGCAGAATCGACCAATTTTGCAAAAGAGATAGTCAATACCATTCCAAATGATATGACACCGATTGCATTAGCCAATATTGCACAAACATTAACCTCTATTCCTAACGTTACATGTAAAATTATGGATGAAACATTTTTAAAAGAACAAGGCATGAATGCGTTCCTTGCAGTTAATCGTGCCAGTGTACATCCCCCACGCCTTATTCATTTAAGTTACACACCTGCCAATCCGAAAAAACGTTTTGTCTATGTCGGAAAAGGCTTAACATATGATAGCGGTGGACTTAGCCTTAAGCCAAGCGAACATATGGTAACCATGAAAGCCGATAAAAGCGGTGGCGCAGCTGTCATGTCGATTTTAAAAGGTGCGGCTGAGATGGAATTGCCTTATGAAATCCATGCCATCATTGGCGCAACGGAAAATATGATTGGTGGCAATGCGTATAAACCTGATGATGTTCTCATAGCTAAAAATGGTAAAACAATTGAAGTGCGCAATACCGATGCAGAAGGACGTCTTGTCCTTGCAGATTGTCTGTGCTATGCCCAAGAATTAAAACCGGACTTGCTCGTTGATATGGCAACATTAACAGGCGCGTGCGTTGTAGCCCTTGGCGAATACACAACAGGTATTATGGGACACAATAGTGAACTCAAACACTCTATGCGTAAAGCGGCTGATAAAAGCGGTGAATTAAGCGGCGTCTTGCCATTTAATAAATACCTCAAAAAACTGCTTAAAAGTAACGTCGCTGATATGTCAAATATCAGCTCAAGTCGTTACGGTGGCGCTATTACTGCTGGACTTTTCTTGGACAATTTTATTGAAGAAGAGCACAAAGATAAATGGCTCCATCTCGATATTGCAGGACCTGCGTATCTTGAAAAAGCATGGGGATATAACCAAGCAGGCGCAACTGGTGCAGGGGTTAGAATGAATCTATATTGGTTAATAGAAGAAAATAAAAAATAATCGGAGCCCTATGTCGCCCAAAGTTGTCTTGATCGGTGCCTCCACAGGAGGTCCCGGTCACCTCAAAAAAATATTATCTTCTATTACGCCCTCTTTTAACAGCGCTATTGTGATTGCCCAGCATATGAATAGCACCTTTATTCCTAGCTTTATTAACCAATTTCAAACGGAACTTTTACTCCCTGTTCATGCGTTAGATACAAAAATGACCTTGGAAAAAGGGCACATTTATATCTGTCCTCAACACTGTCAAATCAAAAATGAACACCGTACATTAAGAGCAGAACCGACAGAACAAGGTCAAACACCTTACAATCCTAGCATCGATACGCTGTTTTGTTCCGCACTGGAGTGTTTAGGAAACATGGATGTTTTAGCTGTTTTACTGACAGGTATTGGACATGATGGAGCCTATGGACTCAGTGAATTACAAAAAAATGGTGCTACATGCATTGCAGAAAGTGAAAAAAGTGCCATAGTTTATGGAATGCCTAAACGTGCCGTGGAAATTAATCCACATATAACCTCGATGCCTCTTGATGAAATTGTGTGTGCCATTCAAAAATTTGGAGAATCCTAATGTTGTTTTGGAAAAAGAAAAAAGAAACTCCTCTTGCAACAACGCAGAGCATCAAACAACCTGAAGAGTTCAATACCTTTGGACTCAATGATGTTTTACACTATATTAAACGCGAAATTGGCGTAGACCTCTTTGCTAAGAACAGTGTCATCGAGACAAAATTGCGCCTTTTTTGTGAACGCAAAGAGATATACAGTTTTCGTAAACTCTTTGAATTGCTGCAACACGATAAAACATTGCGTCAAGATTTGATTGATTTAGTGACAGTCAATGAAACCTATTTTTACCGTGAAGAGTCGCAACTTGAATTAGCCATCAGTTTTGCGCTCGCCATCCCCAATGTTAAAATTTTGTGTGCGCCTTGTGCTTCTGGTGAAGAAGTCTATTCGCTTTCGATGATGCTCCAAGAAAGACGTAGAGAGCCAAGAGAATTTAGCATTACAGGAATTGACATCAACTCAGAAGCGATTGAAAAAGCACAAAAAGGTCTTTTTTCAGAACGTTCATTGCACAAGCTCGAAGCAAGGCTCAAGGATAAATTTTTTACCCAAGAAGAGAGACATTACCGTGTAAAATCCTCTTTTTTTTCATCGGTGAGTTTTAAGAAAGTCAATATTTTTGAGCATGACTTTCTTGCTTTAGGCACTTTTGATATCATCTTCTCCCGCAATATGCTCATCTATTTTGACGATGATTTTCGCCTTAAAACGATTGAGCGCTTTGCTTCACTCTTAAAACCCGAAGGCAAACTCTTTTTAGGACATGCTGATATTATTCCCGAAAATCGATTTTTCACAAAATTTACGGAAAATCGTCTCTCTTACTATGTAAAGAAATCCTAATCGATTTCTTTACATGTAAAAAATTATTTCACTAACGTACTGATTGCTTTAAAGGCTGGATGCTCTGCACTTTGCATCAATTCAAACAGCAGAGATTCAACACTACTTAAACGAATACCCTCTTGGATGAAACGTGTTTTTGCAATTTCATAATCACTAATTTTTCGAGAAGATGTTGCATCAGCGCAGACGATTGTCTGAAACGATGCATCTAAACAATCAAGTGCCGTTTGTAACACACAAATATGCGTCTCAATTCCCGCTAAAATGACATTCTCAATGCCTTGTTGTTTTAAAGCACTCATAATGGCTTCATTGTGACAACAACTAAATGTCTTTTTTTCATATACGTGATGCTCGCCTAATATTTCACGAAGAGAAGGTATTGTTTCACCCAGTCCTTTTGTATATTGTTGATTGCAAAAAATGGGAATGTGAAGCAGTTGTAAGCCTTGAAGAAGTGTTCCTAAGCGCTTTTCGAGTGTTGCATATTCATGCATATGGTAAAAAAGACGCTCTTGAACATCAACAAGAAGTAATGCCGTAGAATGCGGGTTTAATTTCATGGTATTCTCCTTTTTGATTATCATAACCTAAGACCTCTTAAGTGAGCCTAGAGTATAATTCTTAATTAAAAAAAAGGAATTATATGACCCCTTCAGCACTCATTCTTCCTGGCTATCAAGGCTCTGGTGAAACACATTGGCAAACATTATGGGAGAAAGCAAACCCCTCTTTTCTACGCGTCGAACAACGCGATTGGGAACATCCTATCGCAGAAGAGTGGGTAGCTAAACTTGAGACTACTTTGCAAAATTGCGAAAAACCTGTTGTTTTGGTTGCTCATAGTATTGCGTGTCTTGTCGTTGCGCATTGGGCGGCACAACAGCATACACCTATCAAAGGCGCTCTCATCGTAGCACCACCTAATCCTGAAGAGCCCATTTTTCCATCCATTGCAGAAGGATTTCACACAACGCCAATGGAGCACTTTGATTTTCCTAGTATCTTACTTGCAAGTAGCAACGACCCTTATGCATCATTTGCTTATTCTCAAAGGCTCTCTCATGCTTGGGGAAGCAAACTGGTCGATATGGGTAAATTGGGGCATATAAACACTGCTAGCGATTTAGGAGCATGGGAAGACGGTTACGTTTATGTTCAAAGTCTTTTGGCATTACCTTCCAAATAAGCACATCATATTTTTTTCAGTTTAATTAGATAAAATCCTAAAGATTTTTTTAATTTTACTACAAAGGGTTAATGTGCACAAAAGTTCTTTTATGAGAAACACGGGTTTACAAATTCTCGTTGCAATGGTATTGGGCGCTATTGCTGGTGTGGTTATGGGTGAAAATGCCGTAATCTTCAAACCACTGGGTGATCTCTTTATTCATTTAATCAAAATGCTTGTTATTCCATTGGTTGCCTTTTCGATGATGTCAGGCGCTGCCAACTTAGGCGATAGCCCAACCGCTGGTAAAATGGGTGTTTACACGCTCCTCTTTTTCCTTATTACCTCTGCTGCTGCGGTTGCTTGTTCACTCTTTGCTGGTGCGGTTTTTGAACCGGGTGTTGGACTTGATCTTAGCAGTGTTAAACACATGTTTTCGAATGAATATGCTTCACAAGGAACACTTCCTGGCGCCGTCGAAACACTCTTAGGTATGGTTCCAACCAATATTTTCAAATCACTCAACGATGCCAATATTTTACAAGTTTTAGTTTTTTGTCTCTTTTTTGGTATCGCTCTCTCTAAACTTCCAAACACACGAAAAACGCCTTTAGTGTCTGGTTTGGAGAGCATTATTCAAGCATTAATCTGGATGGTTGAAGCTGTAATGAAACTCGCGCCATTAGGTGTTTTTGGTTTAATGGCTGATTCTATTGGAACATTCGGCTTTGACGCTTTGGTCCTTGTTATGAAACTCTTCATTGTCTATGTCGGTACAATTTTATTTTTTGGTTTTGTTTTTTATCCACTGTGCATCAAATTTTTCTCAAAAATGCCTGTGATGAAATTTATCTCAGCCATGAAAAAACCTCAAACTGTTGCACTCACAACTGCTTCTTCTATGGCAACGTTACCTGTCAATATGGAAACATGTGAAGTGGACCTTAAAATTTCTAAAACAACGTGTTCGTTTGTCCTTCCACTGGGTGCTACCATCAATATGAGCGGTAATGCTATCTATTATGGATTGGTTGCGATTTTCTTTGCACAAATTTATGGCATGCATTTAGGTATCACAGAATACTTAGCGATTATTTTTACAGCAACATTGGGAGCTGTCGGACAAGCAGGTGTTCCTGGCCCTTCATTTCTTGTCGTTGCCGTTTTATTAGCGGCGGGAATTCCAATCGAGGGATTGCCTCTTTTATTTGCGTTGGACCGTGTATTTGACATGATTCGAACCGCCCTTAACATTACAGGTGATGCTGTTTGTGCGGTTATTGTCGATGACATGAATCCTGAAAAAGCAAAAGACCAACTTCAAACGATTGCATAAATTTTTTGCTTAACAAGCCTCTTTTTTGAGGCTTGTTAAAGCAAGTACCACACCTAAAAGCAACATCGCCGAAGAGGTGATAAAACTTACACTAAAATCGCCTGTTATATCAATCATCATACCCGAAAGTAACGGCCCTACAATCTGCCCAATACCAAAGAAAAGTGTGACTAAACTTAAAATACGAGCGGTGTGTTCTACTCCAAAAAGTTCTGAACTGAGTGTTGCCATAATGGAAGGCACAGCCCACGTCGAAAGTCCAAAAAGAGCTGCGGAAATAAATAAACACGAAGCAGGCAACGATGAAGCAATCAGTGCATGCGCGCACGCTTGTAAAAAAAAGAGTATGCCTAGTGTTTTATAACGCCCTATTCTATCGCTTATCATACCAAAGAGTGGTCCTGAAAAAAGACTGGCAAATCCTAAAATCGACCAAAATGTTCCTGAAATTTCAGTGCTCACACCCCATTTTCGTACAGCCGCTAAAACGAAAAAAGTCATATACATAATGGCGCTCATACCAAAAATACTAAATAATATTCCTGTTTTTACAAAAGGCCATGACGTAAAAATTTCTTTTAATTTCAGGCTATCATGATGCGTTGTTAAAGACGTATGAATAGGAAATAATGAGAGGGTTCTATACGAAAAAAAACCGCTGATAATGATGAGTAATGCAAAAAAAATCCATCCAGTGCGCCATTCAGGGTACGCTAAATTTTCCAATTTTGGAACCACAAACCCACTCATAATTATTGCCAAACCAATGCCTGCCACCACCAATCCCGTTGCTTTACCTTTAATGGAAACAGGAACGACTTGCGCAATGTACGTCATAATCGCGATATTGGCTAATGCGCCAAAGAAACCCGTTATTGCAAAAATAAGTGCGGCAAGAAGATAATGCGGAACAAGCGCCATGGCTATCATGCTAAACGCTTGAGTATACAGTGCCCTTGAGATAAGAATTGCTGCACCGTATTTTTTATACCACGAAGAGGTTACAAATAACCCAATAAAATACCCTACGAAGTTAGCACTACCAACAATGCCCGCCTCCGTAGCATTCATCAAAAGCTCGCCTTGCATGCTAGGAAGTATCATACCAAACGCAAAACGAGCCAATCCTAAACATGAAAAAACAACAAAAATTCCTGCGATGATAGGGCGAAGATGCGCTCTAACAGCCACAACTATTGCCCGTTTTTACCATCTCGATGGTATCATCTTGATTAGGCACTAAACATAAAAATTCGTAATCCTCATCCCCAATGACCTGATACGCATGCGCCACACCAGCGGGAATAAACAACACATCGTCTTTTTCAGCGATAAAACTCTCATCTCCCAAACGCACACGCGCTTTACCTGCCAAGACATATTGTTCGTGTTCAACAGTATTGGTATGAAGTGGCATATGACCGCCTTTTTGAATGACAAATTTACGCATTGCAAAGTTCGTTTCAACACTAGGTGCAATCAGCATTTGCATGCTCGCACCTTCGCCTGCTTGAAGGGGTGTACTTGGAATTTCTTTTAAAGAGCGTTTCATTTTAAATCCTTTACCTGTCAATAATAGTTTTAACGAATCTCAAATTTTAACTCTTCCAACCTTGCAATTCTATCTTCTGTTGAAGGATGTGTTGAAAAAAGTGAAGCAAATGAGATATTTTTACCCGAAAAGGGATTGATAATAAACATATGAGCACTCTCTGGCGTTGCATCGTGCATGGTACGTTGTGCATTGTAACTGGAAAGTTTGGCAAGAGCGCTTTGTA
>DKFS01000044.1:695-15104 GCA_002452855.1 Sulfurospirillum sp. UBA6790 | reverse complement strand
GCTCTTTAAACATTCAAGCGTATTCGTGTAAAGAAAAACTCGAAATGGATGTGAGCAATCACATCCACATTCTCTCCACATTTGGTTCCAATGCTCCATACATTGGGCTTTTAGGAACAGTCTGTGGCATTATTATCACGTTTTACACGATGGGACAAAGCGGGCAGATTGATGTCAAAATCATTATGTCTTCACTAGCACTTGCCCTCAAAGCGACGGCAATGGGTTTAGTCGTTGCCATTCCTGCGATTTTTTTCTATAACCATTTGGTACGAAAAATTGAGAAAATTTTAATGCTTTGGGACATACACGCGCATGAAAATACATCGCTTTGAAACCATCAATGTCGTGCCTTTTATCGACATTATGCTTGTTCTGCTCGTGATTGTTTTGACCACAGCCTCTTTTGTGGCGAAGGGAATTATTCCAGTGGATTTAAGCCAAGCAAAATCTGCGCAACCTTTTACGCCCAAAGAAGAGCTTATTGTCACGATTGACGCATACAATCAGTTCTATTTTAATGATAAAGCCGTTGAAAAAACAGAAATAGAAGCAGAGCTTTCACACTTTGAGCCAACATTGCCTATTCTTATCAATGTCGATAAACGTATTGCCTTTGAGCATTTTGTCTTTTTTTTAGACCTGCTGAAACAGCATCACTATGAGCATATTGGGATTATGGCAAAAGAATGAGACGTTATAGCACCGCTTTTATCCTCTCTTGTAGTGTTTATGTTTTAATTGGATGTGCATTTTTTTACCAACATATGCACTGCTTTGTACCACAAAAAAGCACCGCACCTTCTTTCATGGCCATGACACTTTATGCACCACCTAAAAAAGAAGTTCCGCAGACAGTGAATTCTGTTAAAGAGCTTGAAAAAAAGGTGGAGCCTTTGAAACCTCAGCCAGACGTTCACCCCAAAAAGCCGCGTATAAAAGAGAGTAGTACTCTAAAACGTGTTACGCAAAAAGAACCTCTCAACCAAAGTTTTGACGAAGCTTCAAAAACCGAGTCAATCGTCGCGTCAGAGGAGGTATCTCATGAAGAAGAGAATGCGGCTGCATCGGTGAGTGAAGAGCCTTTACATGTAAAACAAAAAGCGTATTTAGAAGCGTTAATCAAACGCATTAATGCGCATAAAATTTACCCCAAAGCAGCGCAAAAAGGGCAAATAGAAGGGGATGTATTGGTCGAATTTACAATTTCTCCTAAAGGAGAGCTTATCTCATGTGTCATCCTAGAGGGAAAAAATATCTTTACAAAAGCGACAGAAAAAGCTATTTATCAAAGCTTTCCCTACACATCTGATGAGACTCTTTTCACCTCAAATATGACATTTCAAATCACATTAAAGTATTCATTGCTTTAATGTGATTTTTTCCCGTGTTCTTTCTCTGGCTTCTTATCGTTATCCTGATGTTTAATGTCTTTGTCATCAAAATCACGTAAGTCATGACCATTTTTTAATGCTTTAAAATCATTGGAACCTGGTTTAATCCCTAAGTTTTTCGCCATCACACCCCACCCTTGCCCATGAGAGCGTTGATACTCTTTCAGAACAAAATCCGGTGATTTGTGTGATATTTCTGATAAACGTAAAATCATATACGCATCCGCAGGTGCTCCAACACTTTTCATGATAACACTTAACTGTGTTTGAGGCGTATTAAAACGTGACACAAGACGGGATTGATACGTTTGCGGGTCTATATTTGAACGAAGATTTAACGTTGCCATCCAATCAAAATCGGCTCCAATTAAAAAAGACCCACTTAAAACCATCATCATCACTATTAACTTCTTTCGCATGCGCGCTCCTTCATTTTTTAATGTCTGTCTCTATCATTATTGTCTCTATCGTCTCTGTGTGAGTCATGCTTTTGGTCATTTCGCTTTGTATCGGGGGCGATGTGTCTATTATCTTGTTGCGTTGGATAAGGCTGTTTTTGAGTAACCGTATGGCTTTGAGGATGTTGTTCTTGCCTTGGTTCAACAATCACACGCTTTTCCGGATACACTTTATGCTGTGGCTCAACATAATGATGTTCTTCATAACGTACTTGTGGTTTTTTACGATAAACAATATCATGATGATAATGAAGTTCTCGATAGGACGGCCTATCACGAATCCCTAAAAAATAAGCATAATCATCCCAGTATACAAAACGTCGCTCACGGTATAAACCTAAAATATACTCTGGAGGACGGTTTGATAATTCAGCCAAACGAAAAATCATATACGCATCCGCAGGTTCTCTCACACTATCTAAAATAAAAATGACTTCAGATTCTCTATACCCAAAACGATCTATCAACCCGTAGCGATAACTGTAAGGATCAGAATGCGAACGAAGATTTAAGCTTACCATCCAATCAAAATCCGAGGCTATCAGTGCTGATGATGTAAAAAGTGTACTCAGTGTTAAAAAAGTCATCATGCTTTGTTTTAATTTCATGCTATACTCCTTTTATTTTGGAATTAAAGCATTATTATCCATAAAAGTGGATTGATTGTGAAGAATCCCCCTCATTTTCTCACATTTGATGTGTATAATTTTCGAGTTACCAAATATTTACATAAAAATTACATTTATTTTTTATAATTTTAAAATAAGTTATATATAAAGAAAGGTTAATGATGCGCTATCAACAATCAAAAATTATCACAAGCGCTGCAAGTTATTTTATGCACCACTACACGAAACACTATCTCAATGTTACAGACCCCTCCTTAGGCTTGCCTCCCCCTCCAGAGGCAAAGCCTTATTTACTTTATATACATGTGCCTTTTTGCTCCATGTTTTGTCCTTATTGCTCTTTCAATAAATTTACCTATACCAAAGAGGCGGCAACGATTTATTTTAAACGCTTACGCGAAGAGATTTTACATGTAAAAGCATTGGGCTATTCGTTTGATTATCTGGTCATTGGAGGCGGTACGCCTTTAATAGATGAAGAAGAGCTTATCAAAACCATAGAATTGGTTAAAAAACACTTCAAAATTGAGCATGTTTCATGCGAGACAGACCCCAACCATATTCAACCGCACACCATTGAAAAACTCAAAGGACTTGTCGATAGACTCTCTATTGGAGTACAAACGTTTGACGATACTCTGCTTAAAAAACTAGGTCGTTATGAAAAATTTGGCTCAAGCGAAGTGGTGTATGAGAAAATTGCCTCCATGATTGGACTCCTTCCTATCACCAGTGTTGATTTGATTTTCAATTTTCCAACCCAAAAAGAGGCAGGGTTGATTCGTGATTTAGAGTTGTTAAAACAATTATCGCCTGAACAAACCAGCGTCTATCCACTTATGACCTCTTCGTTAGTCAAAAACAGTGTGAAAAAAAGTTTGGGCGAATTTAGTATGACCAATGAATTTAACTTTTTTTCTCTTATCAAAGAGAGCCTCAAAGAGATATATCCATCACGTCACGGTTGGTCATTTTCTAAAGAGCATAACGTGATTATTGATGAGTATATTATTGACCATGAAGAGTATGTCGGTGTGGGTTCGGGTTCATTTAGTTTTCTCAAAGACACCCTTTACCTCAACGATTTTGCGCTCGATAGTTATGACTCTTTAATTCAAGAAAAACGAACAGCGGTTATTAAGCAACGAACATTTCCTGCGAATAGCCAAATGTACTATCGTTTAATGGTTGATTTATTTAATGGAAGTTTGTCTAAAAAACACTTTGAAACAATGTTTAATACGCCTATCGAAAGCGCGTTAGGCAAAGAGCTGATGTTATTGCGTTTTGCCAAAGCCATAGAAGAACACCCTGAGAAAATCACCACCACAGAATTTGGCGATTATCTCTTTTTAGTGTTAATGAAAGAGTTTTATATGGGAATGGACCGTATTCGCAATGAAGCGCGAAAGCACCTTAGCCTTTAAAAGAGGCTAAAGAGAGGCTTTCGCTCCATGTTAATACAAAAAATCCAATGTGCTCGCCGTTAATATCAATAATAGGCGTGTATAAGACATACTGATCCCCTCGCTTAAGATACCCCGTACCTTGAAAATTAATCTCTTTGATAAAATGAAGCCCATTGATTTTCTGGTTGATAATCGTATAGTTATCCAACATCAGCTTCGGGTCATATTGAAAAGCATTGGCTATCGTGCGGTATTCATTTTTCATCAAAACATATAACACAACTCCGTCTTTTTCAAAATAGGTACTCAGTGCCTTAAAATCAACAACCGTTTCAATCGTACCTAGATACGTCTCTTTATCAAACACAGGCGAAATCGCACGCATAAACATGCCATGGCGACCTATCTCAATCCCTTTAATAGGATGTTTAGTGCTTTTTACTTTTTCAAGGGCATGACGAAAACCGCTTAAGTCATCATTGCTCTGATTATGATAATCCCACAAACGCATAAAACTTTTAAACTCTTTTGTATGCAAGTGCAACCGTGCATTTTCAAAGACATTAGCAAGTGCCATCGCGTTTTTGATACTTAAAAGATAATCCACGCACAATGCCCGATCTTGTTTTCCCAAACAATCAACCACATAAGGGCTTTTGGCTAAAATAACCGAACTTGCAAGCGAAACGCGCGTCGTCTCTTCAATTTTATTGTGTAACGTTAGCAATAAAGCATCCATCTGCTTTTTAAGGGTTTCTTCTTCTTCAAATGAAATTGATTTATTGTACAAAAACAGGATAATAAGCCCAAAAGAGAGCATGATGACTGCACTAAAGAAAAAACGTCTCTCTTTCATTGCGCACCTTCTTCTTGGTCATTTTCAACGTTATCTAAAAGCTTTTTTTTATCCAACTTGAAAATATACGTAAACCGTGACCCTTTGTCTTCATATGACTCTATGTCAATATCAATATCATTTTTATTGCAAATATTTTGCACAATGTTTAATCCCAAACCAAATCCTCCTTGAACTCCATCTTCTCGTTCAAACCGTTCAAATACTTTATACAAATCTTTAATTCCTTGCCCATGGTCGATAAAACTCAACACACAGCTACTCTCATCTTTTTGTTTAAGCGATATTTCCACAATGCCTTGAAAATAAGAGTACTTAATCGCATTGGAAAGCGTATTGTCAATAATGCGTTGTAATTCCACTTTGTTTACGTAAACCTGCATATTTTCTTCAATATAAGATTGCAGTGTAATGGCTTTTGAAATGGCAATATCCTCAAAAAATGAGACCCGCAATCCTAAATATTCTGAGAGATTGATAGGCTCTTTAGCATACATCACTTTGTTATGCTTAATATAATACTCCACATCTTCATACGTCATTTGCATCTGTTTGGTCGCAGCTTTAATGCGTTGAAGATGTTTGGAAGAGGTCACATAATGAGAAAGCAATTCCACATTGATGTTGATAACTCCCAATGGCGTTTTGAGCTCATGCATGGAATCATTAAAAAAATCATTCATATATCGTTGCATTTTTTTATAAGGATAGATGCTTGAATTGACAAAAACATTACTCATCAAATAAACGAGAAAAAGGACAATAAAAAACAGCATTGTTGTCACAAAAATAATTTTTGCGTAATTGAGTCTTACTTGCACCACAATATAAAAAAGACGGTTATCGTTTGTTTTAACCTCTTTTTGATAATACAAATAAGGGTAAACCACCAAGACTTTAAAATATAATTTTTCTAAATGATGTTCAATTCCTTCGTATAAAAGGGTATGCTGATTATCATAGATATTAAGATGAAACCTCACACTGCGGGGAATATCAAACTCTTCTTTGGAAAAAATACTTTTTTCATGCGCATCGACCCATTCAAAAAGCTCTTGAGAGGCTTTATACTTCTCTTCGGTAATCGTACTTTGAATCGCAAAATAACTTGGCACGCAAAACAGTGCCATGACAATTAAAGTATAGGCTAATACGGAACGAAGAGGATTAAGCGATAACATCAATCTTATACCCGAGCCCACGTGAAGATTTGATGAAATCCTCTTCGCCTACTTTGAGTCTGATTTTTCGTATGTACATCCTGATATCGGCATAGCTAATCTCTTTACCTTCCCAAACATTCTCACGAATCATCTCAATATCACAAAATGTATTTTTTCGGCGTATCAAAAATCGTACCAATTCTTGCTCTTTGGAGGTTAAGATGATATTTTCATCTGCCTTTTTGAGTTCGCCTGTTTCAAAATTAAATAAGCAACCGCAACTGAGTTTAAATGCACCTTCCATAGACGTTTGATAATGCTTTTTAATCAACTCTTTAACACGGAGTTCCAACTCTTTAAGTTCAAAAGGCTTTTTCAAATAATCATTACAACCCAGCTCATACCCGATGGCAATATTATCAATATCAACTAATGACGTCGTGATAATAATCGGCGTTGTAATATTGGCCTCTTTAATATACTTGATGAGTTCGTGCCCATTGAGTTTGGGCACTTTAACATCCAATAAGAAAAGATAATAACACTTTTGCATAATAGCATCCAGCGCACTCTCTCCATCAAAAAAGGCATCGACTTCGTATCCCAAGAGCTCTAAATACTCTTTGATACTTTCATTATAGTTGTAATCATCTTCCAACAATAAAATTTTCATACCTTTCCTTATCCTAAATAAATCTGACCCGCGTAAATAATGTAATAGCGTAGCATTAATACCCCTAAAAGTACCACCGCTGCGTTAGTAATAATATAGACAACACGATAAATATGGTTCCTAAGTGCCAAAATAACCGTTACGAGAGGAAGTAGCAGTCCTAGTCCAATGACACCACCCCAAAAAATGAGCGCTAAGCCACCACTACTCAATGCTGCTTTAGCCGCCATAGGCGCATCACCGCCTGCGTAAAAGAGTCCAATAAAAAAGATACCCAACAAAGGAAGTTCGGTTAAAATAACCCGCAAGTCAAGTACCAAAAGGTACTTAATACTCTCTTCATTGAGTGTGCTTTTGAAAAACAAAAGCCCAATTAAAATATTCACAGCAATACCCGATGAGACGCTGGAAGTTAAAAATAAAATAGGCAGTGCGGGGCTATTCCACAAAGGAATGGCATACAATGCCGAGAGTAAAAATCCAGTATAAGAGCCAATGCATAACGCCGCGATTAATAAAAAATATTCAATCATTTTTGCATAGGAATGAAGCCCCTTGACCCAGCCAATCAATCCTTCAAGAGGCGCGAGCCATGCGTATTTTAAAAGGCTTCTCTCAAAAACCAGTAATGTAAACACTAAAACGATAGGGGTATAAATAAATAAAAAAAGTACGCCCAAACTCATCACCGAACTTGGATTGTAACGTATTAAGAGCCAATAAAAAGAAAGAGGTCTTCCTAAGTCTGCCACGAGAAGTAAAAGCCCCAAAATAATTGAAATGGGAGCCACGACCACGCCTGATTTAATCATGGCATCCCAAATAGAAGAGTTACTACGCTCATGCCTGTTCCATTTAACCAATAAGGCGACAATGATGGAGCCCGAACTAAGCCCTGCTAAAAAAAGGTACACTGCAACAGCCCACGACCAATGAATGGCGCTGTACTGCTCAACACTTCCCCACATTGGACTCATGATTTTATCCCTTTTCGGTTGGGCACAAACGCCACTTTTGGCTTTGTTCCTAAATGCTCTTTTGGAAAAACCAGCACCTCTTGCAGTGATTTTTGATACACATCAGAATGCGTTTGCTTCATATCGCCAAAGCTTAATGCCTCAGTAGCGCAAATACTAACACACGCGGGCAATAGCTCTTTAGAGACTCTATTTTCATAACAAAACGTACACTTTTCTACAACGTTTTTAAGGGGGTTTACAAAACGCGCATGGTAAGGACACGCCAAAATACAATATTTACATGTAATGCACACTTTTTCATTGATGTGTACTAAGCCGTCTTTACTCTGAAAAGAGGCATTGGTTGGGCAAACCTTCACACAAGGTGGATTTTCGCACATCATACACGAAAGCCTTTCAAACTGCATGCCAAGATTGGGGAAAACACCTTTGGTTTCCACATGGACTTGTAGCCGAAACAAATCATCGGGAACATTGTTTTCCAAACGACACGCCACGCTGCATGCTTGACATCCGATACACAGGTTTTCATCATAAATCAAACGGTATTTTTTTGGCATCTATTCCTACGCTTTCACAATCGATACACCCGTATTGGTGATCATGGCACCACAAATGGGAGCATTCTTTAAAGAGAGTAATGTGGAGGGGTTGAGCCCAATGTGATGTGCACGATGCATCAAAGGGGCTTCTCTTCCAAATCCCATATACGCAAATAAGGTATCTGGGCGAATCCCTTCTGTGATAAATACATGGACTTTTTCTTTGGAAATATCATTTTGTAAATAACACGTATCGCCTTGTTTTAAACCGTGTTTTTGTGCCGTACTAGGATGCATCCAGACTGGATTATCAGGCATCAGCATGTGTAAATAGGGTACATTATGCGTATGTCCGTTCGTATGAATAGCGCTTTTTCCGCTAATGAGTGTGTAAGGAAATTGAGCATTGACGTTCATATCCATTTTACTTGGAACACCAAATCCTTTAAAGTGAGATTCTACCGTTGCGCTGAACAATTCAATTTTACCCGAAGGTGTTTTTAGATGCTCTAGCATGAAACTCATGACTCCTTTTTCATCCACAAAAGCTTTTGAGCGAGGATAGCGCTCACAAAAACGCTCTACCGATGCTGTTTCAAGCGCGAATAACGAAGGAACTGCATACGAAACGTAACCGCGTTTGAGTAAATTTTCTAACAATTCTCCATTGCCCTTGGCTTGATATGCTCTTAATTGTGTCATTGTTTTCCACGCATACACTTTGCCAAACCCCATGCGCTCAGCCAAGTTTCGTAAAATCTCAAAACTACTTTGCGTATGATTAATAGGAGCAATGGCGCGATTACGCATTGCATATGAGGGCGTAGAGGAGGCATAAAGCGAAATGCCTTCATCCCGCTCTAGATACGTTGCTTCAGGCAAGATAACATCTGCCATCATCGCGGTATCGCTGACATAGATATCATTGACCACAATAAAATCTAACGTCTCCATAGCTTCTTTCATCTTTTTAGGATTAGCCACCGTCACAAGAGGATTATGACGAGAAATAAACCATCCGTGAATCGCATACGGTTTCTTTGTTAAGATAGCCTCTGGTATGGCGGTTAAAACACCGTGTTTTTTAAAGACAAGCGCATTGTCTCCCTCTTCCCCTGCACCATCAACGCGCGGGATGGATAAAGAAGGGGTCGGGAAAGGGTCATTTAAAAGGGGAATAATATTCTCGTGTACAAGTGCATTAATACGTGTAGGTGTTTTAGTAAAATAGATACCACCCTCTTTTTCAACATTGCCCATTAAAACATTTGCGATAATAATAGCGCGTGAACGTTGATATTCCGCAGGTGAAGTGGTTGCCTTATGTCCCCAATCTAATAGACATTTTGGAGCGGCACGGTACACTTCATCGGCAATGCGTTCTACCACGTGTGCGTCAATGCCCGTATAGGGCTGTTGCCACTGCGGTGTTGTCTCTTTGGTTGATTTTTTAAGAGCATCTAATCCTATACAATAGCGCTCAACAAAGGATTTATTGTATTTTCCATCGCGAAGCCATATATGAATGAGGCTTAACACAAATGCCAAATCACTGCCCGGTTTAATGGGATACCACTCATTGGCTTTGGACGCAATCAGTGAAAAACGCGGGTCAAACACGACAAGCTTTTTGGAACTATTTGCCGCAAACTGAGCCATGGATTTTGTAAGCGCTATATCCAGCCCTTCAAAAAGATTATGACCAAAATTAACAATGTAGTTGGTATTTTCAAAATCGCGGTGTAATTTTTCCCCAAAGGTGTGTTCAAAAGCACTTTCAATGGCAATAGGACAAGAACTCCAATGTGAAAAAACATTGGGTGAGCCAAAGTTTGCGGCAAAAGAACGTAAAAAATTATAATGCGTTCCCGTCTTAGAAGAAAATAGAACACTCTGTGCACCATAACGTTTTTTAAGTTCATCCAGTTTGGTTGCAATAAGCTCCAAAGCTTCATCATAACTGGCTTCACGCCACTTATTTTCGCCGCGTTTTCCAACACGAATCAATGGTGTGACAAGCCTGTCTTTATCATACAGTTGTGATACACCTGCCACGCCTCGTGCACACAAGCTATTGCCTATCTCTTTCGCGTAGGCATTGCCTTGTAACCAAACGGGTTTACCATTGACCACGCGCACTTCAATGGGACATCTACTACTGCACATCTCACAAATTGAGCGAACAAATTTATCTTCTAAAGGCAGGGGAAAATTCTCCAAAGCACCAAGGCTACCTGGGATAAAAAAGGATGCACCTGCAACAACAGCGCTTTGTTTTAAAAACTCTCTTCGCTCTTGGCTACATGCCATCGTATGACCTTTTGAAAACATTAATGCGCTATACTAGCACTTGGCTTACTAAAAAGATAGCCTTGTGAAAAATCCACGTGCAAGCGCTCTAACTTCTTTTGAACGCTTGGTCTATCCACAAATTCTGCAACAATTTCATAATTCATTTTATGTGCAAACGAGATAATGGTCTCGACGGTCATAGACGTTGTGCGATTGGTATCAATCTCTTTGATAAGTGAGCCATCTATCTTGATAACATCAACCAATAATTGCGCAAGGTACGCAAAATTGGAATACCCTGTTCCAAAATCATCAATAGCAATTTTACAGCCTAAACATTTCACCTCTTTGATAAACGCTGCAATCTCTTCAAAATTTTCAATGCCTTCTGATTCTACAATTTCTAGAATAACACGATGACCGCACTGGTATTTTCGAATATTTTCATACAAGCACTCTTTGACAGAATTGGAGAGAATATCACCTTTGGTGAGGTTAATCGAAAAATCATAAGGCTTGTCTTGAAAATATGCAAATGATTTCATAATGATAATTTTGGTGAGTTTTTCATACAAACGTGTCTTTTTAGCCTGTTCTAAAAAGTAATAAGGCGCAAGATAACTGCCGTCTTCTTCTTGTAAACGCATCAAAACTTCGTATTTAGTGATTTTTTGAAGTTTGTTATCATAAATGCCTTGGAAAAAAGGAATAATACGATCATTTTCAATCGCTTGCTTAATTTTTTGAATAATCTGAATATTATGTTCCGTTTGTGTTTTGAGCGCTTCCGTATCGTCATAAGAGACCATGATTTGATTGCTTCTTTTTGCCTCTTTAAGCGCTACGTGCGATTGCATGTAAATATCATCTAAACATCCTTGTGCCACACCAACATTAAACCGAACGGCAACTTCATAGCCTTGAATATTAAAAATATACTTTTCAAGATACTGAATAATGCGTTGGACTTTTTCATAAACCAATTTTTTCCAAGCAGTATCGTTTTCTTTCAATAACAACGCAAATTCATCCCCGTTGATGCGAAATGCGACTTGATGATTTTCATCAAAACTGTGCGAGAGCAACGCTCCGATTTGTTTCAACAACTCATCACCAACATCGTACCCCAAATAGTCATTAATCTCCGAGAAACCCACTAAATTGATCAGAACTAAAAGCTTTTCTCTATCATCAAGACGAATTTCATGAAAAAGCGCTTGACGGTTTCCTAAGCCTGTTAGTTCATCTAACCACTGTTCTTGTATAATTTTGTCTTTTAAAATGACCTCTGTAATATCCATGCTACTGGAAATATATTCGAGTAAAGCGCCCTCTTCATCAAAAAGAGGCATCACCATGCTTTTGATGTAGAATTTTTCACCGCTCTTGTTCCTATAAGGTAAGATGCCTCGCCAAATTGTTTTTGCATGAAGGCTTTCCCAAACAGCCTTATAGGTTCGAGGATCCACATCTGGCGCTCTAAACATGCTGTGCTTGAAACCGATAATCTCTTCTCGCGTATATCCCGTAATCGTGCAAAACGCATCATTAACATACGTGATAGTTCCGTCTTTATCCATTTTTGAAAAAATGGCACTTTGATCCATTGCAATTTTATATTGATTTAAAAAATTGATACTTTCATCTAACTCATCTTGTGTCGTATTGACAAGGTGCGTGAGTGATTTTAAAACGGACGTATGCACAGGATGAGGCAGTATCGTCAGTTGTTTTGGCTCTTGCAAAGATTCACTTAAACAGAGTGTAGTCGTTGTGACATTGAGCAAGTGGTTTTGCGCATTGGAGTGAAAAAATTCTCCATAGGTAAAAAAACCAACGGTAGGTGCGATTTCCTCTAACAGTTTAAATTCATAGTGCAAATGCTCTTTGAGAAAAAGATTTCTAACACTGCACGAATAGATAAAAACAGCTTCGGGGACATAACGATGTACCGTGCGTTGCAGTGTGTTTGCCATTTGCATAATCTCTTCGATATTGCCAATAGCAAAGCGCACTTTATCTCCTTCTTGAAAATGCCCAGCAAAAACAAATGAATGATCGGGATTGACGGCGATCATCGAACGGCACACTTCGGTATAATCACACACATTTACCAACGGAAATGCTATCGTGCTAGTGGGTAAGTTTTGCAAAATTTCTTCGCCAAAATAGTGCTTATAGACATCAATAATTGGCACTCCATCTAGCGCATAAATCGTATTGTTGTCACATTTACTCACACGCATTTCTTTGCCAATTTGCGTCCACCCAAAAGAATAATCATGATGAACCTGTAATACATTACTTTGAATTGTAGCGATGACGATACCTTCATTTTCAATGGAAGTGCCATGAATAATCAATGTCTTAGTAAACGTAAAATCATCTCCCGCGTTTCCGCCAGCAACAATCAAATGTGGCGCGACGGTATTAAACGCTTTTAAAAATGATTCGCTATCGCCTCCACGCAATGTCTCTGCAAAAGCAATACACACTTTTGTATTTTTTTTGACAATTTCGTTGGCAACGCTTTTACCACTTTTGGCATCTACCACAGGAAAATAATAGACGCATGCTTGGCTTTTTTCAAGAATACAAAAAGAGAGAACAATGCTTTGATGCTGAATATGGCTTTGATAAATTTCGCCCGCAGTTGTTGAGCCGATGATGGCACTATTGGGTAAGGTGCAGTGAAGATAATCAAGAATCATCTGAATTTTATTCGGATTTATCTCACCACAAAAGAGTTGAATAAGCATATGTTCTTTACATGTAAACGTCTCTTGAACAAACGTTTCAAGCTCTTTTTGGTTCTCATACACATAGTTAAATAGCTTCACGACCTATGCCTTGCTATTGATTTAATCTTTTTTACATGTAAATACATTAAAAGGCTTTTCATACATAAACGATTTTATCAAGCTCATCTTCACAGTGTCATAGATGTAAGAATAATGCGTAATGCGCTTTTAAGATTCTAAAGTTTTATTGACATCATCGCGCGCATTTTTGACTTGCCACTTTAAACGACGATAGCGCAACCTGCTACGAATGCGTTTAATGCGCTCAATATCTTCCATATTCACGCTAATTGGCGTATGTTCAATATCAGCACCCTCTCCAATATTAATTTTTTCCGCTTTTTTGAGCGCTAGTTTTTGTGACTGAAAAACACTGCGGTGTCCTGTAATTAAAAAGGCAATAACGACACTTAACGCCGCATAATTTGCCATATGCACTCCAAAAAGTTCCACAGCCATGATAATAGACGCTATCGGCGAATTTGTTGTACCTGCAAGCACACTCACAAACCCAAGGGCTGCAAATAAAGCCACATGCTCACCTATCATATGTCCAAAGGTTACACCGCTTGTCGCACCTACAAAGAAAATAGGCGTAATGACGCCACCACTACCTCCAACCCCTAGGGTAATGGACGTAAAAAGCGTCTTCATAATAAAGTCATACCAATGAATACTTTGTGAGCCATACGCCACAGGATCAAGCGCGCTGCTAATGGTATTAAGTCCCAAACCCAAATATTTAGGTGTGAGGATTAATGAAATAGCAATCATAATCATACCGCCGACAAAGGCTTTCAGATAGCGGTTGTAGGGAACGTGTTTAATCCACGTTTCTATTTTATTGACAATGGTAATAAAGCTATCGGAGACGATACCAAAGAAAATTCCCGCGATAACCACTTGCCCAATTAAAACCAAATCTAAATTCAGCGTGCGGTAAAAATTGATGTCATAATACACATACTTCACGCCTAAAAACTGAGCGGTTGTAAATGCCGCAAACCCAGCAATAAAGGAAGGTAGTAAAACATCGTACATAATAACGCCGATAATAAGCACTTCAATTCCAAAGATGGCTCCTGCGATTGGTGTTCCAAACACCGAAGCAAATCCCGCGCTAATACCGCAAATAACAAGTTTTTTACGATCTTCTTTTGAGAAACGAAGCAATGTAGCGATAAAAGAAGCTGCTCCCGCACCAATTTGTGC